>JAUXVE010000153.1 GCA_030680415.1 Rubrivivax sp.
CGCGGGCGTCGCTCCGCCGGGCGGGCGGCCCAGCGCCGATGCCACCGCGGCGCGGAACTGCCGCAGATCCACCGGCTTGGTGAGGTAGTCGTAGGCGCCGGCCTTGAGCGCTTCGACCGCGTTCTCGGGCGAGCCGTAGGCGGTGATGACGATGGCCTTTTCCCGGCGGCCCGCTTCTTCCATGCGGCGCAGCAGGTCCAGGCCGGTGCCGTCGGGCAGGTGCATGTCGGTGATGACGAGTTTGAAGCCGTCACGGCCGGCTTCGACCAGGCGTGCCCAGCCTTCCTCGACCGTGCCGGCGCTTTCGACGTCGTAGCCTTCGCGCAGCAGCGTCAGCTCGTAGAGTGTGCGCAGGTCGGGCTCGTCGTCGACGACCAGCAGGCGGGGGCTCACGGTCGAACTCTGGGCTGGGGTCAAGGCGGCGGCGGTCCGTGGGGCGTGTCGGCAGCGGCGACGCGGCGCAGGCTGACGACGAACTCGTTGCGCAGCCTCTCGGTGGCCGGGCGCGGGCGGTATTCGATGCTGGCGCCGAAGCGCTCGCACAGTTCGCGACAAATATACAGGCCCAAGCCGGAGCCGCGACTGCGCGTCGAGAAGAAGGGCTCGAACAGGTGCCGCTCGACCTCGGGCGGTATCGGGGCGCCGTCGCTGAGCACCGACAACTCGGCGCTGCCCTCGTCGCGCGCGGCCAGGCGCAGCCAGATCGCACCCGGCTCGGCACTGGCGTGACGCTGCGCGTTGTCGAGCAGGTTGACGAGCACGCGGCGCAGGTGTTCGTGGTCGAACGACACCGTCAGCGGCGTGGCGGGCAGGTCCACGCGCAGGCGGCTGCCGGCCCCGGTCGGCAGTTGCACGGTGCGGGCCCAGTCGGCGGCGGCGGCGGCCACCTCGGCCACGGCATCGACGGCGCGCGCCGTGGGGGCCAGGCCAGGCGCCACCTCCGTCACGTCGTCGACCAGGCGTTTCAGGCGCGCGACGTTGTCGGCCACCATGCGCGCCAGCCGCTGCTGGGCCGGCGGCAGCTCCTCTTCCAGCAGCAGCGCGTTGGCCTGGGAGATGGCGGCCAGCGGGTTGCGGATCTCGTGCGCGATGCCGGCCGAGACGCGGCCCATGGCCGCCAGCTTCTCTTGCCGGATGCGCGCCTGCAGCGTGCGCAGGTCTTCGATCAGCAGCACCGCGAAGGGCTCGCCGGCGCGGTCTTCGCCCGCCACGGCGGCACGCGCAGCAGGCGTGCGGCTGCGCATGAAGCGCACGCGCATGCGCAAGGTTCGCGTGTGGCCGCCGTCGAAGGCCAGCGGGGTGTCGTGCCCGGCCTCGGGCCAGCTGCCTTCGGCCAAGGCCCGCTCCACCGCCTGCTGCAGCGCGCTCCAGGCCGGCCGGTCGCGCAGCGCGAAGGGGGCCGGCGGGCCCAGGCCCTGCTCCACCAGCAGCGCTCGCGCCGCCGGGTTGGCGGCCCGCACGCGCAGCCGGCGGTCGATGACCAGCACGCCGTCGGCCATCTCCTCGATCACCAGCCGGTTCAATTGCGCCTGCTGCCGCGCCAGCTCGAGGCTGCCGCGCGCGGCCAGTTCCTCGCGCGCCAGGCGCCCGGCCAGTTCACCGGACAGCAGCGTGATGATGAACAGGCCCAGCCCGGCCAGGCCCGACTGCAGCAGCAGCAGTTGCGCGTCGGCGCCGTCGAGCACCGAGCGTGATGCCACCAGCAGCAGCATCAGCGCCACCGCCGCTGCCGTGCCCAGCGCCAGCAGGCGTGAGGTCAGCACGCCGGCCATCAGCACCGGCAGCACGAGCAGCGCGGTGAAGTTGAAGGTGGAGCCGACGGCCAGCAGGTGCAGCAAGGTGAAGGCCAGCAGGTCGACGCCGATCGTCGCCAGCCACTGGCGGCGCCGCTGCCACGCATTCTGTGGTAGCTGCGCCAGCGCGCCAAAGCGCGGCAGCAGCCAGAGCACGACCGCCTGCACGGCGTAGACGACCGAGATCAGCGCCACCCACTCCGAGTGGCGTGCCCCGAGCAGGCTGCCCGCGCCCTGCACCGCGACCAGGCCGACACCGATGGCCGCTCGCGCCGCCGCGTAGGTGCGGAAGATGCGCGTCAGGGCACTGTCCTGCTCGCGCGCCGCACGCCGCGCCTGGCGCAGCAGGAAACGGCTGTCGGCGGGTGCATCGCCCGCAGCCAGCCAGCCCGGGTCGAAGAAGGAGTCCGCCGACGAGTGCATGTCGCTGGCGCCGAACAGCGTGTCGGGCGCCGGCGGACCACCGGCCTGGCGACGGTCGCCACTGCGGCGATCGCGCCGCCCTCGCTCCTGCTCGGGCGACACGGCCTGCGGCCCGGTGGCGGGGTCAGGCCGATTCATCCGCGGCGCGGCCGAGCGCGTGTGAATCCGAAACAGCCCAGCAGACGCCGCGGATCCGGCTCGGCCGGTCCGCTGGCGTCGCCCCCCTGGGGGGGAGCGCCGAAGGCGCTACGGGGGGGGGCACTTCACTGCGGCCCGGCCAGGCGATGCGCCTCGCCGCAGTAGGGCCGGCCGGACGCGTCGAACAGGGCTTCTGCCTTGGGTACATGCAGGCCGCAGTGCGTGCAGGCGAGCATGGCCGCAACCTGCGGTGTCGCATCGGGCCGACCCACCGGTGGCGGCTTGCGGCGGACCTTGAAGAAGAGCACCCAGGCCAGCACCAGCACGCCGATCAGCACGAGGTATTTCATGGTGGGCTCCAGCGCATCAGGACACGGCCCGCCCGAGCAGCACTTCCATCACGAAGCGCGACCCCGCGTAGCCCAGCAGCAGCAGCGCCGCACCGGCGTAGAGCCAGCGCGTGGCGCTGCGGCCACGCCAGCCGCGCCGGTGGCGGCCGACCAGGAGCGCGGCGAACACGCCCCAGGCCAACATCGAGAACACGGTCTTGTGGTCCCAGCGCCAGCCATGCACACCGACGGCCGCCGTCACGGCGCCGAGCGCCAGGGTGGCGGTGAGCACCGCGAACCCGGCTTCGACGAAGCGGAACGTCAGGCGCTCGAGCTGCAGCAGCGGCATGCCCAGGGCGCGCCCGCTGCCGGGCCCCCCGGCGCGCAGCCGGCGCTCGGCCGCGTCCAGCAGGATCGCGTGCAGCACCGCGGCGCCGAACAGCCCATAGGATCCCACGCCCAGCGCAAAGTGCAGCGGCGCCAGCGCCGAGGTCACGGGCCGGGTGTCGCCGGGGAATACCGCCGCCAGCACCACCGCCAGCGCGCCGGCAAAACCCAGCCACTGCCGCACCGCGGGCAAGGGCACGAAGCGGCTTTCCACCGTGTGCACGGCAAGCACCAGCCACACCGCCATCGACAGCACGGGGCCGAAGCCCAGCCGCGCACCCGACTCGGGCTGGCCCAGGCCGCCGATGTCCACCACCAGCAGCAGCAGGTGCAGCACGAAGCCGCCCAGCAGGGCGGCCGTCGAAAAGCGCCGCAGCCGCGGCAGCGGCACGGCCGCCACCACGTACAGCATCGCCGCGACCACCGCGAGCAGCAATGCTCCGCCCGGGGCGAGCGTGGGAGAGGCGGTCGATAGAATCATCACGACAGTGTACTGATCAAGGGCCCGCTAGCCGCGGGTACGCATGGCGATGGCCTCGACCCTGAGTGACCGGCTGAGCAGGCTGGTGAAGACGATGCGCGGCCAGGCCCGCATCACCGAAGGCAACGTGCAGGACATGCTGCGCGAGGTGCGCATGGCCCTGCTCGAGGCCGACGTGGCGCTGCCCGTGGTGCGCGACTTCATCGCCCGTGTCAAGGACAAGGCGCTGGGCCAGGAGGTGGTGGGCTCGCTCAACCCCGGCCAGGCGCTGGTGGGCATCGTGCACAAGGAGCTGGCGGCGACGATGGGGCCGGACCCGGCCGGACCCCACAAGGGCCCGGTGGCCGACCTCGACCTGGCGACGCAACCGCCCGCGGTGATCCTGATGGCCGGCCTGCAGGGTGCAGGCAAGACCACGACCACCGCCAAGCTGGCGCGCTACCTCATCACCAGGCGCAAGAAGAAGGTGCTGACGGTGTCGGCCGACGTCTACCGGCCGGCGGCCATCGAGCAGCTGAAGACGGTGACGGCGCAGGCCGGCGCCGAATGGTTCCCTTCGGCGCCCGAGCAGAAGCCGCGCGACATCGCACTGGCCGCACTGGACTACGCCAGGCGCCACTACTTCGACGTGCTGCTGGTGGACACCGCCGGCCGCCTGGGCATCGATGAAGCGCTGATGGCCGAGATCCGCGAGCTGCACGAGGTGCTCAAGCCGGTGGAGACGCTGTTCATCGTCGACGCCATGCAGGGCCAGGACGCGGTGAACACGGCCAAGGCCTTCAAGGACGCGCTGCCGCTCACCGGCGTCGTGCTGACCAAGCTCGACGGCGATGCGCGCGGCGGTGCCGCGATGTCGGTGCGCCAGGTCACCGGCGTGCCGATCAAGTTCGCCGGCATCTCGGAAAAGATCGACGGCCTGGAGGTCTTCGACGCCGAGCGCCACGCCGGCCGCGTGCTCGGCATGGGCGACATCCTGGCGCTGGTCGAAGAGGTGCAGAAGGGCGTCGACATGGACGCCGCGCACAAGCTGGCCGAGAAGGTGAAGTCGGGCAGCGGCTTCGACCTCAACGACTTCCTGGGCCAGATCACGCAGATGAAGAACATGGGCGGCCTGGCCGGGCTCATGGACAAGCTGCCCAGCCAGCTGGCCAGCCGCGCCGCCGGCGCCGACATGGGCCGCGCCGAGCGCGACGTGAAGCGCATGGAGGGCATCATCTGCGCCATGACGCCGCTGGAGCGACGCAAGCCCGATCTCATCAAGGCCTCGCGCAAGCGCCGCATCGCCCTGGGTGCCGGCGTGCAGGTGCAGGAGGTCAACCGCCTGCTCAACCAGTTCGAGCAGATGCAGGGCATGATGAAGAAGATGAAGGGCGGCGGCCTGATGAAGATGATGAAGCGCATGGGCGGCGGCGGCTTCCCCGGCATGCCGCGCTAGGAGCCTGTCCACCAGCGGCGCAACGCCTCGATACATTTCTCTGGCACCCGGGCTGTCAAGTCCGGGCTCGGCGCGCCGATGTTGCAGATACGACTGCCGGCCGACACGCGTCACCATGGACTTCCTGACCCCCATCGCCTCCTTTGCCTTGCCGGCCACGGTGCTGCTGCTGCTCACGCTGCTGGCCCTGCGCCTGCGCCAGCAGCAGTCCAACCGGCGCGGCACGTCGGCGCGCGAGGCTGCCGACACCCTGGCCGGCTGGCCGCCCGAGCCGGCGCGCGTGCTGTCGATCACCGAACGCGAGGCGCACGACCTGCTCAAGCGCGCGATGCCCGGATTCCTGGTGCTGGCCCAGGTGCCGCTGGCGCGCTTCATCCGCGTGCCGTCGCGCCGCTCCTATGGCGAGTGGCTGCAGCGCGTGGGCTCGCTCAGCGCCGACCTGCTGCTGTGCGGCGCCGGCTCCAGGGTGCTGGCCGTCATCGACGTGCGCGCGGCACAGGAGACCGAGCGCAGCCGCAAGCGCCACGAACGCATGGCCCGCGTGCTGCGGGCCGCCGGCATCCAGGTGCATGTCTGGCGCGAGGGCGAACTGCCGAACCTCGCCTTCGTGCGTGCTTCGTTGGCGTCGCTGGCCGGCCCGGCGGCCGCCGGCATCAAGTCCAGCCCCTCGCGGCCGATGCCGCTGATCCCGGTCGCCGAGATGTCGGAGATCCTGGCCGACGGCGACCGCGCGGCGCTGGAAGCCGCCATGGACGCATCGATGGAGCCGGTGCCTTCGGCCTTCTTCGAGGAACTCGAGACCGCCGCCGGCGCGCGCTGACCCCCGCGCCGACGCGCCGTCGGGTCAGCCGAGCAGGGCTTGCGCGAATTCGCGCGCGTCGAAGGTCTGCAGGTCCTGCAGCTTCTCGCCGATACCGATGAAGTAGACGGGCACCACCCGCCCCTGCTCGGCGCCCCAGCGTGCAATGGCCGCCAGCACGCCGCCCTTGGCGGTGCCATCGAGCTTGGTGACGACGAGACCGGTGAGTCCGAGCGCGGCGTCGAAGGCCTTGACCTGCGCCAGCGCGTTCTGCCCGGTGTTGCCGTCCACCACCAGCAGCACCTCGTGCGGCGCCCCCGGCATCGCCTTGGCGATCGTGCGCTGGATCTTCTTCAGCTCCGCCATCAGGTGCACTTGCGTCGGCAGGCGGCCCGCGGTGTCTGCGATGACGACGTCGCAGCCGCGTGCGCGCCCGGCCGTCACGGCGTCGAAGGTCACTGCCGCCGGGTCGCCGCCTTCCTGGCTGACGATCTCGACCTGGTTGCGGCCGGCCCACACGGCG
The DNA here is from genome assembly GCA_030680415.1 of Rubrivivax sp. Taxonomy (GTDB): domain Bacteria; phylum Pseudomonadota; class Gammaproteobacteria; order Burkholderiales; family Burkholderiaceae_C; genus Rubrivivax. Next base: position 6,309 of record JAUXVE010000153.1, read on the forward strand.
AGCTGCTCGCGCGCCGCAGCGCGGAACGTGTCGGCCGCTGCCAGCAGCACCTTCTTGTCGGCCTCCACCAGGTAGCGGGTGAGCTTGCGGATGCTGGTGGTCTTGCCGGCACCGTTGACGCCGGTGACCATGATCACGGTCGGGCTGGCCTGGCCGTCGGCACCGCCAATGACCAGCGGTCGTTGCAGGGGCAACAGCAAGGCCGTGATGGCGTCGGCCAGCAGCGACTTCACCGCCGCCGGATCGGTGGTCCTGGTGTCCTTGACCCGCTGCTTGAGGTCGGCGAGCAGGTACTGCGTTGCCGGCATGCCGGCGTCGGCGAGCAGCAGCGCCGACTCCAGGTCCTCGTACAGCGCGTCGTCGATGCGGGTGCCGGTGAAGACCTGCGCGATGCCCGCACCCGTCTTGCGCAGCCCCACCGCGAGGCGGGAGAACCAGCGACTGCGGGGTTCGGGCTGCGGCGCCGGCGCCGGCGCCAGCGCTGGCGGCAAGGCTGCGGCCGGGTCAGGCGCAGACCCGGTCGCAGGCGCGACCGGCGGTGGCGCCTTCTTCTTGAAGAAACTGAACATCGATTCCCGCGGGTGATGCTGGCCTGCGCGCAGCCGGGACGGCTCGCTATAATTGCGGGCTCAGGCGCTTTAGCTCAGCTGGTTAGAGCGACGGAATCATAATCCGCAGGTCCGGGGTTCAAATCCCTGAAGCGCCACCAAGTTCGCGGCCCGGGCTCCCCAGCCCGGGCCTTTTGTTTTCACAGCCCCTGGGTCCACACCATGATTCGCTGTGTCACGCTGGCCGCCACCCTGTTGGCGTGTGCCCTGCCGGCCGTTGCCCAGATGCAGCGCAACTTCCCCGCCAACGCGCTGCGTGGCGAACTCGTCGTGCTGCAGCCGCCCGAGGCACGCCTGAACGGCCGCCCGGCACGCCTGGCGCCCGGCGCGCGCATCCGCGCCGACAACAACCTGTTCGTCGTGTCCGGCGCGCTGATCGAGCAGCGCCTGGTCGTGCACTACACGGTGGACATGGCCGGCCAGTTGCAGGACGTCTGGGTGCTGACCCCGGCGGAGATCGCCAAGCGCCCGTGGCCGACGACGCCCGAACAGGCCCGCAGCTGGCTCTTCGACCCCGCGGCGCAGGTCTGGAGCCGGCCATGAGCGGCACGAAGAAAGTCTACATCCGCACCTTCGGCTGCCAGATGAACGACTACGACTCGGACAAGATGGCCGACGTGCTGCGCGCCGCCGAGGGCTACGAGCCCACCACCGACGTCGACGAAGCCGACCTCATCCTCTTCAACACCTGCTCGGTGCGCGAAAAGGCGCAGGAAAAGGTCTTCAGCGACCTCGGCCGCGTCAAGCACCTGAAGAAGAAGGGCGTGCTCATCGGCGTCGGCGGCTGCGTGGCGAGCCAGGAGGGTGCGGCCATCATCGAACGCGCGCCGTATGTCGACCTCGTCTTCGGCCCGCAGACGCTGCATCGCCTGCCGCAGATGATCGAGGCCCGCCGCAGCCAGCGCCGGCCGCAGGTCGACATCAGCTTCCCCGAGATCGAGAAGTTCGACCACCTGCCGCCGGCACGCGTCGACGGCGCGAGCGCCTTCGTCTCCATCATGGAGGGCTGCTCCAAGTACTGCTCGTACTGCGTCGTACCCTACACGCGCGGCGAAGAGGTCAGCCGGCCCTTCGACGACGTGCTGAACGAAGTCGCCGGACTGGCCGAACAGGGTGTGAAGGAAGTGACGCTGCTCGGGCAGAACGTCAATGCCTACCGCGGCGCGATGGGCGCCACGGCCGAGAGCGCCGACTTCGCGCTGCTGCTGGACTGCGTGGCAGGCATCCCCGGCATCGAGCGCATCCGCTACACGACGAGCCACCCGAAGGAGTTCACACCACGCCTGATCGACGCCTACGCCCGCCTGCCAAAGCTCGTGAACCACCTGCACCTGCCGGTGCAACACGGCAGCGACCGCATCCTGATGGCCATGAAGCGCGGCTACACGGTGCTGGAATACAAGAGCACGATCCGCAAGCTGCGCGCCGTGCGGCCCGGCATCAGCCTGTCCAGCGACTTCATCGTCGGCTTCCCGGGCGAGACCGAGGACGACTTCGCCCGCATGATGGGCCTGATCGACGAGGTCGGTTTCGACAGCTCCTTCAGCTTCGTCTTCAGCAAGCGCCCGGGCACGCCGGCGGCGGCACTGCAAGACGAGACGCCGCACTCGGCCAAGCTCGAGCGCCTGCAGCGCCTGCAGGCCGCCGTCGAAACCAACGTGCGCCGCATCGGTGCCAGCCGCGTCGGCACGGTGCAGCGCATCCTGGTCGAAGGCCCCTCGCGCAAGGATCCGCACGAGCTGATGGGCCGCACCGAATGCAACCGCATCGTCAACTTCGACGGCGGGCCGCAGGCGGCGCGGCTGGTCGGGCAGATGCTGGACGTATCGATCTCCCAGGCGCTGCCGCACTCGCTGCGCGGTGTGCCGGTGGTGCAGGACAGCGTCAGCGCCGGCCCCGACCGGGACCGAAACCCTGCCACCACAGCATGACGGCGCAGGCCAGCACCATCGCGCCGTAGGTGGCCATCTTGCCGTCGCGCCCGAACAGCACCAGCCCGGCCAGCGTCACCACGGCACACGCTGCGCAGGCCGGCCCGGCCAGCCGGCGCCAGCTCACGCCGGCCAGGGCGCGCCGCCACGCCAGCTTGGCCAAGGCAGCCGCCAGGGCACCCAGCGCGAGCGCGGGCACGAACAGGTTGGTGAGGTGCCAAAAGGCGTCAAGCGGTCCCATCGTCGAAGCGGTATTTCCGGGGCACGGGCTGCGGCTCGACGCCGGCAGGCCCGCTGCCGGCAAAGCCTGTGGCGCTGTCAGGCCCGCTAAAACTACAATTGTGGCGTGAGTGTCTTCGCCCTCGGGCTCAATCACACGACGGCGCCGCTGGATCTGCGCGGCCGGCTCGCCTTTGCGCCCGAGCAGATGGCGCCGGCATTGCACGGCCTGCGCGAGCGGCTGCAGCGCAGCGTCCCCGAAGCGGCGCTGGTCTCGACCTGCAACCGCACCGAACTGTACGTGGCCGCGGGCAAGGACAGCGCGCAGGCGCTGGTGCGGCCCGCGCTGGACTGGCTGGCCGAACGCGGCGGCATCAGCGGCGGCCAGTTGCAGGCCCACAGCTACGTCATGGAGAACCGGGCCGCGGCACGCCACGCCTTTCGCGTCGCCGCCGGGCTCGACTCGATGGTGCTGGGCGAACCGCAGATCCTGGGCCAGATGAAGGAAGCGGTGCGCCTGGCCGATGAAGCCGGCACGCTGGGCACCACGCTGCACCAGCTGTTCCAGCGCTCCTTCGCGGTGGCCAAGGAGGTGCGTACCTCGACCGAGATCGGCGCCCATTCGATCAGCATGGCCGCCGCCGCGGTGCGCCTGGCAGCGCAGCTGTTCGAAGACCTGGGCCAGATCCGCGTGCTCTTCGTCGGCGCCGGCGAGATGATCGAACTGGTGGCCACGCACTTCGCGGCGCGATCGCCCAAGGGCATGGCGGTGGCCAACCGCACGCTCGAACGCGGCGAGCGGCTGGCGGCACGCTTCGGCGCTGAATCCCTGCGCCTGTCGGACCTGCCGTTGCGGCTGCAGGACTTCGACGCCGTCATCTCCTGCACCGCGAGCACGCTGCCGATCATCGGCCTGGGCGCCGTCGAGCGTGCGCTGAAGGCGCGCCGGCATCGCCCGATGTTCATGGTCGACCTGGCGGTGCCGCGCGACATCGAGCCCGAGGTCTCGCGCCTGTCCGACGTCTACCTGTACACGGTGGACGATCTCTCGGCGCTGGTGCAGACCGCAGGCGAGAAGCGCCAGGCCGCCGTCGAGCAGGCCGAGGCGATCATCGACGCCGGTGTGCTGAGCTTCGCGCACTGGCTCGACCAGCGCGCCGCGGTACCACTGATCCAGGCCCTGAACCGCCAGGCCGACGACTGGGGCAGCATCGAGCTGGCGCGTGCGCGCAAGCTGCTGGCGCGCGGCGAGCCGGTCGAGCGCGTGCTGGAAGCGCTGGCCCAGGGCCTGACGCACAAGATGCTGCACGGCACGCTGGCCGAACTGCACGCCGCCGAAGGCGCCGAGCGCGAAAAGCTGGCCGACACGGTGTCGCGCCTGTTCCTGCGCCAGGGCCAGCGCCGGCCCGGTGGCGAGGGCCGTTAGCGGCTCCCCTTCACAGCCGCCCGGCGCGCTGTCCGGGCGCTGTGGATTCGACCCCCAGACATGACCCCCGCCCTGCGTGAACAGTTCGAGCGCCTGGCCCTGCGCCTGGCCGAGCTCGACGCGACCCTGGCCGACCCGCAGGTCGCCGGCGACATCAAGCGCTGGCGCCAGCTCTCGCGCGAGCAGTCCGAAGCGCAGGACATCGTGGGCCGTTTCCGCCGCTGGCAGCAGCGCGAACGCGACCTCGCCGCCGCGCGCGAGATGGCCGGCGCCGAGAGCGACCCCGAGATGGCCGCCATGGCGCTCGAGGAGGTCGCCGCCGCCAGCGCCGACATGCAACGCCTGCAGGCCGAACTGCAGGCGGCGCTGATCCCGCGCGACCCCGACGACGAGCGCAACGCCTTCCTGGAGATCCGCGCCGCCACCGGCGGCGACGAATCGGCGCTCTTTGCCGGCGACCTGGCGCGCATGTACCTGCGTTTCTTCGAGCGCCAGGGCTGGCGCGTCGAGGTCATGAGCGAGAGCGCGGCCGAACTCGGCGGCTACAAGGAACTGGTGCTGCGCGTCGAAGGCGACCGGGTCTACGAGCAGCTGCGCTTCGAGTCCGGCGGCCACCGCGTGCAGCGGGTGCCGGCCACCGAGAGCCAGGGCCGCATCCACACCAGCGCCTGCACGGTGGCCGTGATGCCCGAACCCGACGAAACCGAGGAGGTTCAGCTCAACCTCGCCGAGCTGCGCATCGACACCTTCCGCGCCAGCGGCGCCGGCGGCCAGCACGTCAACAAGACCGACAGCGCCATCCGCATCACCCACCTGCCGACCGGGCTGGTGGCCGAATGCCAGGACGACCGCTCGCAGCACCGCAACAAGGCCAAGGCGATGGCGGTGCTGGTGGCACGGCTGCGCGACAGGGAGCGGACTGAGCGCGCCGCCAGGGAAGCGGCGCAGCGCAAAGGCCTGATCGGCAGCGGCGACCGCAGCGACCGCATCCGCACCTACAACTTCCCGCAGGGCCGGCTCACCGACCACCGCATCAACCTCACCTTGTACAAGCTGGGGCAGATCATGGAAGGTGACCTCGGCGACGTGGTGGCGGCGCTGCAGGCCGCCCGTGCCGCCGAGCAGTTGGCGGCGCTGGAAACCGGCGCCGGGATGTGAGCCCCGCGCCGCCCGCCACCGTGGGCGCGGCGCTGGCTGCGGCGCGGGCTCTGGCTGTCGATCGGCTCGACGCGCAGCTGCTGCTGGCGCACCACCTGGGAAGGGCGCGCAGCTGGCTGCTGGCGCACGACACCGACGCCCTGCCCGCAGAGATCGCCGGCGCCGTGCTGGCCGACCTGTTGCGCCGCGCCGACGGCGTGCCGCTGGCCTACCTGACCGGCAGCCGCGAATTCCACGGCCTGCCCTTGCACATCACGTTCGACGTGCTCGACCCGCGGCCGGACACCGAAACGCTGGTCGACTGGGCGCTGGAACTGCTGGCCAGCGAGCTGGCGGCGGTCGCCACGCCGCAGGTGGTGGACCTGGGCACCGGCAGCGGTGCCATCGCGCTGGCGGTCAAGCACGCCTGCCCGCGCGCTCGCGTGCGCGCACTCGACGCCAGCGCCGCCGCGCTGGCCGTGGCGCGCGCCAACGGCGAGCGCCTGGGCCTGGCGGTGGACTGGCTGGCCAGCGACTGGTGGTCGACGCTGCCGCCCCCCGCGGTGCACCTGGCGCTGAGCAACCCGCCCTACATCGCCGCCGACGACCCGCACCTGCCGGCACTGAAGCACGAACCGCGCGCCGCGCTGACGCCGGGCATCGACGGCCTGGCGGCCATCGACGCGCTGATCGCCGGCGCCGCGGCGCACCTGCTGCCCGGCGCCTGGCTGCTGCTGGAGCACGGGTGCGACCAGGGCGACGCGGTGCGCCGGCGCCTGGCCGGCGCCGGGTTCGAACAGGTCGGCACCCGCCACGACCTGGCCGGCCACGAACGCTGCAGCGGCGGCCGGCGGCCCGCACCGGCCGCCGGAGGAGGGGATGCGCCGCCGCCCGGCGGGGCTGCCGCGCGGCGCGGACCTTGACATGCCCCAAGTTGAGGGGGTATTTGCACCCTTTGTGTCGAACCCAAGACGGGCCAGCGGGGCTACCATCGACGCGACGGTCGGCGCTTTCCGCGCTGGCCCGGTCCCCGGCTCCGGGGGAAGGAGCGGAAGATGGTCAGGATCCCTCTTGCCTGCCTGCTTGTACTGCTGGGCGCCAGCGCCGGCGCCCAGGACGGACTGAATGTGAGTCTCGAAGCGCTGCACGGCGCGCGCACGCCCGAGCGCAGCCTGCGTTTCGGCGTCGGCGATTTCCGCTTCGACCTGTCGGTGGCCCAGCCGGGCACGGCACAGGCCCGCGCTCGGCTGCTCGGCGACTACTACCTCACCGGCCCCGGCTTCGGCGGCAAACGGGTCAGCGGCGGGCTGCGCGTCACCAGCGGACTGGCGATCGGGCCGCGCGACGGCACCGCGGCGCTGCCGCCGTCGCGCCTGGAAGGGGGACTGCAGTGGGGGCCACGCGAAGTGGGCTCTTCCCTGGCCGACCGCCACGGCACCCGTGTCGCCCTGCCCTATATCGGCCTGGGCTACACCAGCCTGTCGGCGCGCGCCGGATGGGGCCTGTCGGCCGACATCGGCCTGGGCGGCCTGCGTCCGGGCGAGCGCGTGCGCTTCGGCGCCGGCAACCCGACTGCAGCACAGTTCGAGAACGTGCTCAACGACCTGCGCCTGGCGCCGGTGATCCAGCTCGGCGTGTCGTACGCGTTCTGACGCCCCGGGCACCGCAGCGCCCGCGGGATACGCCAACCGGGGCATCGCGGCGCAGCGGTCCGCGGCGGCCGGGGATGCCGTATAAACGCAGTCCCCACAGCAACCGATCGAGATCGATCCCCATGAGCGACGTCCAGCAACGCATCGATGAATTGGTCAAGGGCAACCGCGTCGTGCTCTTCATGAAGGGCACGGCCCAGTTTCCGATGTGCGGCTTCTCCGGCCGTGCGATCCAGATCCTCAAGGCCTGCGGCGCCGACGACCTGAAGACCTTCAACGTGCTCGAAGACGAAGAGGTGCGCCAGGGCATCAAGGACTACGCGCAGTGGCCCACCATCCCGCAGCTCTACGTCAACGGCGAATTCGTCGGCGGCTCGGACATCATGATGGAGATGTACCAGAACGGCGAACTGCAGCAGGTGCTGGGCAAGGCTTGAGGTGAGCCACCCCGCAGCGCCATCGGCGGGGCCATTGTCGTGAACGCACCTCAGCGTCTGGTCGTCGGCATCACCGGCGCCACCGGCGCGGTGTATGGCGTGCGGCTGCTGGCGCGCGCGCGCGCGATGGGCGTGCAGACGCACCTGGTCGTCACGCCTTCGGGCGTGCTGAACGCCCACCACGAACTGGGGCTGGACCGCAGGGCGCTCGAAGCCCTGGCCGACCACGCCTACGCACCCGGCGACGTCGGTGCCTGCCTGGCCAGCGGCAGCTTCGACACCGCGGCGATGGTCGTGGCACCTTGCTCGATGAAGACGCTGGCCGCCATCGCCCACGGCTTTGCCGACAACCTGCTTGCGCGCGCCGCCGATGTGACGCTGAAGGAGCGCCGGCGGCTGCTGTTGATGGTGCGCGAGACACCGTTCAACCTGGCTCACCTGCGCAACATGACCGCCGTCACCGAGATGGGCGCCGTCGTCTTCCCGCCCTTGCCGGCCTTCTACCTGAAGCCGGCAGGCATCGCCGAGATGGTGGACGACAGCGTCGAGCGCGTGCTCGCGCTGCTGGGCCTGCGGGGCGCGACGCCGAGGGAGTGGAACGGCCTCTGACCGCGCCGCCCTGAACGCCCGGTCCAGGTTTCAGCCCGGAGGAATGTCCCAGGCCCGCCGCGCGCCGAACACCAGGTTCGGATATTCGGCGCGGCCGCGGCTGCCGTTGTAGCGGCCCAGCGCCATGAACAGGTCGCCACGCTCGCGGTCGAGGTAGTGGCGCAGGATGACGCAGCCGAAGCGCAAGTTGGTCTGCAGGTGGAAGAGGCGTCTTGCATCACCGTCGCCGATCAGCCGCGCCCAGAACGGCATCACCTGCATGTAGCCGCGCGCGCCGGCACGGCTGATGGCGTACTTGCGGAAACCGCTCTCGGCCTGGATCAGCCCCAGCACCAGCGGCGTTTCCAGCCCGGCGCGGCGACTTTCGTACCAGACGGCGGCCAGGAATTCGACGCGGGTGTGGTGCTCGGCCATGCGGCGCTTGAGCCGCTGGCTGGTGGCCCCCAGCCAACGCAGGTAGGCCAGCCGCTCGTCGACCTTGTCGAAGCGGGGCTTGGGCGGTGCGGCATCGGCCACCGAGGCCGCGAGCGCCGTACGCACGGCGTCGGCCAGCGGCTCCTCGACCTGCGCGCCGGCATGGGCCTGGCGCAGCCAGGGCGGCAACTGTGCGCCCAGCAGCGCCAGCGGTGTGGCCAGCAGCGCGCGGCGCGCCGGCGTCATGCCTGCAGACGGCCTCTCACGCTGGCCACGGCCTCGGCCAGCGGCAGCACCGTGGCCGCGGCGTCGCGGCGGCCCTGCACTTCCACCGTGCCGGCCTTGAGGCCGCGGTCGGACACCACCACGCGCAGCGGCACGCCGATGAGTTCCCAGTCGGCGAACATGGCCCCGGGCCGTTCGCCGCGGTCGTCGAGAACGACGTCGATGCCGGCTGCCGCCAGCTCGTCGTGCAAGCGGTCGGCGGCCGCCTGCACGTCGGCACTGCGCTCGTAACCGATCGGGCAGACCGCCACCGTGAACGGCGCCATCGACGGCGGCCAGACGATGCCGCGCTCGTCATGGTTCTGCTCGATCGCCGCGCCCAGCAAGCGCGTCACGCCGATGCCGTAGCAGCCCATCACGAAGACCTGCGGCTTACCGGCTTCGTCCAGGTAGGTGGCCTTCATGGCGTCGCTGTACCTGGTGCCGAGCAGGAAGATGTGGCCGACCTCGATGCCGCGCTGGATCGCCAGCACGCCCAGGCCGTCGGGCGAGGGATCGCCGGGAACCACGTTGCGGATGTCGGCCACGACATCCGGTTCGGGCAGGTCGCGGCCCCAGTTGGCGCCGGTGTGGTGGAAGTCGGCCTCGTTGGCGCCGCAGACGAAGTCGCTCATCAGGGCCACCGTGCGGTCGGCCACCACCTTCACCGGCTTGCGCGTGGCGATCGGCCCCAGGTAGCCCGGCTTGCAGCCGAAGTGGTCTTCGATCTCGGCCCCGGTGGCGAAGCGGAAACCTGCCTTGAGGCCCTCGACCTTGCCGGCCTTGACCTCGTTCAGGCTGTGGTCGCCACGCACCAGCAGCAGCCAGACGGTGGTCTTGACGATGTCCCCGCGCTCGTTCTTGTCGTCGGTGGCCAGCACCAGCGACTTCACCGTGCGCTGCAGCGGCAGGCCCAGCAACTCGGCCACATCTTCGCAGCTGGCCTTGCCCGGCGTCGGCGTCTTCACCAGCGGCTGCGCGGCTGCGGTGCGCTCCTTCAGCAGCGCCGGCGCTTCGGCCAGTTCGATGTTGGCCGCGTAGTCGCTGCTCGGGCAGTAGACGATGGCGTCCTCGCCGGTGTCGGCGATGACCTGGAATTCTTGCGAGACGTCGCCGCCGATGGCGCCGGTGTCGGCAGCCACGGCACGGTAGCGCAGGCCCATGCGGTCGAAGATGGCGCAATAGGCGCGGTGCATCGCGTCGTAGCTGCGGCGGCCGGCTTCGAAGTCGCGGTCGAAGGAATAGGCGTCCTTCATCGTGAACTCGCGGCCGCGCATGACGCCGAAGCGCGGCCGGCGCTCGTCACGGAACTTGGTCTGGATGTGATAGAAGTTGCGCGGCAGTTGCCGGTAGCTGCGCAGTTCCTGGCGCGCGATGTCGGTGATGACTTCTTCGCTGGTGGGCTGGATCACGAAGTCGCGGTCATGGCGGTCCTTGACGCGCAGCAACTCGGGGCCGTACTTCTGGAAGCGCCCGCTCTCCTGCCACAACTCGGCCGGCTGTACCACGGGCATCAGCAGTTCCACGGCGCCGGCGCGGTTCATCTCTTCGCGGATGATGCTCTCGACCTTGCGTATGACGCGCAGGCCCAGGGGCATGTAGCTGTAGATGCCGGCGCCCAGGCGCTTGATGAGGCCGGCGCGCAGCATCAGCCGGTGGCTGGCGACCTCGGCGTCGGCAGGCGCTTCCTTGAGCGTGGAAATGAAGGTCCGGGAGGCTTTCATGGGGCTTGGGCTGCACGCGGCGCCGGGCCGCTGGCAAGGCCCCTCGGAGGCCCGCAAAGACCTCCACAGGCGCATGCGGGTTAGCGCGGGTTCGCGCGCCGCACCGCGCCGGTGCAATAATGAAATCAGTGACAAATCTGGAATTTGATTATGCTCGACCGGGAAGGCTTCAGGCCCAACGTCGGCATCATCCTGCTCAACTCGCGTAATCAGGTCTTCTGGGGCAAACGGCTGCGCACGCACTCGTGGCAATTTCCGCAGGGCGGCATCAACTACGGTGAGTCGCCAGAGCAGGCGATGTTTCGCGAACTGCATGAAGAAGTGGGTTTGCGCCCCGAGCACGTGCAGATCCTCGCCCGCACGCGCGACTGGCTGCGCTACGAGGTGCCCGACCACTTCATCCGCAAGGATGCGCGCGGGCATTACCGCGGCCAGAAGCAGATCTGGTTCCTGCTCAAGCTGATGGGTCGCGACAGCGACATGAACCTGCGTGCCACCGACCGCCCGGAGTTCGACGCCTGGCGCTGGAACGACTACTGGGTGCCGCTGGACGTGGTGATCGAGTTCAAGCGCGGCGTCTACGAGTTGGCGCTCACCGAACTGGCGCGTTTCCTGCCGCGCGTGAGCCACCAGAACCGCTATCTTCGCGCCGGCTTGCGCTCGCAGCGGCCCGAACCGGAAGCGCAGCCGTTCTCGCCGCTGCCCCCCGAGGCCAACCCGACACCGGCGAAGTGAGCGGCCCGGTGGGCGTGCCGCGTCAGCCGCGCGGCACGCGGCGCCGCTGCAGCGGCTGCATCTACACCAGCACCAGGTTGGTACGGTGGATCAGTTCCGGCTCGTTGGCGTAGCCCAGCAGCGCCTCGATCTGCGCCGAAGGCTTGCGCGCGATGAGCCGCGCCTCGGCGGCCGAGTAGTTCGCCAGCCCGCGCGCCACCTCGGTACCGGCCAGCGTGCGCACCGCGATGACGTCGCCGCGGGCGAATTCGCCCGTCACCTCGCGCACGCCGATCGGCAGCAGGCTCTTGCCTTCGTCGCGCAGCTTGGCCGCCGCGCCGTCGTCGACCACCACAGCGCCGCGCAACTGCAGGTGGTCGACCATCCACTGCTTGCGCGCCGCCAGCTTGGCCGTGCCGGCCACCAGCGCGGTGCCGATGGCCTCGCCGGCGGCCAGGCGCAGCAGCACGTCGTCTTCGCGGCCCCAGGCGATGACGGTGCTGGTGCCGCTGCCCGCGGCGCGTTTGGCGGCCAGGATCTTCGTCAGCATGCCGCCGCGGCCGATGCCCGAGCCGACGCCGCCGGCCATCGCCTCCAGCGCCGGGTCGCCGGCGGTGGCTTCGGCGATGAATCGCGCCTGCGGATCCTTGCGCGGGTCCGCCGAGTACAGGCCGCGCTGGTCGGTGAGGATGACGTAGGCGTCGGCGTCCACGAGGTTGGCCACCAGCGCGCCGAGGGTGTCGTTGTCGCCGAACCTGATCTCGTCGGTGACGACGGTGTCGTTCTCGTTGATGACCGGGATCACCTTCAGCGCCAGCAGCGTCAGCAGCGTCGAGCGCGCGTTGAGGTAGCGCTCGCGGTCGGCGAGGTCGGCGTGCGTGAGCAGCACCTGCGCGCTGGCCATGCCGTGCGCGGCCAGCCGCGATTCGTACATCTGCACCAGCCCCATCTGCCCCACTGCCGCAGCGGCCTGCAGCTCGTGCAGTTCCTTCGGCCGCTGCGTCCAGCCCAGGCGCTTCATGCCTTCGGCGATGGCGCCGCTGGAGACCATCACCAGTTCGCGGCCCTGCCTGGCCAGCGCGGCAAGCTGGCGCGACCAGTTGCCGATGGCCTCGGCATCGACACCGCGGCCTTCGTTGGTGACGAGGCTGGAGCCGACCTTGACGACGATGCGGCGTGCGCCGGCAAGCAGGCTAGGCATGCGGCGCCGGCGTCTCGTCGTCGAAGCGCGGGTCGGGCAGCGGCTCTTCGCGCTGGTACTCGGCCACATGCGTCCAGATGGCCTCTAGCAGCGGCTGCAGCCCCTCGCGCGCCAGCGCCGAGATCGTGAACACCGGCCCCTTCCAGCGCAGCCGGCGCACCCAGTCCTTGACGCGCTGCTCGCGTTCGGCCGCCGGCACCATGTCGATCTTGTTGAAGACCAGCCAGCGCGGCTTGGCGTGCAGCTTGGGGTCGTACTTCTTCAGCTCGGCGGCGATGGCGCGCACCTGCGCCACCGGGTCGGCGTCGTCGAAGGGCGCGGCATCGACGATGTGCAGCAGCAGCCGCGTGCGCTGCAGGTGGCGCAGGAACTGGTGGCCCAGGCCCGCCCCTTCGCTCGCGCCTTCGATCAGGCCCGGAATGTCGGCGACGACGAAGCTGCGCTCGGGGCCGACACGCACCACGCCGAGGTTGGGGTGCAGCGTCGTGAAGGGGTAGTCGGCGATCTTCGGCCGCGCATTGGAGATCGCCGCGATCAGCGTCGACTTGCCGGCGTTGGGCATGCCCAGCAGCCCGACGTCGGCCAGCACACGCAGCTCGAGCTGCAGCTTGTAGGCCTCGCCGGGCCAGCCGGGCGTCTTCTGGCGCGGGCTGCGGTTGGTGCTGGTCTTGAAGTGCAGGTTGCCGAAACCGCCGTCGCCGCCCTTGGCCAGCAGTGCGCGCTGACCGTGTTCGAGCAGTTCCACCATCACGACGCCGGTTTCGGCGTTGGCGATGATGGTGCCCACCGGCATGCGCAGTTCGATGTCGGGCGCGGCGGCGCCGTACTGGTCCGAACCCCGCCCCTGCTCGCCGTTCTTCGCAATGTGGCGGCGCGCGTAGCGGTAGTCGATGAGGGTGTTGATGTTGCGGTCGGCCAGCGCCCAGACGCTGCCGCCGCGGCCACCGTCACCGCCGTTGGGGCCGCCGAAGGGGATGAACTTCTCGCGCCTGAAGCTCGCACAGCCGGCGCCGCCGTCGCCCGCGGCGATGTCGATCGTGGCTTCGTCAACGAATTTCATGGTCAGCGGATGGTAGCGGTGCCGGGGCACCGGATAAACGACGAAGCCCCGGCAGGCCGGGGCTTCGCGCAGCAGCGAAGTGGCTCGTCAGACCGGCTTCACGAACACCGTCTGGCGGTTCTGCGCGCCCTTGATGTCGAACGACACCGCGCCGTCGACCAGCGCAAACAGCGTGTGGTCGCGGCCCATGCCGACACCAACGCCGGCGTGGAACCTGGTGCCGCGCTGGCGCACGATGATGCCGCCGGCGTGGATCTGCTGGCCGCCGAAGACCTTCACGCCCAGCATCTTGGGTTGCGAGTCGCGGCCGTTGCGGGTGGAGCCGCCGCCCTTTTTCTGTGCCATGGTGGGTGCTCCTTCTAGGCGTTGATCGAGCCGATCTGCAGCTCGGTATAAGTCTGGCGGTGGCCGCCGTGCTTCTGGTAATGCTTGCGGCGGCGCATCTTGAAGATGCGCACCTTGTCGTGCTTGCCCTGCGCCAGCACCGTGGCGGTGACGTGGGCACCCGTGACCCAGGGCGCCCCGACCTTCAGCTCGGCGCCGCTGCCGACGGCGAGCACCTGGTCGATGACGATTTCCTGGCCCACGTCCGCAGCTATCTGTTCTACCTTGATCTTTTCGCCGGCTGCAACCTTGTATTGCTTGCCACCGGTTTTTATGACCGCGTACATGTGTGACCTCTCTAAGAACTGCCGCGCGCAGGCTCATCCAGATGCGGCGTCCCCATGGAAGCCGCCCGCCCGGCGCAGAGCCTGTGATGCTAACACGCCCCGCGACGCGGGCTGCAGGCGCGCGCTCGAACGAGCGCGGCTTCCTATAATGCGCGACGCCCCGACCCGCCCCTCCGTGCTCGAAGCCACCGCCCCCCCTGCCAACGCCGCGGACCCGACCGAGCCGGCCCTGCAGCGCGTGGACGCCGTGATACGGGAGCGTCTGGCCTCGCGCGTGGTCCTCATCGACCAGATCTCCAGCTACATCATCGGTGCCGGCGGCAAGCGCATCCGGCCCCGCCTGGTGCTGCTCTTTTGCGAAGCGCTGGGATTCGACGGCCCGGAGCAGTACGAGCTGGCAGCCATCGTCGAGTTCATCCACACCGCCACACTGCTGCACGACGACGTGGTCGATGAATCCTCGCTGCGCCGCGGCCGCGCCACCGCCAACGCGATGTTCGGCAATGCCGCCAGCGTGCTGGTCGGCGATTTCCTCTACTCGCGGGCTTTCCAGATGATGGTCGCCGTGAACCGCATGCGCGTGCTCGAAGTGCTGGCCGACGCCACCAACGTCATCGCCGAAGGCGAAGTGCTGCAGTTGATGAACATCCACGACCCCGACCTGGCCGTGAGCGACTACCTGCAGGTCATCCGCTACAAGACCGCCAAGCTGTTCGAAGCCAGCGCGCGCCTGGGTGCCGTGCTGGCCGGCGCGCCGCCGGCGCTGGAGGAGGCCTGCGCCGGCTACGGGCGCTCGCTGGGCACCGCGTTCCAGCTGGTCGACGACCTGCTCGACTACGAGGGCAACAGCGACGAACTCGGCAAGAACGTCGGTGACGACCTGCGCGAGGGCAAGCCCACGCTGCCGCTGTTGATTGCCATGGCGCGCGCTACCGCCCCAGAGCGGGCGCTCATTCGGCACGCCATCGAGCACGGTGAGGTGGACAAGCTGCCCGCGATCCTGGCCATCGTGAAGGGCACCGGCGCACTCGACGCCACCCGTGCGGCAGCGCTCAAGGAAGCGCACGACGCGCGGCTCGCCCTGGCCGCGCTGCCCGCCTCGCGGGCGCGCGAGGCTCTGCTAGACTTATGCGTTCGGTTGATGCACCGGTCTTCCTGAGATCGGCGCCGTCGGCCGTATGTCACGCCGCCGGCAAATGACCGTGGCGTGACACCATCGGGGTGTAGCTTAGCCTGGTAGAGCGCTACGTTCGGGACGTAGAGGCCGGAGGTTCGAATCCTCTCACCCCGACCAGGTCTTCATCGATCCCCGGCGCCGGCCGGTCCACGCGCCACCGGAGCAACAGCCCCCATGGGGCGTGGCTTTTCAGCGTTTACACGTCGGGGCGGATCGGCGATGATCTTTTCGATATGCAGTCGCCGAACTGAAGTCCATGGCCGTCGAGACGCTGGTTGAACCGCCGCCGTCCTCGCTGTCCGGCGTGGCGCGCGTGCTCGTCAATGCCGGCAAGCTCAGCGCCAGGACCGCCGAGGATCTGACGAAGACGGCGCGCGAGCGCAAGAGCAGCTTCGTTTCGGCCCTCATCAACGCCGGCGCGGTGAAGTCCGACGATCTGGCGCACACGCTTGCCAGCGCACTGGCGCTGCCGCTGCTGGACCTGAATGCCGTCGACGCGCTGAAGCTGCCGCGCAACATCGTCGACCAAAAGATCGCCAGCCAGTACCAGCTGATGGTGCTGGGCAAGCGCGGCAACCGCCTGTTCATCGGTGCCGCCGACCCCACCGACCAGGAAGCGGTGGATCGCATCAAGTTCACGACCCAGCTCACGCCGGAGTGGGTGATCGTCGAATACGACAAGCTGATGCGCCAGCTCGAGGCCCAGAGCGCCAGCGCCAACGAGGTGCTGGAGTCGATGGCCAGCGCCGACTTCGATTTCGACGTCACCGACGACGACGCAGCGACGGCGGCCGAAGCGGCCGATGTCTCGACCGAGGTCGAGGACGCGCCGGTGGTGCGCTTCCTGCAGAAGATGCTCATCGACGCCATCAACATGCGCGCCTCGGACCTGCATTTCGAGCCCTACGAGTACACCTACCGCGTGCGCTTCCGCATCGACGGCGAACTGCGCGAGATCACGCAGCCGCCGGTGGCGATCAAGGAAAAGCTGGCCTCGCGCATCAAGGTCATCAGCCGCATGGACATCGCCGAAAAGCGCGTGCCGCAGGATGGCCGCATGAAGCTCAAGTTCGGCAGCAAGGCGATCGATTTCCGCGTCAGCACACTGCCCACGCTGTTCGGCGAGAAGGTCGTGATCCGTATCCTCGACTCGTCCAGCGCCAAGCTGGGCATCGAGGCCCTCGGCTACGAGAAGATCGAAAAGGACCGGTTGATGCACGCCATCGGCCGGCCCTACGGCATGATTCTCGTCACCGGCCCCACCGGCAGCGGCAAGACGGTGTCGCTGTACACCTGCCTGAACATCCTCAACCAGCCGGGCGTCAACATCGCCACCGTCGAGGACCCGGCCGAAATCAACCTGCCGGGCATCAACCAGGTCAACGTCAACGAACGCGCCGGGCTGACCTTCGCCGCCGCGCTCAAGTCCTTCCTGCGGCAGGACCCGGACATCATCATGGTCGGCGAAATCCGCGACCTCGAAACCGCCGACATCGCGCTGAAGGCCGCGCAGACCGGCCACCTGGTGATGAGCACGCTGCACACCAACGACGCGCCGACGACGCTGACGCGCCTGCTCAACATGGGCGTGGCGCCGTTCAATATCGCCTCCAGCGTGCTGCTCATCACCGCGCAGCGGCTGGCGCGGCGGCTGTGCGAGAACTGCAAGAAGGCGGCCGACTACCCGCGCGACTCGCTGCTCAAGGCCGGCTTCAAGCCCGAAGACATCGACGGCAACTGGAAGCCCTACCGCGCCGTCGGCTGTGCCAGTTGCAACAACGGTTACAAGGGCCGCGTCGGTCTTTACCAGGTGATGCCCATCACCGAGGCCATCCAGCGCATCATCCTGACCGAGGGGACGGCCCTGGACATTGCCAAGCAGGCCGAGATCGAAGGCGTGCGCGACCTGCGCCAGGCCGGCCTGGCCAAGGTGCGTGCCGGCGTGACCACGCTCGAAGAAGTGATCACGGTCACCAACGAATAGCCACCCCGGCAACCCCACACCCCGCAAGCCCCACATATCCATGGCCACAGCAGCGCTCGGCAAGAACCTCAAGGAAGCCCTCTTCGAGTGGGAAGGCAGGGACAAGAACGGCAAGGTCGTGCGCGGCGAGATGCGGGCCGGCGGCGAAGCCGCCGTCAACGCCAGCCTGCGTCGCCAGGGCATCCTCATCACCAAGGTCAAGAAACGGCGCCTCAGCGGCGGGCGTTCGATCAAGCAGAAGGACATCGCCATCTTCACGCGCCAGCTGGCGACCATGATGAAGGCCGGCGTGCCCTTGCTGCAGTCCTTCGACATCGTCGGTCGCGGCAGCACCAACCCGCGCATGACCAAGCTGCTCAGCGACATCCGCGCCGATGTCGAGACCGGCACCAGCCTGTCGGCGGCGTTCCGCAGGCACCCGATGCACTTCGACGCGCTGTACTGCAACCTCGTCGAGGCCGGCGAGGCCGGCGGCATCCTGGAGGCGCTGCTCGACCGGCTGGCGATCTACCAGGAAAAGACGATGGCGATCAAGAGCAAGATCAAGTCGGCGCTGATGTACCCGGTAGCCGTGCTGGTGGTGGCCTTCGTGGTGCTGACGGTGATCATGATCTTCGTCATCCCGGCCTTCGAGGAGGTGTTCCAGTCCTTCGGCGGCGAGTTGCCGACGCCCACGCTCATCGTGATCGCGATGTCGAAGTTCTTCGCCAAGTGGTGGTGGGCGATCTTCGGCCTGCTCGGCGGCGGCACCTACTTCTTCCTGGAAAGCTGGAAGCGCTCCGAGAAGGTGCAGATGGCGATGGACCGGCTGCTGCTCAAGCTGCCCATCTTCGGCGATCTGGTCCACAAGTCGGTGATCGCGCGCTGGACGCGCACCTTGTCGACGATGTTCGCCGCCGGCGTGCCGCTGGTGGAGGCGCTCGACTCGGTGGGCGGAGCCTCCGGCAACGCCGTGTACGCGCAGGCCACCGAGCAGATCCAGCGCGACGTCTCCACCGGCGCGGCATTGACCACCTCGATGGCGGCCACCGGCGTGTTCCCGACCATGGTGCTGCAGATGGCGTCGATCGGCGAGGAATCCGGCTCGCTGGACCACATGCTGGCCAAGGCGGCCGAGTTCTACGAGGACGAGGTCGACGAAATGGTCAAGGGCCTGTCCAGCCTGATGGAGCCGCTGATCATCGTCATTCTCGGCACCCTGATCGGCGGCATCGTGGTCTCGATGTACCTGCCCATCTTCAAGCTCGGCGCGGTCGTCTAGCGTGGCCGGCTTCGAGGGCCTGCTGCCCGGGCTGCTCTCGCCCTGGGCCCTGGCGCTGCTGGGGCTGGCCGTGGGCAGCTTCCTCAACGTCGTGGTGCACCGCCTGCCGCTGATGCTGGAGCGGCAGTGGTGGGGCGATGTCGCCGCGCAGCTGGCCGACGGCGACTCCTACCGGCGCGTCTTTGCGGCGGCGGCGCCGGAGCGCTACGCGCAGGCCGGCGGCGCGCTCGACAAGTCGCTCACCGCGTTGCCGCCATTGAACCTGGCACGGCCCGGGTCACGCTGCCCCCACTGTGGCCACCGCATCCGCTGGTACGAGAACCTGCCGCTGTTGAGCTGGCTGGCCCTCAAGGGCCGCTGCTCGGCCTGTGGCGTTCGCATCGCGCTGCGCTACCCGCTGGTGGAGCTCGCCACCGCCGCGCTCTTCGCTGCCGTGGCCTGGCGCGTCGGGCCGCAGCCGCAGGCGCTGCTGTGGTGCGGCGTGGTCGCGGCGCTGCTGGCGCTGGCACTGATCGACTGGGACACCACGGTGCTGCCGGACGCGATGACGCTGCCGCTGCTGTGGGCTGGCCTCGTCGCCGCGTCCTTGGGCTGGTTGCCGGAGTTGACACTCGCGCAATCGCTCGCTGGCGTGGCGGCCGGCTACCTGTCGCTGTGGTCGGTCTACTGGCTGTTCAAACTCATCACCGGCAAGGAAGGCATGGGCTACGGCGACTTCAAACTGCTCGGCGCCCTGGGCGCCTGGCTGGGCTGGCAGGCCATCCTGCCGATCGTGCTGATGGCCTCGGTGATCGGCGCCGTCGTCGGCCTGGCCATGAAGGCCGGCGGCTCGCTGCGCGAAGGGCGATTCGTCCCCTTCGGCCCCTTCCTGGCCGGTGGCGGGCTGGTGGTGATGCTGGTCGGGTTGCCCGTGGTGCTGGAGTGGATGGGCTGGTAGAGGCCCGCGCCGTGCCGCGGCGCGTGGCCACGATCGGCCTCACCGGCGGCATCGGCAGCGGCAAGAGCACGGCGGCGCAGGGCCTGGTGGCCCGCGGGGCACTGCTCGTCGATACCGATGCCATCGCACGCGCGCTCACCCTGCCCAGCGGTGCCGCGATACCGGCGCTGGTGGCCGAGTTCGGCGCCGATGCGCTGGCCGCCGACGGCGCACTGGACCGCGAGAAGATGCGCCAGCGCGTCTTCGCCGACAGCTCTGCCAAGGCGCGGCTGGAAGCCATCCTGCACCCGCTGATCGGTGCCGAGGCGCGCCGCCAGGCCGCCGCCGCGGGGGCGCGGCCGGTGGTCTTCGACGTGCCGCTGCTGGCCGAGTCCGACCACTGGCGCGCGCGCGTCGACCGCGTGCTGGTGATCGACTGCGAAGAGGCGACCCAGGTCGCCCGCGTGGCGCAGCGCCCGGGCTGGAGCGAAGACGACGCCCGCCGCGTCATCGCCCGCCAGGCGCCACGCGCCGCACGCCGCGCCATCGCCGACGCCGTGATCAACAACGACGGCCTCACGCTGGCGCAACTGCACGCCGAACTGGGCGCGCTGTGGGCGCTGTGGTTCCCGCCGGCCGGCGGCGCACCGTGACAGCGTGCAGCAGCCGCCGGAACGAGGGCTGTGGAACAATCGTCGGCGGCAGCGATCCGACCTGCCGCACTGCCCGCCACCCGAGCCCGCCTTGGTCCTGTACGAGTACCCCTTCAACGAGAGCATCCGCACGATGTTGCGGCTCGAACACCTGTTCGACCGGCTGGGCCAGTTGGTGGCGCGCGAGACCGCGGTCGACCACCACTTCGCGCTGGCCACCCTGTTCGAGATCATGGATGTGGCCTCGCGCGCCGACATCAAGAGCGACGTGCTCAAGGACCTCGAGCGCCATCGCACGCAGCTGAACAGTTATCGCGGCCACCCGGGCATCTCCGAAGCCGCGCTGGACGAGATCGTGGCCCGCATCGACCACGCTTTCGACGGCCTCAACCAGCTGCAGGGCAAGGCCGGCCAGGCGCTGGCCAGCAACGACTGGCTGATGAGCATCCGCAGCCGCATCAACATTCCCGGCGGCACCTGCGAATTCGACCTGCCGGCCTATTACGCCTGGCAGCAGTACCCGCCCGAGCGCCGGCGCGCCGACCTGCGCGGCTGGATGACGACGCTGTTGCCGCTGGCCGAGGCGCTGCAGGTGCTGCTGGGCCTGCTGCGCGAAAGCGGTACACCGCAACGCATGGTGGCGCCCGCCGGCCATTACCAGCAGAGCCTGCAGCAGGGCAAGGTCTACCAGCTGATGCGCGTGCGGCTGGACGACAGCGACGGCGTGGTGCCCGAAATCAGCGGCCACCGGCTGCTGGTGTCGGTCCGCTTCATGCGCCCCGACGCCGACGGCCGCCTGCGCGCCACCGGCATCGACACCAATTTCGAGCTCGCGCTGTGCGCCTGAAGCCGGTGGACCAGACCGCCGAACGTCGCGTGCCGTGCCCGACCTGCCAGCGGCCGGCCGTGTACAGCGAGCGCAACCCCTGGCGGCCGTTCTGCAGCGCGCGCTGCCGCAGCGCCGACCTCGGCGCCTGGGCCAGCGAGCGCTTCCGCGTGCCGGCCGAGGCGCCCAGCGACGACGATGGCGCGCCGGGCAGCCACTGAGCGCCGGCCCGATGACGGCGGCCCCCCACCCGCCGCTGCGCGCCTGTCCCACCGACGGGCCTGAGCCAAGCCGGGTGCGGCCGTTCATGGACTCCAGCGCCGCCGCCGCCGTCCTGCAGGGACACATCCTCACGCCGCAGGGGTGGCTGCGGGGCTCGCTGCGACACCGCGACGGCCGCATCGACGCCATCGAAGGCGACCCGTTGGAAGAGACCACGGCGCGTGCCGGCCGGCTGCCGTGGCTGGTGCCCGGGTTCATCGACCTGCACGTGCACGGCGGCGGCGGCCACGACACGATGAGCGGCGGCGACGCCGCGGCGCGCATCGCGCGAACGCATGCGCGGCACGGCACCACGGCGTTGCTGGCGACCACGATGACGGCCCCGCAGGACGAGATCGAGACCGCCCTGCGTGCCATCGCGCCGTTCGTGGCGCAGCGGCCGCGCGGCACGGCGCGCATCCTCGGCGTGCATCTCGAGGGCCCCTACATCAACCCCGGCAAGCTCGGTGCGCAGCCCGACTTCGCCGCCACGGCGACGCTGGCCGAGGTGCTGGCGCTGCACGCGCTGGCGCCGCTGAAGCTGATCACCATCGCGCCCGAGCTGCCGGGGCACCTGGCGCTGATCGTGGCGCTGCGCGAGCGGGGTTTCGTGGTCCAGATCGGCCACTCGGCGGGGTCTTACGAGGACGGCGTGGCCGCACTCGAGGCCGGGGCCAGCGGCTTCACGCACCTGTTCAACGCCATGACCGGGCTGCACCATCGCGAGCCCGGCATGGCCGGCGCGGCGCTGGCGCATGCCCGGCGCGCCGAGATCATCCCCGACCTGCTGCACGTGCACCCGGGGGCAATCCGCGTTGCGCTGCGCGCCATCCCGGGCCTGTACTGCGTCACCGACTCGACTGCCGCCGCCGGCATGCCCGACGGCGACTACCGGCTCGGCCGCCACACCGTCACCAAGTGCCTGGGCGGCGTGCGCCTGGCCGACGGCACGCTGGCCGGCAGCACGCTGACCATGGACCAGGCGCTGCGCAACCTGGTCGGCCTGGGCTTGCCGCTGGCCGAGGCCGCGCGCCGCACCTCGACGCTGGCCGCCGAGCACCTGGGCCTGGCCGACCGCGGCCGGCTGGCCGCGGGCGCCTGGGCCGACATGGTGGTGCTCGATGCCCGCCTGCAGGTCACCGCGGTGATCGTCGAAGGAGAGTCGATTGACCTCGATGATGCGCGCTGAGGCGCTGCAGGCCCCGCAGGCCGTGGCACGTCTGCTGGCGGCCGACGGCGCCACCTACAGCGCACTGGCCGCCGACCTGCAGGCCGACGAACCGCAGGCGCTGGTGACGGTGGCCCGTGGCAGCTCCGACCACGCTGCGCATTACATGGCCTACCTGGTGATGTCGCGGCTGGGGCGCCTGGTGACGTCGCTGCCGATGTCGCTGGTGACGCTGTACCCGACACGCCTGCGCTGCGCCGGCCTGGTCTCGCTGGCCTTCTCGCAATCGGGCCAGAGCCCCGACCTGGTGGCGCCGTCGCGCTTCTTCAGCGACGGCGGCGCGCGCACGGTGGCCTTTGTCAACGACACCGCCTCGCCGCTGGCCCGGGCCTGCCAGTGGGTGCTGCCGCTGCACGCCGGCCTCGAGGCCAGCGTGGCCGCGACCAAGAGCTTCATCGCGCAACTTGCGGCCGGCGCGCGGCTGGTGGCGACCTGGGAGGCCCAGGCGGGGGACGCCGTGGCATCGCTGCTGGCGGCGCTGGCGGCGCTGCCGGCGGCGCTGGATGCCGCGGCGCGTTGCGACTGGCAGGCCGCATTGCCGGTGCTCAGCGGCGCCGACCGGCTGTTCGTGATCGGCCGCGGCCCGGGCCTGGCGGTGGCGATGGAGGCCGCGCTCAAGCTCAAGGAAACCTGCGGCATGCAGGCCGAGGCCTTCTCCGGCGCCGAACTCCGCCACGGGCCGATGGCGCTGGTCGACGAAGGCTACCCGCTGCTCATCTTCGCACCGCGCGGGCCGGCGCAGGCCGGGCTGCTGGAGCTGGCGCGCGACATGCGCCAGCGCGGCGCGCGGGTTCTGCTGGCCGCGCCGGCCGGCACCGCCGGCGCCGAATTGCCGCTGGTGCCGACCGGGCACGAAGACCTGGACCCGATCGCCGCCGTGCAGTCCTTCTACCCGATGGTCGAGCAGCTCGCCCGCGAGCGCGGCCTGGACCCCGACGCGCCGCGCCACCTGGCCAAGGTCACGCGCACGCGCTGAGTGCCGGTCGCGACGGCGGCCACCTCAGGCGGCGGCCAGCAGCAGCGCCGGCAGCGCCCACAGCGTCTTCATCAGGGCGCGCGCAGGTTCGGCATGGCCCCGAACAGCGCCTCGCCGTTCTTCCAGGCGATGCGCTCGGCGACCTCGCGCGGCAGGTCGGCCAGCCACTGCCGCGACCAGCGTGCATGTTCGACCACGTAGTGCCAGCGCTCGGGCGTGTAGGTGTCGGTGCCGACCATGAAGCGGTCGGGGAATTCGAGGAACGCGGCGCGCCAGCCGTCGTCGACGCGGCCCATGATGGCGTGGTCGCTGCGGAAGGCCAGGTAGCACCACAGGTTCTTGTGCTTGCGCAGCATCTCGCGCACCTTCTCCGGCGTCTCGAAGCCGGCGTGCGCCCACAGGATGCGCGCGTCGGGGTCCTGCCTGAACTGGCGCTCGATGGCGTCGGCATCCGAATGTGAGTGCAGGAACAGCTTGTGCTCGCGGGCCAGCTGCACGACGCGCCGCACCACCGGCAGGTCGGCGTCGGCGCCGTAGACGTGGTATTCGCCGATGGCCACATAGCGGTACCGATGCAGCCGCGACTCGAGGTGGCTCACGATGCTCGGGTCGTGTACCCAGCTGCCGATCTCGCCCCGCGTGCGGTACGGACGCAGCGCGGGGAGCACGAGGTCCGGCGCCTCGGCGTAGAGCTTCTGCGTGCCTTCGTCGCTGCTGCTGGAGACCATGGCGCGTTGCAGGCCCGCCTGGCGCAGCAATGCCACGGCCTCCTTGGGTGGCAGTCGCTCCCAGGCGTCGTGGCTGTAGTGCAGGTGGGCGTCGAAGATCGGCAGTGGCGTCTGCGCGCCCGCGGGCCCGGTCAGGGCCAGCAGCAGGGCCAGCGCCGCCGCGTGGGGGGCCCGGTCATGGTGGCCAGCCGTTGAGAGCTCGGGCATCGGCGCTCCTCTTCCATGCGTTGCGGCTGGATCTTAGCTACGGTTCGCCGGCCCCGCCCGAAGCGATGCCTTTCGCGATGAGTGCCCTTGAACTGTCGCCGACGGCCCCTATAATGCTTCTGCTAGCACTCGCAAGTGTTGAGTGCTAACAGTCGGTTTTGACGCCAATGCGTCGCCGGCCGTCGCATGTCAGTGGGGACCAACTTCCGTTGATCCTTGCAGTGTGCCTACATCGACCCCCAAGGAGATCCTATGAAACTTCGTCCTTTGCACGATCGTGTGATCGTCAAGCGCCTGGAACAGGAAACCAAGACCGCTTCCGGCATCGTCATCCCCGACAACGCCGCCGAAAAGCCCGACCAGGGTGAAGTCCTGGCCGTCGGCCCCGGCAAGCGCAACGACAAGGGCGACTTCGTCGTTCTGAACATCAAGGTCGGCGACCGCGTGCTGTTCGGCAAGTACAGCGGCCAGACCGTCAAGGTCGACGGCGACGAATTGCTCGTGATGCGCGAAGAAGACCTCTTCGCCGTCGTCGAGAAGTAATCAGCCCGCAAAAATCGAACACGGAGAGATACACATGGCAGCAAAAGACGTCATTTTCGGTGCAGATGCCCGTCATCGCATGGTCGAGGGTGTGAACATCCTGGCCAACGCGGTCAAGATCACGCTCGGCCCCAAGGGTCGCAACGTCGTGCTCGAGCGCAGCTTCGGCGCCCCCACGGTCACCAAGGACGGGGTCTCGGTGGCCAAGGAGATCGAGCTCAAGGACAGGCTCCAGAACATGGGCGCGCAGATGGTCAAGGAAGTCGCTTCCAAGACCAGCGACGCCGCCGGTGACGGCACCACCACGGCCACCGTGCTGGCGCAGTCAATCATCCGCGAAGGCATGAAGTTCGTTGCCGCCGGCATGAACCCGATGGACCTCAAGCGTGGCATCGACAAGGCCGTGACGGCCCTGACCGCCGAGCTGAAGAAGGCCTCCAAGGCCACCACCACGAGCAAGGAAATCAGCCAGGTCGGCAGCATCAGCGCCAACAGCGACGAGTCCATCGGCGAGATCATCGCCAAGGCCATGGACAAGGTCGGCAAGGAAGGCGTGATCACCGTCGAAGACGGCAAGTCGCTGGACAACGAACTCGACATCGTCGAAGGCATGCAGTTCGACCGCGGCTACCTGTCGCCCTACTTCATCAACAACCCCGAGAAGCAGAGCGCCACGCTGGAAAACCCCTTCGTGCTGCTCTACGACAAGAAGATCAGCAACATCCGCGACCTGCTGCCGGTGCTCGAGCAGGTGGCCAAGAGCGGCCGTCCGCTGCTGATCATCGCCGAAGAAGTCGAAGGCGAGGCCCTGGCCACGCTGGTGGTCAACACCATCCGCGGCATCCTCAAGGTCGTTGCCGTCAAGGCGCCGGGCTTCGGTGACCGCCGCAAGGCGATGCTCGAAGACATCGCCATCCTGACCGGCGGCAAGGTCATCGCCGAAGAAGTGGGGCTGACGCTGGAGAAGGTGCAGATCACCGACCTCGGCCAGGCCAAGCGTGTCGAAGTGGGCAAGGAAAACACCACGCTGATCGACGGCGCCGGTGCGGCGGCCGACATCGAAGCGCGGGTCAAGCAGGTCCGCGTGCAGATCGAGGAAGCCACCAGCGACTACGACCGTGAAAAGCTGCAGGAGCGCGTGGCCAAGCTGGCCGGCGGCGTGGCGGTGATCAAGGTCGGTGCCGCCACCGAAGTGGAAATGAAGGAAAAGAAGGCGCGTGTCGAAGACGCCCTGCACGCCACGCGTGCGGCGGTGGAAGAAGGCATCGTTGCCGGTGGCGGCGTGGCCCTGCTGCGCGCCCGCCAGGCCGCGGGCACCATCAAGGGCGACAACCACGACCAGGAAGCCGGCATCAAGATCGTGTTGCGCGCCGTCGAGCAGCCGCTGCGCGAGATCGTCGCCAACGCCGGCGACGAGCCCAGCGTGGTCATCAACAAGGTGCTCGAAGGCAAGGGCAACTACGGCTACAACGCCCAGACCGGCGAGTACGGCGACCTGATCGACATGGGCATCCTGGACCCGACCAAGGTCACCCGCACGGCGCTGCAGAACGCCGCTTCGGTGGCCGGCCTGATGCTGACCACGGAGGCCATGGTGGCCGAGTCGCCCAAGGAAGAGTCGGCCGGCGGCGGCATGCCGGGCGGCATGGGCGGCATGGGTGGCATGGGCGGCATGGACATGTAAGTTCATGGGGGGGGCGGCGTCGCTGCCCCCGTCGCCCGAGCGCTTGCATCCGTCAGGCGCCCGGCGCCCGCGCATTAAGGCGCGGGATGTCGCGATTCCGAAGGCCTGCGTAACGAACGCAGGCCTTTTTTCATTGATTGCCGCACCCGGACTGGGCTACGCTCGTGCCCATGGTCGTGCCGCAAGTCCCCAGGGTGCTCCTGCAATTCGTCGACGACGAAATGCTGCGTGCGCCGCTGCTTTTCGATCAGCTGATCGAGAGCACGCGTAGATCCGCCCGCGAGGCGATGGTCACGATGGGCCCGCTGCAGCATTCGGCAATGGCCGAACTGGTGCAGGCACTGCGGGCGCATCAGTCGCGCCTGGCGGAGTACTTCCTGCACTCGCTGCGCGAACAGGTCAACGCGGAACTGCTGCAGAGCAAGCCGCCGCCGCCGCAGCAACGTCATCAGCCGCAGGCCTGGGCCCTCGTCGACGAGGACGAGGTGGCGCTGGACGTCGAGATGTCGCACACCGTCGAGGCCATCAAGAGCACGGCCGAACACGAACTGCTCGAGCTGCAGACCTACACTTCGGCACTGGTCGGCGACCCCGACGTGACGCGCGACCACAACCCCTTCCGCGCCGAGACCTTCGCGCGCGCCCTGTGGGACACCGCCCAGGCCTTGCCGATGTCGCGTGGGCACCAGGTTGCTTTCGTGCGCTACGCGGGCCCGGCACTGGCACAGCTGCTGCGGATGAGCTACGCCGCAACCACCTCGCGGCTGGAACAGCAGGGGCTGGAGCCTGCGGCGTATCGGACGGTGATCCTGCCGCCCGGCGCACGACGCAACCGCTTTGGCGAGACCACCATCGCGCCCGACCTGCAACGCATGCGGGAAACGATGCCGGCGCCGCTGGAAGGCGATCTCAGCTACGAGGGCCAGAAGCCCGATGAGCGGCCCCGCGATCAAGGGCGCAACGTCGCCGGCGAGACCACGACCCTGGTCGACCGGCAGGCGGTGGAACTGGTGAGCCGGCTCTTCGACGCCATGGCTGCCGACGAGCGCGTGCCCGCCGACGTCAGCCTGCTGATCGCGCGCCTGCACGGCCCGGTGATGCGGCTGACGCTGCGCGACGGCAGCTTGCTCGACCAGGACGCGCACCCGCTGTGGCGATTCATCAACCGGCTCGCCTTCGAAGCCGAAATGGTGCCCGACACGGCCGACCCGGTGCGTGTGCAGCTGCTCAAGACGGCACAGGCCACCGTGGATCAGTTGACCAACGAGCCCGAGCAGAACGCCGGCCTGTACGGCTGGGCCATGGAACGACTGGAAAGCTTCCTGGGCAAGCGCCTGGTGCGCCGGCTCTCGGCCGCCAGCAGCCACATCGGCGCACTGCAAAGGCTCGAAGACACGCTGTGCGCCGGCCAGACCTCGCCGTCGACGATGCACGGCACGCTCGACGTGGCACAGCTCGACACCGTGCCGGCCGACCTGCTGGCCGACCCGCAGCGCTTGCCGGCTGGCGCCGGCGACGGCCAGGCCTGGCTGGAAGAGCTGCAGCCCGGCGACTGGGTGCGCATGTTCCTTCAGGGCCGCTGGGTGCACTCGCAACTGCTGTGGCCGGGTGAACGGCAGGAAATCTGGCTCTTCGGCGATGGCGCGTCCGACGCCACCTGGGCCGTGCGGCGCGGCGCGCTGCTGCTGATGCGCGAGCAGGCGCTGTTGAAGAAACTCCAGCAGCGCTCGATCGTCGGTTCGGCGGCGGCCCGGGTGCAGGAGCAGATGGCGGCCGCTGCCGCGGCGTGATCGGCACCGTCGGCCCGGGTGACCTTCAGGCGGCTGGCAACAGCCGTTCGATGCGGTCGGCCACCAGGGCCGGCTGCTCGTGAACGATCCAGTGCGAGCCCTGCGGCACCCGTTCGATGTGCAAGGCGGGCACCCAGCGCTCGAGTCCGTCCAGCAGACCGGGCAGCAAGGCGCGGTCCTGCTCGCCCCAGAGCACCGTCGTCGGCACGCGCACCGTCACCGCGTCGTCGGGCAGCACCAGCGTGTGCAGCGCATCGCCGGGGCCCGACGCAGGCCTGAGGGGCGAAGCGCGGTAGTAGTTCAGCGGCCCGGTCAGGCCGCCTCTCCAGGAGTCCTCGAACTGCCTGCGCATGACGGGGGTGAGCCAGGCCGCGGCGCCGAAAAACGGCCACAGACGCGCGTGGCCGCGCGCGGCCAGCAGCGCCTCGGCGTCGAGCCGGCAGAGGAAATTCATGTACGCGCTGGCCGCCTGCTGCGTCGGGTTTGCACGCAGTTCGCGCAAAAAGGCTGCCGGATGCGGTGAGTTGATGATCAAGAGCTGCCTGATCAGCTCGGGTCGCTGCGCCGCCAGGGCCCAGGCCAGGGCCCCGCCCCAGTCGTGCGCCACCAGCACGTCGAGCGGTGCGCCCACGGCCTCGATGGCCGCCGCGATGTCAGCCAGCAAAAGGCGGGCGCGGTAGGACGCCACGTCGGCGGGCGCCGAAGAGCCCGCATAGCCGCGCAGGTTGGGCGCCACGCAGGCCGTCTGCGGCCCCAGGCGCTGCATCACCTCGTCCCAGACGAAGGCCGCTTCCGGAAAGCCGTGCAGCAGCATCACCCTTGTGCGCCCGGTGCCCGCAGCACGGCAGGCCAGCGTGATGCCATGCGGCAGCGCCAGGTCGAAGCGTCGTATCACGCCGGCACGGCCCAGCCGTGCAGGACCTCGGCGACGTCGCCCAGACCCTGCCGGGACAGCGCCGAAAACAGCGTCACGCCGATGTCGGCGCCTGCGGTGGAGAACTCCGCCAGCACCGCCTGCGCCGCCTGCAGCGCGGTCTGGGCATCACGCCGGTTGAGCTTGTCGGCCTTGGTCAGCAGCGCCAGCAGCCGCACCTCGCCGTTGGCCAGGCGCGGCGCCATCAGTTCGAGCAAGCGCCGGTCGAGGTCGGTGAAACCCAGCCGCGAATCGATCATCAGCACCACACCGTGCAAGGGGCGGCGCCACTGCAGGTAGTCGGCCATCACCTCCTGCCAGCGCAGCTTGGCGGCACGCGCCACGGCGGCGTAGCCGTAACCCGGCAGGTCGGCAAAGAGTGCATCGGGCGCGTCCTTGGGGCCGACTTCGAACAGGTTGATGTGCTGCGTGCGCCCCGGGGTGCGAGACGCGAAGGCCAGGCGCTTCTGTTGCGCCAGCCGGTTGATGGCAGTGGACTTGCCGGCGTTGCTGCGGCCGACGAAGGCGATCTCGGGCAACTCGCTGGCAGGCAACTGGTCGAGCCGGCTCGCGGTGGTGAGAAAGCGGGCGCTGTGGGCCCAAGCCAGCGCCGCTTTCGCGCTCTCCCCGAGAGCGTTTTCGGGAGCCTGCAAGGTGGGTGTCATGGTGCATTGTAAAATTCCTGGCTTTGCTTGACCCACCAGCTCCTTTGTCGAAGGCTCTCCGTATGCAGCTGCCCCTCGTCCTGGCCTTGATGGCCCTGCTCACCGGCCCCGCACTGGCCGCCGAAAGCAAGCCCGCGTTCAAGCCCGACCCGGCCAAGGGCCAGCAGCTGGCAGCCACTTGTGCCGCCTGCCACGCCGCCGACGGCACGCGCGGCCTGCCGGCCAACCCCATCCTGCAGGGCCAGCATCCCGAGTACCTGGTCAAGCAGCTGACCGAGTTCAAGGGCGGCAAGCGTGAGAACGCCATCATGTCCGGCATGGCGGCGGCGCTGGCCGTAGAAGACATGAAGCACATCGCGGCGTATTACGCGTCGAAAAAGGCGCCGACCGGCTATGCGAAGAGCAAGGACACCGTGGCCTTGGGCGAGCAGATCTACCGCGGCGGCATCACCTCCAGGCAGGTGCCGGCCTGTGCGGGATGCCACAGCCCCAACGGCGCCGGCGTCCCGGCCCAGTACCCGCGCCTGGGCGGCCAGCACGGCGAGTACACCGAGGCGCAGTTGCTCGCCTTCCGCTCCGGCGCGCGCGGCAACAACGCGCAGATGACGACCATCGCCAACAAGATGAACGAGCGCGAGATCGCCGCCGTCGCCGACTACATCGCCGGGCTGCGCTAGCCGCTTGCCGCCAAGGCAGCACACGCGGGCTGGTCTTGACCAGCCCGTTTGCTTTGGCGGGTCCGTGCTGCTGTAAGGTCCGGCGTCCGTTCACGACTGGAAAGCTCCACTCGGAGCCGCGATGCACGACGCCATGAAACGATCCCCTGTCCACCCCGTCCCTTCCGAGATCACGCCCGGCGCCGTGGTCCGGCAACGCCGGCTACTGATCCAGGGCGCCGCCGCGGTGGCTGCGCTGGCCGCCCTGCCGGCACCGGCGCAGGCGCCGCATCCCGGCAAGCTGTCGGTACTGCCGGGCGTCAAGAGCACGGTGCCCGGCGCGCTGTCGATGGACAAGCCCACGCCCTACGCCGACGCCACCAGCTACAACAACTTCTACGAGTTCGGCACCGACAAGTCCGACCCCGCGGCCCACGCCGGCACCTTGAAGACGCGGCCCTGGACCGTGGTCGTCGAGGGCGAGGTCAGGAAGCCGGGCACCTGGGACATCGAGTCGCTGCTCAAGCTGAGTGCCATGGAAGAGCGCATCTACCGCCTGCGCTGCGTGGAAGGCTGGTCGATGGTGATTCCCTGGGTGGGCTATTCGCTGGCCGAACTCATCAGGAAGGTCGAACCCACCGGCAACGCCAGGTTCGTGCAGTTCGTGACCCTGGCCGACCGTGCACAGATGCCGGGTCTGCGCTCGCCGGTGCTCGACTGGCCCTACGTCGAGGGCCTGCGCCTGGACGAGGCCATGCACCCGCTGACGCTGCTGGCGTTCGGCATGTACGGCCAGGTGCTGCCCAACCAGAATGGTGCCCCGCTGCGCCTGGTGGTGCCCTGGAAGTACGGCTTCAAGAGCGGCAAGTCGATCGTGAAGATCCGCTTCGTCGACAAGCAGCCCAGGACCAGTTGGGAGGCGGCGGCGCCCCGCGAATACGGCTTCTATTCCAACGTCAACCCGCAGGTCGACCACCCGCGCTGGAGCCAGGCCACCGAGCGCCGCATCGGCGAAGACGGCCTGTTTGCCAGGAAGCGCCCGACGCTGATGTTCAACGGCTACGAGCCGCAGGTCGGCCAGCTCTACGCCGGCATGGATCTGAAGCGCCAGTTCTGAAACGGTTGCCGTCGTGCTCAGCCTCGGCGGCCACACGGCTGCGGCCGCCGTTCCCGCCGTGAACCTCAACTCCCTGCTCCTGCACCGCACTGCCAAGCCGCTGTTGTTTGCCGCCGCGCTGCTGCCGCTGGCCGCGCTGCTGTACGGTGCCATCGCCAACACCCTGGGCGCCAACCCGGCCGAAGCGCTGATCCGCTCCACCGGAGACTGGACGCTGCGCCTGCTGTGCCTGACGCTGGCCGTCACGCCGCTGCGGCAGTGGACCGGCTGGCACGCGCTGGCCCGGCTGCGGCGCATGCTGGGCCTGTTCACGTTCTTCTACGGCGTGCTGCACTTCCTGTGCTTTGCCTGGCTGGACATGGGCTTCGCGATCGACGCCATCGTGCGCGACATCGCCAAACGCCCTTTCATACTCGTCGGCACGGCGGCGCTGGCGACGATGCTGCCGCTGGCGGCGACCTCGTTCAACCGCGCCATCAAGGCGCTCGGCGCGAAGCGCTGGCAGCAGCTGCACCGCCTGGTCTACGCCACCGCAGGGCTGGCGGTCCTGCACTTCTTCTGGATGCGCGCCGCCAAGAACGACTTTGCCGAAGTGGCGGTGTATGCCGGCGTGCTGTCGGTGTTGCTGGGTTGGCGCCTGTGGCGCCGCCTTGCCGCGTGGCCTCACCGAACGACCAGGGCATGAAAACCGGCAGCCACCGCGCCACGGGGGCTGCAATTCCAGCCCCATGAACAGCGCCAGCGCGGCCGGCAGGCCACACGGCGCGGCGAGATGTCTCTCGACGCAGGGCCGCGCTCGCGGGGCGCCAGGGCGGTGGCTGCTGGCAGATACGTGAGGTTCCTGCGGCCCACGCCGATCTTTCTGGGTCCCCCTTTGGCAGCCGCATGCCCAAGCGATGCGGGCGCATGTTGCCCGTGACCCCTGTAACACGGTAGGCTCGCTGCATGGACCCGGTACACCGCATCAGCGACTGGCAAAGCCTGCGCCTCAATCAGGCAGCGATCGATGCCCTGAAACAACAGCCCGAGCGGCTGCAGGACGTGCTTGCGACCCTGGATCATTGGGATGCCGTGGCACCTATTGGATCGAAACCGCTTCGAGACCAATGGCGGGAAATCGTGCTGGGCGGGCTTTGGGAACGGGCGCTGGCCTTGGACGATAGCGGGCAGCAATTGCGGCAATCCTCGCCGCTGGGCCGCGCCTTGCCGGCCCGTCGGCGGCTGGAAATCATCCGGGCATGCAAAGGCCGCAACTCGAACACCTGATCCGCGCCGCCGCCGAGATCACGAACCAGTACGAATTCGTGGTCGTCGGCAGCCAGTCGATCCTGGGTACCCTTGAGTCGCCGCCCCCCGTGTGCATGGTGTCCATGGTGGCCGACATCTATCCGCGCCGGGCCCTGCCTGGTGCTGGCCGGCGCCGGCTCGAGACAAGGACGCAGTCTTCGACAAGGCTCTGCTGGCACACGGCATCGTCACACTGTTCGACCTGCAGGCGCTGGACGTGGTGCGCATCATCGAAGAGCGGGATTGACCGGGACATGCGGCCAGACCTGCGGCTTGACGCTTGCCTGGCAAAGGCCTCGGCGCCTACAAGCGCCGAGGCTGAGCCCGGTTGACGACCCACGAAGGGAAACGCCCCATGCCCACGAATTCGCCCGACAACCCCGTGCCCAGCCAGGGCCGCGTCATCCTGTTCCAGGAGCAGGCGATCCGCCGCAGTTGGCACGGCAACGAGTGGTGGTTTTCGGTCATCGACGTGGTGGCCGTGCTCTCGGAAAGCAGCTACGCCAACCGCTATTGGTCGGACCTGAAGCGCAAACTGGCACTGGAGGCCGGGTCGCCTCAACCTTACGAAAAAATCGTAAGGTTGAAGCTGCTGGCCCCCGACGGCAAGTTGCGCGACACCGATTGCGCCAACACCGAGAGCCTGTTTCGCATCATCCAGTCCATCCCGTCGCCGAAGGCCGAGCCATTCAAACGCTGGCTGGCACAGGTGGGCTACGAGCGGGTGCAGGAGATCGAGAACCCGGAGCTGGCAAGTACCCGCGCCCGCAGCTTGTACCAGGCCAAGGGCTACCCAAAGGAATGGATCGAAAAGCGCCTGCGCTCGATGGCGGTTCGCGGCGAACTCACCGACGAGTGGAAGGCGCGCGGCGTGCAAGAGGGCAAGGAGTACGCCATCCTCACCGCCGAGATCGCCCGCGCCACGTTCGGCGTCACGCCGGGCGCGCACAAACAGCTCAAGGGCCTGGGCGCGGTGAAGACCGGCAACAACCTGCGCGACCACATGACGGACCTGGAGCTGATCTTCACGATGCTCGGCGAAGCCGGCACGACGGAGATCGCCCGCAAGCTCGACGCACAGGGCTTCGACCCAAATCGCCGCGCCGCCCGTCAGGGTGGCACCGTGGCCGGCAACGCGCGGCGCGAGCTGGAAGCCAGGACCGGCGCGCCGGTGCTGAGCAAGAAGAACTACCTGGGCCTGCGCGGCACAGCCCCTGCGATTGAAGCACCGGTACGAGCGATCACGGGCAAGGCACCCCGCAAAGGCAAGAAAGCGTGAGCACGGCGCCGCCCCGGCCGCCGCCCCTGCAGCGGCGGTGGCCAAGCCGCTGCGCATCAAGACCTTGACGTTGACGGACTTCCGCGCATTCCCTGGGCCGGCACCGCAGGCCATCGAGTTCGGTGGCAAGAAGCTGCTCGTCGGCAGTCGAAGATTGGGCCAAGCTGGACCCCGCACGCAAGCTGCGATTCGAACCGGTGCTGAAGCGTCTGCGGCTGCTCCGAAATGTCGTGCTGAATCCGTATTCGCATCCCCTGGCGCCCAACATTCCGACGACCGAGGTCCGGGGTGCGATTGCCGAGGTGGAGAAGCTCATCGGCGCCCTTACCGGCAAGCCTTGATTGCGGAGTCGAGGTGCGCTGACATCAGCCGCGCGCCAGCACCGGCGCCAGCGCGCGCCCGGTGTGTGATCCGGCCGCCACCACCGCCTCCGGCGGCCCTTCGACGACCACGCGCCCGCCGCCGGCACCGCCTTCGGGGCCCAGATCGATGACCCAGTCGGCCTCGGCGACGACGTCCAGATCGTGCTCGATGACGACCACGCTGTGGCCGCCGTCGACCAGCCGGTGCAATACGCGCACGAGCTTCTGCACGTCGGCCATGTGCAGACCCACGGTGGGCTCGTCCAGCACGTACAGCGTCCTCGGCGCGCGGTTGCCGCGGCGCGTGACGTCGTCGCGCACCTTGCTCAGTTCGGTGACGAGCTTGATGCGCTGGGCCTCGCCGCCCGACAACGTCGGCGACGGCTGGCCCAGCGTGAGGTAGCCCAGCCCGACATCGGCCAGCAGCTGCAGCGGGTGCGCGATGGCCGGCATGCTGGCGAAGAAGGGCACGGCTTCGTCGACCTCCATGCGCAGCACGTCGCCGATGCTCTTGCCGCGCCAGCTCACCGCCAGCGTCTCCGGGTTGAAGCGGGCGCCGTGGCAGGCGTCGCAGGGCACCTTGACGTCGGGCAGGAAGCTCATCGCGATGGTCTTCACGCCCTGGCCCTCGCACGACGGGCAGCGGCCGTCGCCGGTGTTGAAGCTGAAGCGCGCCGCCGCGTAGCCGCGCGCCTTGGCCTCCAGCGTCTCGGTGAACAGCTTGCGTATGACGTCCCAGAAGCCGATGTAGGTGGCCGGGCAGCTGCGCGGCGTCTTGCCTATCGGCGTCTGGTCGACTTCGAGCACGCGGTCGATGGTCTCGAAGCCGCTCAGCCCGGTGCAGCCCCGCAGCGCTGGCTGCCGCCCGGCGGCCAGCGTTTCGCGCCCGGCCCGCGTCGCCTTCAGCGCCACCGCCGCCTGCACGTTGGCGAGCAGCACGTCGCGCGCCAGCGTGCTCTTGCCCGAACCCGAGACGCCGGTGACGACGACCAGGCGCTGCAGCGGCACGCGCACGTCCACGCTCTGCAGGTTGTGCAGCGACGCCCCTTGCAGCGCCAGCGCCGGCGCGTCGGCCGCCACAGGGCGACGCGGCTGCAGCGGGTGCTGCAACGGGGTCGCCAGGAAGCGGCCGGTCACCGAAGCGGCCTGGCGCGAGAGATCGGCCACGCTGCCCTGCGCCACCAGCGTGCCGCCGCGCTTGCCGGCTCCGGGGCCGATGTCGATCAGGTGGTCGGCACGGCGGATGGTGTCCTCGTCGTGCTCCACGACGACCAGCGTGTTGCCCTTGTCGCCCAGCCTGGCCAGCGCGCCGAGCAGGATGCCGTTGTCGCGCGGGTGCAGGCCGATGGTGGGCTCGTCGAGCACGTAGCACACACCCTGCAGGTTGCTGCCCAGTTGCGCCGCCAGCCGGATGCGCTGCGCCTCGCCACCGGACAGGGTCGGCGCGGCACGGTCCAGCGTCAGGTAGCCCAGCCCGACGTCGGCCAGGAATTCGAGCCGGCTCTTGATCTCCGACACCACGTCGCGCGCGATCTCGGCGTCGCGGCCGGCGAGCTGCAGGGTGTCGATCCAGGCCCGCGTCTGGTGCACCGACAGCCGCGCGATGTCGCTGATGGCCTGTTCGGCGAAGGTCACGCCGCGCGCGTTGGCATTCAGCCGCGCGCCGCCGCAGTCGGCACAAGGTTCGTCGACGAGGCCTTCGACTTCGGGCTCATCGGCCGGAAAGCTCTGTTCCCGGCCCTTGTTGTCGTCGTCGCGCACCGAGTCGTCGTAGGCGCGCCGCTGTTCGCGCGTCAGCTTGAGTCCGGTGCCGACGCAGCCGGTGCACCAGCCGTGCTTGCTGTTGTAGCTGAACATGCGCGGGTCCAGCTCGGGGTAGCTGGTGCCGCACACCGGGCAGGCGCGCTTGGTGCTGAAGACCTGGATCTCGCCGATGCCCTTGCCGGTGCCGAAGTGCGCCATCGCGGCATGCAGCCCATCGAGCGGGTGCAGCAGGTGCAGCACGCCCTTGCCGAGGTCGAGGGTCCGGCTCAGCAGCGCGCGCAGTTCGGCCTCGTTCGCGGGCGTGATCACGATGTCGCCCACCGGCAGCTCGAGCGTGTGCTCCTTGAAGCGGTCGATGCGCGGGAAGGGATAAAGCGGCAGGAATTCGCCGTCCACTCGCAGGTGCGTGTGGCCGCGCGCCTGCGCCCATCTGGCGAGGTCGGTGTAGACACCCTTGCGGTTGACGACCAGCGGTGCGAGCAGGCCCACGTGCCGGCCCATGTGTCCACCCCGGGTGGCGTCGCGCAGCAACTGCGCGGCGATGCTCTCGGCGCTCTGCGCCTTCACCGGTGCGCCGTCGTGCACGCAGTGCTGCAGCCCGAGCTTGACCCACAGCAGGCGCAGGAAGTGCCAGACCTCGGTGGTGGTGGCCACCGTGCTCTTGCGGCCGCCGCGGGACAGGCGCTGCTCGATGGCCACCGTGGGCGGGATGCCGTACACGGCGTCGACCTCGGGCCGCCCCGCCGGCTGCACGATGCTGCGTGCGTAGGCGTTCAGGCTCTCCAGGTAGCGCCGCTGGCCTTCGTTGAACAGGATGTCGAAGGCCAGCGTGCTCTTGCCCGAGCCGCTGACGCCGGTGACGACGTTGAACTTGCCGCGCGGGATGTCCACGCTCAGGCTCTTCAGGTTGTGCTCGCGGGCGTTGACGATGGAGATGACCTCGCTGCCCTGCGCATTGACACCCTCTCCCTCTGGGAGAGGGTTGGGGTGAGGGCTGGCGCCCCTGGCGCGACGGAGGAGGGACTGCAGCGGCACGCCACCACCCTCACTTGCAGTGCGCGCACCGGCTTGCATGCCGGTGCCGCTCGCCGGGCTCGCCGCATGCGGCTCGAAACCCCCGGCTCGCCCCCAACCCTCTCCCGCAAGCGGGAGAGGGAGGAATGCGCGGCCTTCGGCGGCCCGTGGCGTCCCCAGTCCCATGGTCACCTCGTATTCGCGCAGCGCCCGCCCGGTGTGCGAGGTGGCGTGCGCCCTGATGTCGTCGGGGGTGCCGGTGCAGACCAGTTCGCCGCCGCCCTCGCCGCCTTCCGGCCCGAGGTCGACGATCCAGTCGGCGGCGCGGATGACGTCGAGGTTGTGCTCGATGACCAGCAGCGAGTGCCCGGCGCCCTGCAGCTTGCGCAGCGCGCGCATCAGCTTGGCGATGTCGTCGAAGTGCAGCCCGGTGGTCGGCTCGTCGAACAGGAACAGCGTGCCGCGTCTGGCCACCGCCTGGCGCGGGCTGGCCGCGGCCTCGGCCAGGAAACCGGCAAGCTTGAGTCGTTGCGCCTCGCCGCCCGACAGCGTCGGCACCGGCTGGCCCAGGCGCACGTAGTCCAGCCCGACGTCGATGATCGGCTGCAGCCGCGCCACCACCTCGCGGTCGTTCTGGAACCAGTGCGCGGCCTCGGCCACGGTGAGGTCGAGCACGTCGGCGATGCTCAGCTGCATCGGCCCGCGAACGATCTTCACGTCCAGGATCTCGGGCCGGTAGCGGCGGCCGTCGCAGTCGGGGCAGCGCAGGTAGACGTCGCTCAGGAACTGCATCTCCACGTGCTCGAAGCCCGAGCCGCCGCAGGTCGGGCAGCGGCCATCGCCGGCATTGAAGCTGAAGGTGCCCGCGGTGTAGCTGCGTTCGCGCGCCAGCGACAGGTCGGCGAAGAGCTTGCGCAACTCGTCGAAGGCGCCGACGTAGCTGGCCGGGTTGCTGCGTGCGGTCTTGCCGATCGGCGACTGGTCGACGAACACGGCGTCGGCCAGGAAGTCGGCACCCAGCAGCCGGTCGTGGGCGCCGGGCATTTCGGTGGCCTTGCCGAAATAGCGCGCCAGCGCCGAGTAGAGCACGTCCTGGATCAGCGTGCTCTTGCCCGAACCGCTGACGCCGGTCACGCACACCAGCCGCTGCAGCGGGATGGCGACGTCGATGCCGCGCAGGTTGTGGTCGCGCGCGCCTTCGAGCAAGAGCTTGGGCGTGGCCTCGTCGACGAGGCGACGAAAACCCGACGACACCTGCTTGCGTCCGCCGAGGTAGGCACCGGTCAGCGTGTCGGCCTGGCGCGCGCCTTCGGGCGTGCCGTCGAAGACGATGCGCCCGCCGCGCTCGCCGGGGCCGGGGCCCATGTCGATCAGGCGGTCGGCGGCCAGCATCACCGCCGGGTCGTGCTCGACCACCACCAGCGTGTTGCCGGCATCGCGCAGCCGGTGCATGGCCTGCACGATGCGGTTCATGTCGCGCGGGTGCAGGCCGATGCTGGGCTCGTCGAGCACGAACAGCGTGTTGACGAGCGAGGTACCGAGGGCGGTGGTGAGGTTGATGCGCTGCACTTCGCCGCCCGACAGCGTGCGGCTCTGACGGTCGAGCGTGAGGTAGCCCAGGCCGACGTCGCACAGGTACTTCAACCGCGTGCGCACTTCGTCGAGCAGCAGCTTGAGGGCGTCGTCGAGCATCGTCGACGGCAGTTCCAGGCCGCGCCGGGCCGCCCCAAGCGGCCTGCTCCCCCCCGGGGGGGCGACGCCGGAGGCGTCTTGGGGGTCAGAGTCGCTGCCGAAGAATCGCCGCAGGCGCTCGATCGACAGCTGCATCAGGTCGTGCAGGCTGAGCCCCGGCAGCGCTTCCAGCTGTTCGCGGCGCCAGGGCACGCCGACCGGCATGTAGCGCAGTGCCGGCGGCTGAACGGCGTCGGCGTCGGCCTTCGATCCCAGGCGCCACAGCAGGGCTTCGAGCTTGAGCCGCGCGCCGCCGCAAGCCGGGCACGGCGTGTAGCTGCGGTACTTGGACAAGAGCACGCGGATGTGCATCTTGTAGGCCTTGCTCTCCAGGTACTCGAAGAAGCGGCGCACGCCGTACCACTGCTTGTTCCAGTTGCCGCTCCAGTGCGGCGAGCCTTCGATGACCCAGTCGCGCTGCGCCGGCGTCAGGTGCAGCCAGGGCGTGTCGCGCGGGATGCCGGCCTCGCCGGCGTACTTGAGCAGGTCGCTCTGGCAGTCGGCCCAGGCCGGCGTCTGCATCGGCTTGACGGCGCCGTTGCGCAGCGTCTTGCGCTGGTCGGGGATGACCAGACCGAGGTCGACGCCGATGACGCGGCCGAAGCCGCGGCAGGTGTCGCAGGCGCCGTAGGCCGAGTTGAAGCTGAACAGCGCCGGCTGCGGGTCGGCGTAGCGGCGGTCGCTTTCGGGGCAGTGCAGGCCGGTGGAGTAGCGCCATATCTCCTCTCCCTCTCCCCCGTGGGGAGAGGGCTGGGGTGAATACACATCCAGCCGCCCACTGCCGCGCTTGAGCGCCAGCTCGATGGCCTCCATCACGCGCACCTTCTCGGCGCTGCCCAGGCGCAGGCGGTCGGCCACCACCGCCAGGATCTTGCGCGAGCCCTCGACGCGCTCGGCCTGCACGCGCGTGAAGCCGCTGGCCGACAGCCATTGCTCCTGCTGCTCGGCGCTGGTGTCGGCGGGCAGCTCGACCGGGAACGTGAACACCAGCCTCGGGTCACCCGTGGCGGCCGCACGTTCCCGCAGGTCGGCGTAGATCGTCTCCGGCGTGTCGTGCCTTACCGGCAAGGCGGTGCTCAGGTCGAACAACTGCGCCGCGCGTGCGAACAGCAGCTTCAGGTGGTCGTTGAGCTCGGTCATCGTGCCCACCGTGCTGCGGCTGGTGCGCACCGGGTTGGTCTGGTCGATGGCGATCGCCGGCGGCACGCCGTCGACGCGGTCCACCGCCGGCCGGTCCATGCGTTCGAGGAACTGCCGCGCGTAGGCGCTGAAGGTCTCGACGTAACGGCGCTGGCCTTCGGCGTAGAGGGTATCGAAGACCAGGCTGCTCTTGCCCGAACCGCTGGGCCCGGTGACCACCGTCATCTCGCCGGTGCAGATGTCCAGGTCCAGGTTCTTGAGGTTGTGCTGGCGCGCACCGCGGATACGGATGAGACCGGACGACATGCAGGCCTGGGCTGG
This sequence comes from Rubrivivax sp., assembly GCA_030680415.1. Classification (GTDB taxonomy): domain Bacteria; phylum Pseudomonadota; class Gammaproteobacteria; order Burkholderiales; family Burkholderiaceae_C; genus Rubrivivax. The sequence continues at coordinate 46,859 of JAUXVE010000153.1, forward strand.
GGTGGAGGCGGGAGATTCTAGGAGCCCTTCTCGCCGGTGAAGATGTAACCGAGCACGCCCACGCTGTCGCCGAGCTTGATGACGAAGCTGCGCTTGGCCAGCAAGTTCGCGACGCCAACAAATGTCGAAAACCTGCCGGCGCGGGGGTCAAACCTAGAATCCTCGAATGCACCTCCACATCCTCGGCATCTGCGGCACCTTCATGGGCGGGCTGGCGGCGCTGGCGCGCGAGGCCGGCCACCGCGTCACCGGCTGCGACGCCCAGGTCTACCCGCCGATGAGCGACCAGTTGCGCACGCTCGGCATCGAGCTCGTCGAGGGTTATGGCGCCGACCAGCTGCAGCTGGCGCCCGACGTGTACGTGATCGGCAACGTCGTGACGCGCGGCAACCCCTTGTTGGAAGCCGTGCTCGACGCCGGCGCGCGTTACACGAGCGGCCCGCAGTGGCTGGCCGAGAACGTGCTGCAGGGCCGCCACGTGCTGGCGGTGGCCGGCACCCACGGTAAGACCACGACGACGGCGATGCTGGCGTGGATCCTCGACCAGGCCGGGCTGCAGCCGGGCTTCCTGGTCGGCGGCGTGCCGCTGAACTTCGGCGTCTCGGCGCGGCTGGGGAACACGAACGCCACGCCTGCGGGCGGCCTGGGGCCGCCGTTCGTCATCGAGGCCGACGAATACGACACCGCGCTGTTCGACAAGCGCAGCAAGTTCGTTCACTACCGGCCACGCACCGCGGTGCTCAACAACCTGGAACACGACCACGCCGACATCTTTCCCGACCTGGCCGCCATCGAGACCCAGTTCCACCACCTCGTACGCACCGTGCCGTCCAGCGGCCGGCTGGTGGTGAATGCACGCGACGCGGCGCTGCAGCGTGTTCTTGCGCGCGGCTGCTGGAGCGAGGTGCTGCGCTTCGGCACCAGGCGCGAGGAACCGGGTGGCCTGTGCGCGCGCGGCGAGGCGCAGGCCTTCGACGTGCTGCGCGGCAGCCTCAAGGTCGGCCGCGTCGACTGGAACCTGCTCGGCGAACACAACCAGATGAACGCACTGGCCGCCATCGGTGCTGCCGACCATGTCGGCGTGGCGCCCGAAGCGGCGGCCGCGGCGCTGGCGGGCTTCGAGAACGTGCGCCGCAGGCTGGAGCTGCGTGGCGAGGCTGCCGGTGTGAAGGTCTACGACGATTTCGCCCACCACCCCACCGCCATGCGCGTCACGGTCGGCGGCCTGCGGCAGTGGGTCGAAAAGTGCGAGGCCGCTCCCGGCGCGCCGCACCAGCGCATCCTGGCCGTGTTCGAGCCGCGCTCCAACACCATGAAGCTCGGCACCATGAAGGCGCAACTGCCGTGGGCACTGGAGGAGGCCGACCTCAGCTTCTGCCTGCAGGGCGACTACGGCTGGAGCGTGCGCGAGGCGCTGGTGCCGCTGGGCAGCGCCGCCGTGGTGGCCGACTCGATCGATGCGCTGGCCGCCGCCGTCGTCAAGGCGGCACGGCCGGGCGACCATGTGCTGTGCATGAGCAACGGCAGCTTCGGCGGCATCCACGACAAGCTGCTCGACGCCTTGAAGGCGCGGGGCGTGTGACTCCGACGCATCTGCTCTACCTGCACGGCTTCCGCTCGTCGCCGCGGTCGTTCAAGGCGCAGCGTCTGCAGGCCTGGCTGGCCGAGCACCGGCCCGCGGTCCACTGGTGGTGCCCGCAGCTGCCGCCGTCGCCGCGCGCGGCGATGGCGCTGGTGCAGGCCGGCATCCGGGACTGGCCCGCCGGGTCTTCGGCCGTCGTCGGCAGCTCGCTGGGCGGCTACTACGCCACCTGGGTCGCCCAGACGACGGGCTGGCCGGCCGTGCTGCTAAACCCCGCCGTGGACCCGGCGCTTGACCTGGCGGCCTACGTCGGCGAGCTGACGGCCTTCCATGCACCCGAAGAACGCTTCTTTTTCCGCGCTGAATACGTTGCGCAACTGCGAGAGTTCGAGGTGCCCACGATCGCCCATCCCGAACGCCTGTTCGCCGTCATCGCCAAGGGCGACGAGGTGCTGGACTGGCGCGAGATGAGCACACGTTATGCCGGCGCCTCACAGCGCCTGCTCGATGGCAGCGACCACGCGCTGTCGGACTTCGACGACCACCTGCCCCACATCCTGAGGTTTCTGCAGCTATGCGACTGAAGAACAAGATCTGCATCATCACCGGCGCCGCCCAGGGCATAGGCGCCGCCACCGTGGCCAAGTTCGCCGCCGAGGGCGCCGTCGTGATCGGCTGCGACCGCCGTGCCGAAGGCATCAGCGGCGCCGCCGAGAGCCACGCCGTCGACGTCACCCAGCGGCCGCAGATCGACGCCATGGTGGCCGCCGTGCTGGCCAGGTACGGCCGCATCGACGTGCTCGTCAACAACGCCGGCATCACCCAGGACGCGCGGCTGGTGAAGATGACCCTCGAGCAGTTCGACGCCGTCATCGACGTCAACCTGCGCGGCGTCTTCCACTGCTCGCAGGCCGTCGCCGCAACCATGATCGCGCAGGGTGCGGGCGTGATCCTCAACGCCAGCAGCGTGGTCGGCATCTACGGCAACTTCGGCCAGACCAACTACGCGGCGTCGAAGTTCGGCGTCATCGGCTTCACCAAGACCTGGAGCCGTGAACTCGGCCCCAAGGGCGTGCGTGTCAACGCCGTGGCGCCGGGCTTCGTGGACACTCCCATCCTGGCCAGCATCCCCGACAAGGTGATGGCACACATGCAGGCCCAGGTGCCGCTGGGCCGGCTGGGGCGGCCGCAGGAGATCGCCAACGTCTACGCCTTCCTGGCCAGCGACGAGGCCAGCTACATCAACGGCGCGGTGATCGAGGTCTCGGGCGGCATGACCGTCTGAACCGACAGCCCCGGGCTCGGGGCGGCCGCGTCACGAACGGCGACAATCGCGCCGATGTATGCATTGTTCGACGACGCCGGCAAATTCCACGCCGGCCGACTGATGTCCGAAACCGACAGCTCGGTGCAGGTGGAACTGGATTCGGGCAAGCGCGTCAAGGTCAAGGTGGCCAACGTCATGCTGCGCTTCGACAAGCCCGCGCCTGCCGAGCTGATGGCGCAGGCGCAGGCGCAGGCCGCCGAGATCGACCTCGGGCTGGCCTGGGAGTTCGCGCCCGAGGGCGAGTTCAGCTTCACCGACCTGGCGCGCGAGTACTACGACGCCAGCGCCGGCCCCGACAAGCAGGCGGCGGCGTTGCTGCGCCTGTTCGACGCGCCGCACTACTTCCGCCGCCTGGGCCGGGGGTTGTTCAAGAAGGCGCCCGAGGAGACCGTCAAGGCCGCGCTGCTGGGCATCGAACGCAAGAAGGCCGTGGCGGCGCAGATCGACGCCTGGGCCACCGAACTGGCGCGCGGCGACTGCCCGGCGCCGGTACGCGAGCAGCTCTACCGCATCCTCTTCAAGCCCGACAAGAACGCCCCCGAGTACAAGGCGGTGGTCGAGGCGGCCAAGCGCGCGCAGCGCGCGCCGCTCGACCTGCTCAAGCAGGCCGGCGCCATCGACAGCGCCTACCAGTTCCACTGGCGGCGTTTCCTGTTCGAGCAGTTCCCCAAGGGCCACGCCTTCCCGGCCGAGCTGGCCGCACCGGAGGTCAAGGAGGCGCTGCCGCTGGCGCCGGTGCAGGCCTTTTCCGTCGACGACTCGGCCACCACCGAGATCGACGACGCACTGTCGGTCACCGGCATTGGCCAGGGCACGGTGATCCTGGGCATCCACATCGCCGCGCCGGGCCTGGCCATCACGCCCGATTCCGCGCTGGACAAGGTGGCGCGCGAGCGCCTGTCCACCGTCTACATGCCGGGCTGGAAGATCACCATGCTGCCCGACGCCGTGGTACAGGCCTACACGCTGGTCGAAGGCCGCGACTGCCCGGCCATCAGCCTGTACGTGACGCTGGACGAGGCCACGCTGCAGGTGCGCGGCACCGAGACGCGCATCGAGCGCGTCCCCGTCGCCGCCAACCTGCGCCACGACCAGCTCGACGAGGTGGTGACCGAAGCCTCGCTCACCGGCGAGGCGGTTGCCGAGTACCCCTTCGCCGCCGAGCTGGCGTTCTGCTTCCGCCTGGCGCGGCACCTGAAGGCGGCACGCGAGGTGGTGCGCGGCAAGCCCGAGCTGTTCAACCGCCCCGACTACAACTTCCGCCTCGAGCGCGACGACGACGAGACCGAACCCAGCGGCCACGAGCGCGTGACCATCGGCACGCGCCGCCGCGGCGCGCCGCTGGACCTGATCGTCGCCGAGGGCATGATCCTGGCCAACAGCCACTGGGGCGGCTGGCTCGCCGAGCACGGCGTGCCCGGCATCTATCGCAGCCAGTCCAGCATGCTGCCGGGCGTGAAGGTGCGCATGGGCACCAAGCCGGCGCCGCACGCCGGCATGGGCGTGGCCCAGTACGCCTGGTCGACGTCGCCGCTGCGGCGCTATGTCGACCTCGTCAACCAGTGGCAGATCATCGCCTGCGCGCGCCACGGCCGCACCGCTGCGCTGGTCGCGCCTTTCCGGCCCAAGGACGCTGCGCTGTTCTCGGTGATCTCGGCCTTCGACGCCGCCTACAGCGCCTACAACGGCTTCCAGCAGGGCATCGAGCGCTACTGGACGCTGCGCTGGCTGGAGCAGAACGCGGTGGCCGAGCTGGACGCCGCGGTCATGAAGGACGGCCTGGTGCGCGCCGAAACGCTGCCGCTGGTGTTCCGCCTGCCCGGCACCGAAAGCCTGCCGCGCGGCAGCCTCGTGCGCGCGCGCATCAACGGCATGGACCTGCTGACGCTGGACCTGCACGCCACGCTGGCAGCGCGGCTCGACCTGGCGGCGCCCTTGGCCGCCGCCGAGGACGAAGGTGCCGAAGACGAGATCGAGGCCAGCGGCCCGCTCACCATCGCCATCGAGCTGGACGACGTCCCCTCCGTCACCGAGCCGGCGGCCGGGCCGGCCTGACAGCGTGCGAGCTTTTCGGCCACAACCGCATTTGCTCCCTCTCCCCTCCGGGGAGAGGGTTGGGGTGAGGGGCCGCGCCGGGCACAGTGGTTCTTCGCGGGCCCTCACCCCCGCCCTCTCCCAGAGGGAGAGGGAGCAAATTCAAGAGACCCTCAGTCTCTGAGTCATGCACTGGCGCGACCTCACGACGCTGCACTGGGCGCTGCTGGCCTCGGCCGCGGTGCATGGCGCGGTGCTGACGGTTCGCGTCGTCAGCCCCGAGGGCTTCAACCGCGCCTTCCGCGACACGCCGCTGGAAGTGATCCTGGTCAACGCGCGCAGCGACGAGGCGCCGGCGCAGGCGCAGGCCATCGCACAGGTCAACCTGGCCGGCGGCGGTGAGGCCGCCACCGGCCGTGCCGCGTCGCCGCTGCCGGTGGCGCCTTCGGTGCAGCTCGGCGATGCGGCCGACGACGCGCGCCGCCGCATCGACCAGCTGCAGCAACAGCAGCAGCAACTGCTGGCGCAGATCCGGCGCGAGATCGCCGCGCTGCCGCCCCCCGACCTGCGGCGCGACTCCGGCGACCCCAAGGAGCGCGAGCAGGACGAGCGCCGCCGCCAGCTGCTGCAGCTGCTGGCCGAGATCGAAAAGCGCATCAACGAGCAGAACGCCCGCCCCAAGAAGCGCTACATCAGCCCGGCCACGCGCGAGGCGGTCTATGCGCTTTACTACGACGCGCTGCGCCGCCGCATCGAAGAGCGCGGCACGCGCGACTTTCCCGTGCTCGACGGCCGCAAGCTCTACGGCGAACTGACGATGAACGTCACCGTCGACGCCGCCGGCCGTGTCGTCGACGCCGAAGTCGTGCGGCCGTCGGCGTCGCGCGTGCTCGACCAGCAGGCGGTGGCCATCGTGTATGCGGCAGCACCCTTCGGGCCCTTCAACCCGCGCATGCGGGCGCAGGCCGACCAGATCGTCGTCACCTCGCGCTTTCGCTTCACGCGCGACGACGGGCTCGAGACCTCCTTGAGTTCACGATGAGCACAGCGCACGGCAGCCCGAAGGCGTGCTCGCTCCCCTCTGGGAGGACCGGCGTGCAAGGCCGCAGGGGGCAGACATGAGCGACCGCTACGCCGTGCTCGGCAACCCGGTGGCGCACAGCCGCAGCCCGGACATCCATGCCGCCTTCGCGCGCCAGACCGGGCAGGACATCGAATACGGCCGCCTGCTGTGCCCGCTGGACGGCTTCGAAGCCGCGGTGCGCGAGTTCGCGGCCGGCGGCGGGCGCGGCTGCAACGTCACCCTGCCCTTCAAGTTCGAGGTGCCGCGGCTGGCCGCGCGCTGCAGCGACCGCGCCCGGCTCGCCGGCGCCGCCAACACGCTGCGCTTCGACGCCGCGGGCTGGTTCGCCGACAACACCGACGGCATCGGCCTGGTGCGCGACATCGAGCACGGTGCCGGCGTGCCGCTGGCCGGCCGGCGCGTGCTGCTGGTGGGTGCCGGCGGCGCCGGCGCGGGGGTACTGGGGCCGCTGCTGGCGGCACGGCCGGCCGAGGTGGTGGTGGCCAACCGCACGCTGGACAAGGCCCACGCACTGGTGTCCCGCCACGTCAGCTGGGCCCGCGAGCACGGCGTGCGCCTGGCGGCCAGCGCCCTGGAGCGCCCAGGCGACGCCTTCGACGTGGTGGTCAACGCCAGCGCCAGCAGCCTGCAGGGTCTGTCGTCGCCGGTGCCACCGGAGGTGCTGGGCGCGGGGGCGCTGGCCGTGGACCTGATGTACGGCGCGGCGGCCGCACCCTTCCTGGCCTGGGCGCGCGCTGCCGGCGCCACGGCCCGCGACGGCCTGGGCATGCTGGTGGAGCAGGCGGCCGAGTCCTTCCACATCTGGCGCGGCGTGCGCCCGCTCACGGCGCCGGTGCTGCTGGCGCTGTGCGCCAGCCTGGCGGCAGCACCATGAAGAACAGGCCGGCCATCGTCGCGCACGGGCTGCGCCTGCTGTTGCTGCTGCTGCTTTGCGCCGCGGCGCTGCAGGTCGTCTTTGCGCTGCGCATCGGTCTCATGCGCGTGATCGATCCCCAGTCGACCACCTTCCAGCGCAGCGAGGCCTGGCGACTGCTGGTGGAAACGAAACGCGTCCCGTGGCGCCAGGAGTGGGTGGACGCCGGGCGCATCTCCGACCACCTCAAGCGTGCCGTCATCGCCAGCGAAGACGCCGGTTTTGCCGACCACTCCGGCATCGAATGGGACGCCATCGAACAGGCCTGGGAGCGCAACCAGCGCGCCGAGGAGCGTGCCGCGCGGCTGGGCCAGCGCCAGCCCGAGCGCGCACCGCAGCCCAAGGTGGTGGGAGGCTCGACGATCACGCAGCAACTGGCCAAGAACCTGCTGTTGTCGAGCGAGCGCACGGTGCTGCGCAAGGGCCAGGAGGTGGTGCTGACGCTGCTGCTCGAGGCATTGCTCGACAAACGGCGCATCCTGGAGATCTACCTCAACAACGTCGAGTGGGGCGAGGGTCTGTTCGGCGCCCAGGCGGCTGCCCGGCACTACTTCCGTGTCGACGCCGAGCGGCTCGGCCCCGCGCAGGCCGCGCGATTGGCGGTCATGCTGCCGGCGCCCAAGCGCTTCGAGAAGCGGCCGGCTTCGGCCTATGTCCTGGGCCGCGCCGCGACCATCCAGGCGCGCATGGGTTCGGTGGTGCTGCCATGAGTCCGCTCGGCCGTCCGAAGGACTCATACCGGAGTGCGCAGCACGGAGGCACCGAATGAGTCCGCTCGGCCGTCCGAAGGACTCATACCGGAGTGCGCAGCACGGAGGCACCCGATGAACCTGGCCCTGGAAATCGCCGCCGTCGCCGCCCGCCTGGTGGTCGAGGACGGCATGGAATACGCCGCCGCCAAGCGCAAGGCCGCGCGCGAGCACGGCCGGCGTGCCGAGCTGCCCAGCAACGAGCAGGTCGAAGACGCCGTGCGCGAGCACATCGAACTGTTCTGCGCCGACACCCAGCCGGCCGAACTGCGCGCCTTGCGCGAGGTGGCGCTGCTGTGGATGCAGCGGCTGGCGGAATTCCGGCCGCACCTAGCCGGCGCGGTGTGGCGCGGTACGGCAACCAGGCAGTCGGCGGTGCTCATCGACCTCTACTGCGACGACCCCAAGGCGGCCGAGATCGCCCTCATCAACGCCGGGGAAGACTACGACAGCGGCGCCATCGACCGCCAGGGCAAGGAACCCCTGAACGTGCTCACCGTGGCCACACTCAGCCGGGCCCTGGGCGAGCCCGTGACCGTGCACCTGAGCCTGCACGACCACGACGACCAGCGCGGCGCGCTCAAGCCCGACGCCCGCGGCCGCAGCTGGCGCGGCGACCTGGGCGCCGTGCAGAGCCTGCTGGAGGCGAGCCCATGAAGCGGCGCGGCTGGTTGATCGGTGGTGCCGGCGCTGCCGCCGCCGCAGCCGGGCTGGGCTGGCGCGGCTTCAGCGAATCCCGGCGCGAAGCACACCGCGACGCCACCACCGGTGGCCTGTGGCAGATGAGCTTCGACCGCCCCGACGGCGCTCGGCTGGCGATGGCGTCCTTGCGCGGCCAGCCGCTGGTGCTCAACTTCTGGGCCACCTGGTGCCCGCCCTGCATCCGGGAAATGCCGGAGCTCGACCGCTTCCAGCGCGCGTTCGCGGCCCGCGGTTGGCAGGTGCTGGGGCTGGCCATCGATCGCCCGCAGCCGGTGCGCGAGTTCCTGGCGCGCACACCGGTCGGCTATACCATCGCCATGGCCGGCTTCGACGGCACCGAGTTGACGCGCCGGCTCGGCAATGCCAGCGGCGGGCTGCCGTTCACGGTGGTGTTCGACCGTGAAGGGCTCGTCGCTCACCGCAAACTGGGCGAAACGAGCTTCGACGAACTGGCACGCTGGGCGGCGGCGACGTGAATGCGCCGCTGGCAGCAATGCGCTCCCCGGCGCCGCCCCTTTTTCTCGATCTGCTGCCAGGCGCTTTCAACAGCCTGCAAAAGGCGTAAAGTCCGCCCTTCGGTGTCACTCTGCCGCTAACTGCATGAGCCTCCTCGTCCTTCACGGTCCCAACCTCAATCTGCTCGGCAGCCGCGAGCCGGGAGTCTCTAGCGTCACCACTTTGGCCCAGATCGACGCAGAACTTGCCCAGATCGCTGCAAATGCCGGCGCTTGATGCCGCCACTACAAGAAACAAGAGGAGTCTGCCCCATGGACCTGAGGAAACTCAAGACACTGATCGACCTGGTATCGGAGTCGAACATCTCGGAGCTCGAGATCACCGAAGCCGAAGGCAAGGTGCGCATCGTCAAGAGCGCGCCTGTTGGGTTTGCAGCGCCCATGGCCTATACCATGGCACCAGCGCCCCAGGCGGCACCTGCGGTGATCGTGGCTGAGTCAGCGGCACCTGTGGTGCCCACACCCGTCGCAGAGCCCACAGGCCATATTGTGAAGTCGCCCATGGTTGGTACGTTCTACCGTGCTTCCAGTCCAGGTGCCAAGCCTTTTGTTGAATTGGGTGACTCCATCAAGGAGGGCGAGACCATCTGCATCGTTGAAGCCATGAAAATTCTCAACGAAATCGAGGCCGACAAGTCCGGCACGGTAACCAAGATTCTGGTGGACAACGGCCAGGCCGTGGAGTACGGCCAGCCCTTGTACGTGATCGAATAAAGGGCTTGGCGCGCATGTTCAAGAAAATTCTGATTGCCAACCGGGGAGAGATTGCACTGCGGGTGCAGCGGGCTTGCCGGGAGATGGGCATCAAAGCGGTGATGGTCTATTCCGAAGCCGACCGCGACGCCAAATACGTGCGCCTGGCCGACGAGGCCGTCTGCATCGGGCCCGCATCGAGCACGCACAGCTACCTCAACATGCCGGCCATCATTTCTGCAGCCGAGGTGACCGACGCCGAGGCGATTCATCCTGGCTACGGTTTTCTGTCGGAAAACGCCGACTTTGCCGAGCGTGTGGAAAAAAGCGGCTTCACTTTC
>JAUXVE010000154.1 GCA_030680415.1 Rubrivivax sp.
GGCGGCGCCGGCTTGTGACCAGGAACCGCGGGTATTGCCCCCTCTCCCACTTGTGGGAGAGGGTTGGGGTGAGGGTCATGCGTGCCCCTCCCACCCTCACCCCAGCCCTCTCCCGCCCAGGCGGGAGAGGGGGCCATACAGTTCACACCGGTGCAGGTTCCTGGGTAGGGTTGGGGGCGAAGCGGGGGTTTCGAGCCGCATGCGGCGAGCCCGCTGAGCGGGCCTGGCCTGCAAGCCGGGCCGCGCGCCGCAGGTGAGGGTGTTGGTGCGCCTCGGCCCCTCACCCCAGCCCTCTCCCCGCAAGCGGGGAGAGGGGGCAAGGCAGGTGCCTCCGGGGGCTGTGTCTACGCCGCCAGTTCTGCGCGCACTGCGGCGTCGAGTTGGTGGTTCTGCCCGCCGCGGCAGGCGATCTTCAGCGCGCCGACGCGGTTGCCCAGGCCAACGCAGCGCTCGAGTGCCCAGCCGCGCTCCAGGCCGTACAGCAGCGCGGCACGGAAGGCGTCGCCGCAGCCGGTGGGGTCGACCACGCTGGCCGCCGCCACGCCCGGCACGCGCGTGCAGCAGCCCTGCACCCAGACGTCGGCGCCCTCGTGCGCCAGCGTCACCACCACGCCGTGCAGGTGCGAACGCGACATCTCCTGCAGGCTCAGGCCGGTGCGCTCGCTGAGCATGCGGCCTTCGTAGTCGTTCACCGCCACCCAGCTGGCGAGGTCGACGAAGCGGCGCAGTTCGGCGCCGTCGAACTGCGGCAGCTGTTGGCCGGGGTCGAAGATGAAGGGGATGCCGGCTTCCTTCATCTGGCCGGCGTGCTGCCACATCGCCTCGCGGCCGTCGGGGGCGACGATGCCGATCTTCAGGTCCGGCCGCGGCGGCACCGCCGCTTCGTGCGCGTTCTGCATCGCGCCGGGGTGGAAGGCGGTGATCTGGTTGTTGTCGGTGTCGGTGATGATGATCGCCTGCGCCGTGTAGGTGCTGGCGTCGTTGCGCACCAGCGAGGTGTCCAGGCCCCAGCCGGCCAGGCGCGCGAGGTAGTCGCCGCCGTCGTTGCCCAGCGCGGCCATCACCACCGGCACGCCGCCCAGCGCCTGCAGCGTGTAGGCAATGTTGCCGGCGCAGCCGCCGAATTCGCGCCGCAGCGTCGGCACCAGGAACGAGACGTTCAGGATGTGCACCTGCTCGGGCATGATCTGCTCGGCAAAGCGGCCCGGAAAGGTGGTGATGGTGTCGAAGGCGAGGGATCCGCAGATCAGTGCCGGCATGGCAGCTCCGTAGGGGTGCGGCGGCGGGGCCGCCGTCAGGGGTAGAAGAGTTCGATCGTGTAACCGGCCACCGGCTCGGTGTCCGGCAGCGCGGCCTGCAGTGTGGCCTGCAGCGTCAGTTCGCGGCCGGCGCCGAGTGTGGACGACGCCGCACCGAGGTCGGCCGCGAACAGCACCTTGCGCGCGATGCGCCGACCCTGCGTGTCGGTGAGCGCGAGGTCCAGTGCCGGCAGCGCCACTTCGATGCCGGCACTGTTGCGCAGCGCCACCGACAGCTTGTAGACGCTGGACTTCTCGACCCGTACCAGGCCGCTGCTCTCCACGGCCAGGGCGTCGATGGCGCGTGCCGCTTCGATGCGGCAAGCGAGCAGCGCGCAGGCCTGCTCCAGCGCCGGGCGCGCCTGCGGGAACCGCGCCGCCGCCAGGTCGCGGTATTCGTAGGCGATCTGGCCGGCAATGCCCAGCACGCCGAGCAGCGCGGCCGCCGCCAGCGCAGCGCGCACACGCGGCTGGCGCCAGCGCTCGGCGCGTTCGGCGCGGCGCACGAAGGACGGCCTGTGGGCGGGCGCATCGAGCGGGCCGGCGCGCGCGTCGAGCACGGGGTCGGCCCAATGCCCAGCCGGCGCATCGGCCTGTGGTGGCAAGGACGGCGGGCCGGATGACAGCGGCGGCACCGATGCAGGCGCGGTGTCTGTCTTCTCGCGGGGGAGCGCAGAAATCGGGGACGGCTCGGCCTTGTCCGGAGCGCAAGGCGCTTCGGCCGCCGGCGAATCGGCGTCCGAAGCCCGCGCTGTGGTGCTGCGAGGCAACTCGTCGGCCCAGTCTCGCGGCGCGCCCGTCTCCAGGTCGACGAGGCTTTCGGTGGCGTTGAAGACCTCGGCGCAGCGCCCGCAGCGGACCCAGCCTTCGGACACCCGCAACTGGTCCGGCACGACGCGGAACACCGTGCTGCACGCGGGGCAGCGGGTGGCCAGTGGTGCGGTCATTGCTCGGCCGCCGCGCGCTGTGCGGTCATGAGGATCCAGCCGTCCTCGCGGTCGGCCACTGCCAGCGTGAGCCATGGCGCATAGGTCGTCGTCAACTCGTCGGCCTGCCGCTCCAGGATGCCGGCCAGCACCAGCCAGCCACCGGGCGCGACATGTCCGCTCAGCAAGGGAGCAAGCAGCCTGAGGGGCGTGGCCAGGATGTTGGCCAGCACGACGTCGTATTCGCCGTGGGCAGTGGCCGGCAGGCCCGGGACGAGCAGGGCGGCGGACACGCCGTTGCGCAAGGCGTTGTCGCGCGTGGCCTGCACGGCTGCCGGGTCGATGTCCACGGCGTCGACGGCGCTTGCGCCGAGCAGCGCGGCGCCGATGGCCAGGATGCCCGAGCCGCAGCCGTAGTCGAGCACGCGGCCGAGCGCCGTGCCGTGCGGCCGCCGCGCCAGCCAGCGCAGGCACATGCGGGTGGTGGGGTGGGTGCCGGTGCCGAAGGCCAGGCCGGGGTCGAGCCGGATCACCCACCGGGCACCCGCGGGCGGTTCGTGCCAGCTCGGCACGACCCAGAACTCGGGCGTGATTTCCACCGGCCCGAACTGCGATTGCGTCAGCCGCACCCAATCCTGCTCGGCCACGGCGTGCAAGGCCTGCAGGTGCACACCGGCCGTGCCTTCCTGCGCCAGCAGCCAGGCGGCCGCTTGCTCGGCGGCGCCCTCGGTGTCGAACAAGGCCGTCAGCGTGGAGCGTTCCCAGCCGGCTGCCGGCGCCGGCAGCCCGGGCTCGCCGAACAGCGCCTGCTCGCCGGCGCTGCCGGCATCGGCGTCTTCCACCGACACCGACAGCGCGCCGAGTTCGTCCATCAGCGCGTCGGAGACCGGCTCCACCAGCGCTTGCGGGGCGCGCAAGACGAGTTCGAACACCTGGCGCTACCGGTGGTGTTGGCCCAGCCAGCCTTCGAGGTAGTGAATGCTGGTGCCGCCCTCGACGAACTTGGCGTCCACCATCAGCTCCCGGTGCAGCGCGATGTTGGTGTGGATGCCCTCGACCACCGTCTCCGACAGCGCCGTGCGCATGCGTGCCAGGGCCTGCTCGCGCGTGTCGCCGTGGACGATGATCTTGCCGATCATCGAGTCGTAGTTGGGTGGCACGTAGTAGTTGGTGTAGGCATGCGAATCGACCCTGACGCCGGGGCCGCCGGGGGCGTGCCACAGGGTGATGCGGCCGGGCGAGGGCGTGAACTTGTACGGATCCTCGGCGTTGATGCGGCACTCGATCGCATGGCCCCGCATCTGGATGTTGCGCTGCGTGAAGGGCAGCTTCTCGCCGGCGGCGACGCGGATCTGCATCTGCACGATGTCGATGCCGGTCACCATCTCCGTCACCGGGTGCTCGACCTGCACGCGCGTGTTCATCTCGATGAAGAAGAACTCGCCGTCCTCGTACAGGAACTCGAAGGTGCCGGCGCCGCGATAGCCGATCTTCTTGCACGCCGCGGCGCAGCGGTCGCCGATGCGCTCGATGATGCGCCGCGCGATGCCCGGCGCCGGCGCTTCCTCGATGATCTTCTGGTGCCGGCGCTGCATCGAGCAGTCGCGTTCGCCCAGCCACACTGCGTTGCGGAAGTTGTCGGCCAGGATCTGGATCTCGATGTGGCGCGGGTTCTCGAGGAACTTCTCCATGTACACGGCCGGGTTGCCGAAGGCGGCGCCGGCTTCGGCGCGCGTGGTCTGCACGGCGTTGATCAGCGCCGCCTCGGTGTGCACGACACGCATGCCGCGCCCGCCGCCGCCGCCGGCGGCCTTGATGATCACCGGGGAGCCGAGGGCGCGCGCCTCGCGGATGATCTCCTTGGGGTCCTCGGGCAGGGCACCTTCGCGGCCGGGCACGCAGGGCACGCCGCTCTTGATCATGGCCTGCTTGGCCGCGACCTTGTCGCCCATGGTGCGGATCGACTCCGGCGCCGGCCCGATGAAGACGAAGCCGCTCTTTTCCACCCGCTCGGCGAAGTCGGCGGTCGCGCTCAGGAAGCCGTAGCCCGGGTGGATGGCCTCGGCATCGGTCACCTCGGCGGTGGCGATGATGGCCGGCATGTTGAGGTAGCTCAAGCTCGACGCCGCCGGCCCGATGCACACCGCCTCGTCGGCGAGCTTGACGTACTTGGCTTCGCGGTCGGCCTCGGAGTAGACGATGACCGACTTGATGCCCAGCTCGCGGCAGGCGCGCTGGATGCGCAATGCAATTTCGCCGCGGTTGGCGATCAGTATTTTCTTGAACACGCGCCGCCGCCTATTCGACGATGAACAGCGGTTGACCGAATTCCACCGCTTGCCCGTTCTCGCACAGGATGCGCTTGATCCTGCCGGCGCAGTCGGCCTCGATCTCGTTCATGATCTTCATCGCCTCGATGATGCATACCGGGTCGCCCTCCCTGATCTCGTTGCCGAGTTCGACAAAGGCCTTGGCGCCCGGGCTGGCGGCGCGGTAGAAGGTGCCGACCATCGGTGACTTGATGACCTTGCCCTCGGGTTCCGCCGGCGCAGCGGGAGCCGACGGGGCGGCCAGGGCGACGGCCGGGGCCGCACCAGCCGCGGCGGCCGGTGCGCCAGCCGCGGCCGGCGCC
>JAUXVE010000155.1 GCA_030680415.1 Rubrivivax sp.
ATCTGTCCGACCGCGATGTCGGCCGTGACCTCGGGCCAGCGCGACCCCTTGGGCGTCGGGCCGCCGTCGGTGCCGGTGACTTCGAATTCGAGGCCGTGCAGGTGGATCGGGTGGTTGGTCATGGTGAGGTTGCCGATGCGGATGCGCACCTTGTCGTTCTTCCTCACCACCAGCGGGTCGATGCCCGGGAAGATGCGGCTGTTCCAGCTCCACAGGTTGAAGTCGAGCATGGTCATGATCTTCGGCGTGTAGCTGCCGGGGTCGATGTCGTAGGCGTTGAGCAGGAAGACGAAGTCGCGATCGACCTCGTCGATGAGCGGGTGCAACGCCTTCGGATGCGTGATCCAGAAACCCATCATGCCCATCGCCAACTGCACCATCTCGTCGGCATGCGGGTGGTACATGAAGGTGCCGGGCCGCCGCGCCACGAACTCGTAGACGTAGGTCTTGCCCGGCGGGATGCCCGGCTGGGTGAGCCCGGTGACACCGTCCATGCCGTTGGGCAGGCGCTGGCCGTGCCAGTGGATGCTGGTCAATTCGCCGAGCTTGTTGGTGACGAAGATGCGCACGCGGTCGCCTTCGACGACCTCGATGGTCGGCCCCGGGCTCTGGCCGTTGTAGCCCCACAGGTGGGCCTTGAAGCCGGGTGTCATCTCGCGCACCACGGGCTCGGCAACGAGGTGGAATTCCTTGACCCCCTGATTCATGCGCCACGGCAGCGTCCAGCCGTTGAGCGTGACGACCGGGTTGTAGGGGCGGCCGGTGCCCGGCACCAGCGGCGGCATCGTGTCGGGTCGGGTCTGGATCACCGGCTCGGGCAAGGCGGCCAGCGCCACCCGGCTCACGGCGGCGGCCGATACCGCCGCGGTGGCGGCACCGGCGCGGCCGAGAAAACGTCTGCGGTTCAGCATGCGCGTGTCTTTCGTGGTCAGTGGCCGGCGCCGCCGGTGTCGGCGGGCATCGCCGGGCCGGCGCCGGCGGCCAGTGCGCCGAGGCCGGGCTTGCCGACGAGCGCCATGTCGAGGTCGGCCTTGGCGATCCAGAAGTCGCGCAAGGCGCCGATGGCGCCGTTGACGCTGGCGATCTGCACCCGCGCGTCGGCCAGCAGTTCGAAGACGCCGATCAGCATGCCGTTGTAGCGCAGCAGGTTCTCTTCGGCGATCAGCTTGCGCAGCGGCACGATCTCGTCACGGTAGTGGCGCGCGATGTCCCAGGCCGAGCGGTAGTTGCCGTAGGCCTCGCGCACTTCGGAGCGGGCATTGATGGCGGTGTCGGCCGCTTGATGCAGGGCCTGCATGTACACGGCTTCGGCCTTGGCCACGCGTGCCCCGCCCCAGTCGAACAGGGGCAGTTCGATGCCGATCTCCCAGCCGCGCTGGGTCGGCGCCTCGTTGGACGAATTGCGCACCAGGCCCAGTTCGAGCACGTTGACGAATCGCGTCGTGCGTGTCAGGCCGAGGTTCTTCGCCGTCTGCTCGGCGGCCGCCTTGGCGCCCTGCACGTCGAGCCGCTGCGCCAGCGCCACACGCTCGATGTCGGGCTCGTCCAGCGGCGCAGCGGGCAGCTCGGGTAGGCGCTCGGGCAGCGTGAACCGTGCCTGCGCACCCCACAGCCCCAGCAGCCGCGTCAGGCGCTCCCGGCTGGCGCGCTGCGCCTGCTGCGCATGCGCGAGCTGCAGCGCGGCGTCGGCGTAGAAACCCTGCTCGCGCGAGCGCTGCAGCTTGTTGAAATTGCCCACCGCCGCCATGCGGCGTGCCAGTTCGGCGCCGGCTTCGGCCGCCTGCATCACCTGCCGCGTGTAAGACACCGTCTCGGCGGCGGCGACGGCCTGGATCCAGGCCTTGCGCGTATCGGCAGCCAGCGCCAGCACGCGCATCGCTACGGCGGAGCGGGTCTGCTCGAAGCGCCTTTCCTCCACCTGCCGAATGAGCGGCATGGCCAGCAGCCGCGCCAGGTTGAAGTGCAGGCCGCGTTCGATCTCGATCTCGTCGCCCCGGGTCGTGCGGCCGAAGCTGAAGCCCGGGTTGGGCAGGCGGCCGGCCTGCACCACGTCGGCCCCGGTGATGCCGAGATCCTGGAACGTCGCCTGCAGGCCGCGGTTGTTCAGCAGCGCGAGCTGCACCGCGGCGTCGGCCGACAAAGGCTGCGCCAGCAGCGCGGCGACGCGGCCGTCGATGGTGGCCAGGTCCTCGTCGGACCCGGCCCGCACGAGTTCCTGGCCCAGCTTGTCGCGGACCGCTTGCTGGACGCTGGCGAAGCCGGCGTCGGGAGGGAGGGACGCGCAGCCGCCCAGCACGGCGGCCACGGCCAGACCGGCGATCAGCGCCGCCCTTCGACGGCGGCTGCTGCGCAGCATCGGGGTCGGGTTCATCTGCCGGCCCTCACTTCGTCTCAGGGTCACGGTGGCCGCCGTGGCCGGAGGGCATGGTCGGCATCGGCGCAGTCGTCTTGGCCGCCGGTGTGCCGGCCGCTGCCGCCGACGCGGCGTCGGCCGGCCCCTCGGGCTGTTTCGCCTCACGCGTGTAGGCGCGCCAGCCGCCGATGCGGGTGACGGTGTCGTTGGCCTCGCGCCACGACCCCACCGGCACCTCGCCCAGGCGGCGGTAGTTCGCCAGTGTCGAGGTGTGAACGTATGGCGGCACAGGGGCCTGGGCGTGCGACGGGTCCGGCCGGGGCGCCGGCCGCTCGGTCTGGCCGCTCGCTGGCCATGGCGTGGCCTGCAGTGCCACGGCCGTGAGGGCCGCCGGCAGCAGCGCATGGAGTGTCGACCTGGCGCCAGGGCAGCGCCCTGTGCATGGATGTGCAGGGATGGGGACCATGTCGTCCTCGTTTGAGCCTTGGGAATGGGCCGCCGGCATCGACCGCACGGCGCTGCGCTGGCCCCGCGCAGGCGGGGCACGACTGCGTGCCCTAGGCCTTGGGCGGGCGCTCGAGCCCGCGGCCGACGACGCTGGCCACGCCGCCGCCCGGCCTTGTGTGCACCGGGCCGGCAGCGTCCATGGACGCCAGAGTGAGCGGCGAGCTCGGCGGCGCCGCGCCGGCGCAACAAGCGCTGCAGGCACTGCAGCTGTTCCCGGGCTGGTGCGGCGACGCAACGCTGTCCAGCGCTTCAGCCCCCGGGGCTGCGCCGGCGCCGACCGCACCGTGATGCGGATGACCGGCCTCGACAAGCCGGCCCGCGGTGGCCTGCTGCGCGCCTTGGTGTGCGTGTGCTGCCTGCTCGCCGTTCCCGGGCGTCGAGAGTGGTGCCGGCTGGTGACCGGGCGCGCACAGCAAGGCGCTGGCCGATGCCATGCCCTGCATGGGCAGCAGCAAGGCCATGGTCCAGATCAGCAGGCTACGCCAGAGTTTGCCCATGCCGGCACTGTATCGCAGCGGTGCCGAACCGGTTGCCGAGCGCCATGGAAGGCTGACTCCAGGAAGAGGTGATGAGCTGAAGGCATTCGAATCGTGGTCTCGCTTCGCCGGTCTTCACGCCGTACAGGCATACGATTCGGTCCTCGACCGTGTCAGTGCATCAGCTTTCCATGATGCGAGGATTGTTCCGACAGGAATCCGAAAAACGAAGCCGAGGCGCGTGCGCTCATCCGGGACTTGCTGGTTGCAAGCGCCGATATCGAACCCGATGATCTAGCCAAGACCCTGACGCTCAGGATTCATCACATGGCCAACCCGGCACAGAACAAGGCCGTGGCAGCGCTCCTTGATGACCTGACCGAGCAGGCCTTCTGCCATCCCGAGACCGGCGCAACGATGATCTACGCGCTCGTGTGAAGTGCCAAACGGCCTTCGCCCGAGATCAGGATCTCTGACATTGGGATAAGCTGCTCTCACCCACCCGCTGCAACAGGGGCCTCAGTGCCTACCGACAAAGCCGGCCAGATCGATCATTGCACGGGCTTGCTGCTGAACATGAACGACAGCAAGGCGGTGCAAGAGCGGCTGCAGCTCGCCGCGAGTGTCTTGCGCCATGCCCGCGAGGGCATCCTGGTCACGACGCTGGACGCCGAGGTGATCGACGTCAACCCGGCCTTCACCGAGATCACGGGCTACAGCCGGGAAGAGATCGTGGGCCAGACGCCGCGCGTGCTCAGTTCCGGCAAGCACGACGCGGCGTTCTTTGCCGAGATGTGGCGGCAGTTGTCCGCCGAAGGCTGTTGGAGCGGCGAAATCTGGAACCGCCGCAAGTCTGGCGAGATGTACGTGCAGATGCTCACCATCAGCGTCGTTCGCGATCTGCAGGGCCGGCCCTTTCGGTACCTGGGCCTGTTCCTGGACATCTCGCAGCAGAAGGAGCATGAACTTCGGCTGGAGCGCGTCGCCCACTACGATCCCCTGACCGGTCTGCCCAACCGGGCACTGCTGGCCGATCGCTTGCGGCAGGCGATGGTGAATGCCCATCGGCGCAACCAGAAGCTGGCGCTGGTGTTCATCGATCTCGACGGCTTCAAGGCCATCAACGACAGCCATGGCCACGCTGCGGGCGACAGGTTGCTGGTCGCGCTGGCGGGTCGCATGACCCATGGGCTGCGCAGTGGCGACACCCTGGCCCGACTCGGGGGTGACGAATTCGTCGCCGTGCTGATCGACCTGAAGGATGACGACGCAGCGACTCCCGTCGTGGAGCGCGTGCGGGCAGCAGCTGCGCAGCCGGTATCGATCGACGGCGTCGTGATGCAGGTCACCGCCAGCCTGGGCATGACCTTCTACCCGCAGCTCGATGACGTCGACGCCGACCAGCTCGTGCGCCAGGCCGATCAAACCATGTATCAGGCCAAGCTGAAAGGCAAGAACCGCATCCTCGTCTTCAATACCGAACAGAACCGCAACAGCCACGGGCATCACGAAGCGTGGGAGGCCATACGCCGGGCCATCGGCAACGGCGAGTTCGAACTGCACTACCAGCCCAAGGTCAACATGCGCACCGGCCAGATGGTTGGCGTCGAGGCGCTCATACGCTGGCGACACCCGGAGCGGGGCCTGCTGACGCCGGCGGCCTTCATGCCGGCCCTGTCAGGCCATGCGCTGGGGATCGAGCTCGGGGAATGGACGCTGGCCGCGGCGATGGCACAGATCCAGACCTGGAAAGCGGCTGGACTGAAGATTTCTGTCAGCGTCAACATCACCGCCCAGCAGATCCAGCGCCCTGACTTCGTGGCCAGGCTGCGGGCCCAGTTAGCCGAACACGCCGGCGTGGGTGCCGGCGATCTGGAGCTCGAGGTGCTGGAAACGAGCTCGGTGGAAGACATCCCCAGGGTGTCCGAGGTCATGGAGGCCTGCCGCGACATGGGTGTCGGGTTCGCGCTCGACGACTTCGGCACCGGCTACTCGTCGCTGACCTATCTGCGGCGCCTGCCGACCTCGCTGCTGAAGATCGACCGCAGCGTCGTGCACGACATGCTCGACGACCCGGAAGACCTGACGATCCTGCACGGCGTGATCGGCCTGGCCGCCGCCTTCGGCAAGGAAGTCCTGGCCGAGGGGGTCGAGACCCTGGCCCATGGCCAGATCCTGCTCCATCTCGGTTGCGAACGCGCACAGGGCTACGCCATCGCGCGGCCCATGGCGGCGGATGCCATTCCCCACTGGTTGGCGACCTGGCGACCTGACCCCAGCTGGCTGAACCTCGCGCTGCTCAGCCGCGACGAGCTGCCCGCCATCTTCGCGATGGTGGAACACCGGGCCTGGGTCGCCGAAGTCATGGCGCACCTGCGGGGCGATCGCGACGCGCCGCCGGCGCTGGATCCGCACCATTGCCGCTTCGGTCAATGGCTGGACCACCAGTCCGCGCGAAGTCCCCATGGCAAGCAGTGGAACCTCGACGCGATTGACCGGCTGCATCATGAAATCCACGACCGAGCCCATGCCCTGGTCGCGCTGAAGCAATGCGGCCAGACCGCAGCGGCCCTGGCGGGCTGCACCGAGATCCAGGGCCTGCGCGATCGGCTGCTGGGGCAGCTGACGAAGATGTTGTGAGAGGGCCCCTCGCCTCGAGCGCGGCGCCTGGCCGGGCCTTCTCGACCGTTGCCGCCCAGGATGGATAAGCGGTGAGCAGTTTGCCCCGTTGCCGGCGCTCAGTGCTGGAGCTCGCGCAGCCTGATGTGCCCCTGCTCCGCGGCCGGCGGCTGGAGTTCCCGGGTGACGGCCCGTGCCGACGGCGAGCCCAGTTCGGGCTGCATCTCGATCACCGAGGGCGCAAACTGACCCAGCGCGGCGTAGGCGGCAGCCAGTTCGTCGTCGTCGGATGCCGTCTGCAAGCCGTCGGACGCCAGCTCGTCCGGGTCGGTGTCGAGCACGGCTGCGGTGCGATAGGCATCGGCCTCGGCGTCGGGGTCCATGTGCTCGCGCTCGATGATGGCCACCGACATCTTCGAGCGCAGGTTGGCCAGGCCCACCGGCGACCAGTTCGTGACCAGGCCCTCGAACTGGTGCAGCGCGCGCCGCATCACATCCAGCGGCAGCCGGCGCAGGGCGCGCAGTCCCTTCCTGGCCAGCGCCTGCTCGACCGCCACCAGGGCGCGCAGCGTGCGCCGCGTTTCGGGCAGTTCCGACAGCAAGGCGCGCAACTGTTCCCGCATCAGCGCCAGCTCCGCCGCGGCCTTCTGTGCTGCCTGCTGCTCGGCGCTGGGCTGGCGCCCGCCCGCGCCCTTGGCCGCCCTCGGTTCCAGCGCCAGCTGCAACCCATGTTCGCCCCGGCGCAGGGTGAGCTCATGCCGGAAGAACGTGGAGGCCGCCAGGCGCAATGGCTCGAGGAGTTGGCGAAGGGTACTCATGGTCCTGGAGCCGGTTGCCGGCCGGAACACCCGGCCCTTCGTGTAAGTTCGGCCGCCGCTGCGCCATGTTGAGCACTCAATTGCAACAAGCCGTGGATGCCATGCCCTGCGGCCCGCCGCGCTGCCGGCGTCGCGGGCGCCATCCGCTCACGCCATGCAGGTGCGGTTCTTGCCGGTGCGCTTGGCCTCGTACAGCGCCTCGTCGGCGCGCTCGAGTGCCGTTTCCAGCGCCTCGCCCGGCCGCCAGGCCGTGACACCGGCCGAGAAGGTGACGAAGAACTCGCGGCCTTCGTACAGGAACAGGGCTTCGGTCAGGCTGCGTTGCAGCCGCGTCAGCGTCTGCTGCCCTTCTTGCGTACCGGTGCGCGGCAGCAGCACCACGAACTCCTCGCCGCCGAAACGCGCCAGCTGGTCGCCCGGGCGCAGGCGCTCATGCACCGACGACACCAGCCATTTCAGGGCCTGGTCGCCCGCGGCGTGGCCCAGGCTGTCGTTGAGCTTCTTGAAGTTGTCGATGTCGATCAGGCCCACGGCCAGCGTGCCGCCCTCGCGCTGGCAGCGCGCCAACTCGCCGTCGAAGGCCTTCATGAGGCCGCGGCGGTTGGCGATCTGCGTCAGCGCGTCGGTGGAGACCTCCTCCGACAGCCGGCGCGACTCGGCCTCCAGTTCCTGCACCCGCTGCTCGAGGCTGCTGGCGCGTGCGCTGTCGGCCTGCAGCCTTTCCTGCGAGCCGCGCACGGCGGTGTGCATGGCGCGGCTGTCGGCGAGCATCGCCTGCACGATGCCGGCCAGGCCTTCGAGCGTGTCGGCGGACTCGATGGCACTGACATGCTGTTCCGTCGCCGTCTGCAAGCGCCCGGTCTGCTCGCCGAGCGCACCGACCTCGAGCAGCATGGAGTGCATCAGCTGCTTGAGCCCATCGCGTGCGGCCTGCCGTTCCAGGCGAACCCGCCGCTGTCGCTCGCGGGTTTCGGCCAGCAGCACGCTGGCCGCGCGCACCCCGCGCGCGCTCAGGCCTTCGGCCATCCTGGCCTGCACGTTGGCGCACTGGCCACGGGCCCAGCTGTCGTCCTCGGCCAGTTCGGTCAGGCCCTGCGTCAGCTCCTGGCACAGCGCAGCGAGCTGTGCCACCAGTTCATGCCGGTGTGCGAACAGCCGCAGCGTGCGCTGGCCGAGCTCCTCGAGTTCAGCCTGCCGCGCTGCGCTGGGGCCTTCGGCGGCCAGTGCGGCCACCAGGGCCGCCAGCTGCGGCGCCAGTTCGGCTGCGCGGGGCTCGTCGGCCGGCAGCGCCGCGCGCACGGTGCTCTCCAGGACGGCAAGCAAGGCCATCCAGGCGGCCGAGTCAGCGGCAGAGTTGGCGGCCGACGGCGCCGCCGACTCCACCAGCGAGGCGTCGAAACCCGTGTCTGCGGCGTCTACCGGCACGTCGTCGTCCCACGCCGTCATCAACACCTGCAGCCGCTGCAGCAGGCGCGGTGCATTGCTGCGACTGCTCTCGAAGAGGCGGCGCAGGCTTTCCTTGCGCCGCGCCGCGGTCCACTGGACGCCGCGACGTTCCAGGTTCCTGGCCAGCCGCTCGACCAGCGCCGCCCAGGCCCCGGCCTGGGCGCGCTGATCCACCACAGGGGCCGGCTGGCCGGCCTCCTCGGCGTAAGCGCGGGCGTAGTTTTCGGGGGTCGGCTCGAGGTGCATCTGGGCCAGCCGGCGCAGCGCACCACGGGCCACAACCGCCGGCGAAGGGGCGACGCGCTGCGTTTCCAACATGCTCAGAGCCGGCCGCCGGCGGCACGCGCGGCGTCCACGCCGGGTTCGTTGCCGCCCGCCGGCCCGATCCAGGGCGCTTTGCGTGGCAACACGGTGTTTTCAAGCCAGCGCTGCAGTTCGTCGGGCGGCAAGGCGCGGCTGAACAGAAAGCCCTGCATCAGGCCGCAGCCCAGGCGGTGCAGCACCTCCATCTGGCGCAGCGTTTCCACGCCTTCGGCAATCACCCGCAGACCCAGCGAACGCGCCAGGGCAATGATGGCCGTGACCACCGCCGAGCTCTGCGGCGTGATGCCGAGGTCGCGCACGAAACTGCGGTCGATCTTGAGCTCGGAGATCGGCAGCGTGGTCAGGTAGGCCAGCGAGGAGTAGCCGGTGCCGAAGTCGTCGATCGAGATCTCGACGCCGATCTCGTTGAGCCGGTGCAGCGACGGAATCACGTTCTGCAGCTCCTTCATCAGGTTGTCCTCGGTGATCTCGAGCTGGATCATGCGGTGCGGCACGCTCACTGCCGTGACGCACTGGTGGATGTGCTCGACGAGGTCGCTGCGCTCGAACAGCCGGCTCGACAGGTTGACGGCGATCGAATCGGCAAAGCCGAAGGCCTGCTGCCATGCGCTGGCCTGCCTGGCGGTCTCGCGCAGCGCCCACTCCGACAGTGGCACGATGAGCCCGGTGTCCTCGGCCAGCGGGATGAAGTCCGCCGGCGGCACCAGCCGGCCGCCGCGCTGCCAGCGCATCAGCGCTTCGGCGCCCACCATGCGCGAGGCGCGCACGTCGATCTTGGGCTGGTAGTGCAGCACCAGCTCGTCGCGCTCGATGGCCTTGTGCAACGCCGTTTCGAGCTCCAGCTTCTCGCGCCCGCGGCCGGCCAGCTGCGGGCTGTAGATGGCCGACGCGTTCTTGCCCTGCACCTTGACCGAGTACATGGCGACGTCGGAATTGCGCAGCAGGTCGACCACCGAAGCGCCGTCGCGCGGATACAGCGCGACGCCGACACTGGCGGTGACGAAACACTCCTGGCCGCCGACGAAGATCGGCTCGCGCAGCGCCTCCAGCACGCGCTCGGCGACACGCGCGGCGTCGACCTCGCTCGCCACCTCCGGCAGCAGCGCAACGAACTCGTCGCCGCCCAGGCGGCCGATGGCCTCGAGCGCGCGGTGCGAACGCACACCGGCGGCTTCGAGCGCGCCCTCCATGAACTGGTCGCTGTGGCGCACACAGGCGCGCAGGCGGCGACCCACCTCCACCAGCGCCTCGTCGCCGGCGCCGTGGCCGAGCGTGTCGTTGATGACCTTGAAGCGGTCCAGGTCGATCAGCAGCAGCGCGAACTGGTGGCCCAGGCGGCGCGCCTGTTCCAGCGCGCGCTCGGTGCGCCAGATGAGCTGGCGCCGGTTCGGCAGGCCGGTGAGGGCGTCGAAGTTGGCCAGCTGGCGGATCTTGTCTTCGGCGACGCGGCGCTCGGTCACGTCCTGCACGATGCCGGTGTAGCCGATGCCATGGCCGTGTTCGTTGAACTCGGGCTCGGCCTCGACGTGGATGATGCGCTGGCGGCCGTCGAGCAGCACGATGGGCACGTCGGTGGCCACCACGGAGGCATGCCGCAGTGCCTCGTGCAGCTGACGCAGGAAACTCAGGCGCTCGTCGTGCGGCACCATGCGCAGCAGCATGCGCAGCGACACCGGTTCGTGCGGTCCGCAGCCGAACACGCGCAGCGCCTCGGGCGCCATCAGCAGGCCGCCGGGCCTGCCATGCTCGGCCCGCCACCAGTCGAAGCTGCCCATGCGCGCCAGGTCCTGGGCGCGCGCCAGCTTGGACTTGCTGCGCTCGAGCTCGAGGCGGGTACGCGAGGCGCGCAGCAGGTATTGCAGGCGCCCGGCAAGCAGGCTCCACTGCGTGGACTTGACGAAGAAGTCGCTGGCGCCGGCCTGGTAGGCACGGGTGATCGACGCGTCGTCGTCCAGCCCGGTGAGCATCAGCACCGGCATGTTTTCGTGACCGGACAGGCGGCGCAAGGCGCGGCAGGTTTCGAAGCCATCCAGCCCCGGCATCAGGGCGTCGAGGACGACGATGTCGGGCGTGTGATCCTGCAGCAGGGCCAGCGCCTGCTCGCCGCCGGAGGCACAGACCAGCTTGAAGCCGCGCTCGCGCAGCGCCAGCTCGGTGAGCAGCAGGCTGACATCGTCGTCGTCGACGAGCAGCACCTCTGGCTCGGCCGGCAGCTCAGCGTCGGCGTAGGGGTGCGCAGCTGTCATCGTGGAACAGGCATCAGGGCCGCAGCACGGCGGCGACCGCGCGCAGGGCGGCGTCGCCCTCGTCGAGCAGGCGCTGCACGTCCACAGGCAGGTCGTCCGCGGCGCCGCCGCGCCGCCGGCGCTCGATGTCGGCGCAACTCGCCGCCAGCGCCAGCGCACCGACACTGGCAGAAGACGACTTGAGCGTATGCGCGATGCCGGCGACCTGCGCCGGGTCCCCCGCGCAGGTCTCGCTGCGCAGTTGCCCGAGCAGGCGGTTCAGCGATGTCTCGTAGGCCGCCAGCACCCGGTTCACGACGCCGTGGACACCATCGGGGTCGAGTTCGCGCAAGCGAGCCAGCGACGCTTCATCCAGCGCGGCGGCCGGCGCGTCTGAGCGCGGGAATTCGGCATTCATGGGCAGCGATGGTACGCAGCGGCCATGGCGGTGGCGCGGCGTGGTGCCGGCCGGCATGCGCGATGTGGCAGGCCGATGGCGACCCGACCCTGCAAGCGAGGGACTTTCGGGCTGTCGACAGGCGCACGCATCATGATCTCCCGAGGGCTGAGGCTGCAGGCAGGCCGTCGCGGCTGGGAGCCGTCCACGCCGCGCCGACCGAACCATGGTCAGAACCTGAAGTTTCGGCCAGTTCGGCCCCAACTTGAGCCACGGTCCTGCGCGTTTACCTGCAATTGTGCGCGCGCCCGCACCGCGCCTGTCCGGTCCGCAGGCCGGCAGCGCCGCTAACGGAGGTAGTCGAACAAGGACATGCGTTGCACGATCGAATACGTCTGCAGGGCCGCCTGGTAGCCGGTCTGGCGGTTCTGGAAGTCCGAAATGGCCTGCACCATGTCCAGATCCTCGGCCTCGGAACGCGCCTGCTGCGCATCGAGCTTGTCCTGCGACAGCCGCGAGCCCAGGGCGTCGAGACGGTTCAGCGTCTCGCCGGCGCGCGAGCGCCCGGCCGACAGGGTGGCCGCGCTGGCGTCGATTTCGGCCAGGCCGAGGCTCACCGTCTGCGCCACCTGCGCCGGTGTGCGGCCCGCGGTGGCGAGGTCGTCGACGAGGCGGTCCATGGCGTCGAACACCGACAGCGACTGCGCCGGATTCGCCGGGTCACTGGCCAGCAGCCAGATGGCGCGGCCGTCGGCCGACAGCGGCATGGCGCGGTCCGCCGCCGCATCGGCCTGGCCCGCGACGCCGTTGAAGGACACGCCACCGGGGCCGTCGAGCAGCGGCGGGCCGTCGCTGCTCTGGCCGCCGAAGAGATAGCGGCCGGCACCGTCGCTGCGGTTGCCCACCGCGAACAGCGCGCCGCGCAGGCCACGCAGGCGCTCGGCGAGGTCGAGCCGCTCGGCGTCGGTGAAAGTGCTGTTGCCGGCGGACACGACCAGTTCACGCGCCTGCTGCAGCAGTTCGCCGGATTCGCCCAGTGCGCTCTCGGTGAGCTGCATCGCGAAGCGGCTGGCGTCGAGCGCGCGCATCTGCGTGTCGCTGCGCGACGCGGCGGCCAGGGCGCGCTCGGCCACCGCTGCAGCGGCCGGATCGTCGCTGGGACGCAGCACGCGCTTGCCGCTAGTGAGTTGCTGCTGTGCTTCACTGAGCTGCTGCTGGCGCTTTTGCAGGCTGGCCAGCGAGGCGTCGTAGGCGTGGGCGGTGGCGATGCGCATGGGGCTTTACTCTCAGCGGCCGGCGGCGACCTGCAGCAGGGTGTCGAACAGCGTCTGCGCCACCTGCAGCACCTTGGCCGCGGCCTGGTAGCTCTGCTGGTACTGGATCAGGCGCGCGGCCTCCTCGTCGAGGTTGACGCCGGCCTGCGAGCTGCGCGCCAGTTCGGCCTGGCCGGCCACCGTGGTGGAAATGTCGGCCGAGGTGCGGGCGCTCTGCACGCGCACGCCGATGTCGGCAATGGCCTGCGACCAGGCCTCGACGGCCGTGCGTCCGTCGGCCAGGCCGGCGTCGCGCAGCCCGAGCAGCGCCAGCGCGTTGCCGTTGTTGCTGGCCATCGTCGAGGCCGGCGTGGGCGCGACGGTGACGATGTCGCCGCTGCGCGGCACACCGCTCAGGTGCAGGGTGTAGCCGTAGGACTCCAGCGCTGGCGTCTGCACCGGCTGCCCCGGCTGCCAGGTGCCGGCACCGAAGACCAGCGTGGCGTTGGCGGAGTCGAGCAGCTCCCAGTCATAGGCGCCGTTGTCGTCGGTGAAGGTGATGCGCAGCTTCTCGGCACCGGGCACCGGCGCCGGGTCCGGCGCGGCGTTGACCTGCAGCTGCCCGATGCCGACGCTGCCGCTGTTGCCCTGATCCGTGATAGCCACCAGCGGCGCTGCCGCGGCGAGGCTGCGCGGATCGTCGAGCAGTGCCTTCATGCCGTTGGCGGCGCGCGTCACGGGTTGCAGCAGGAAGCGGTCGCCGGCCTGCGGCGCGCCGAAGTCGATGCGCATGCCGTCGACGACGTCGCCGCTCACGACCGTGCTGACCTTGCCGTCGAGCAGGCGCGTGAGCAGCCAGCTGCCGGCGACGGCGGGATTCTCGCGCAGGTCGTATTCGCTGGGCTGCAGCGCGCCGGCGTCGGTGATCGTCAGCGCCACGCTGCCGATCGGGTTGCCGCCGGCGTCGCGCGCGTTGGCGGCGTTGGGCAGGGCCCGTGTCGGCCCCACGTCGAAGAGGCTTGTGCCCGCACTCTGCCCCAGCGGCGGCAGCAGGTTCAGGCCCAGGCTCTGCTGCTGGTTGACGGCGCCAGCCACGGCGGCGGCCAGGCGCCCGATCAGGTTGCGCGCGTCGGTCAGATCCTGGTTCTGGAAGCGCAGCAGGCCGGCGATCGAGCCGCCACCCAGGGCCTCTTCGCCGATCGGTCGCGCGATGCCGTTCTCCACGATCGCCACCGCCGAGCGCGACGGATCGGCGGCATCCGGCACCACTTGCAGCTTCGTCGCTTCGTTGCCCAGCACGAGGCGCTGGCCGCCGCCGATGAAGATCGCCAGCGAACCGTCGTCGGCGTCGATGCGGCTGACCTTGACATGCTGCGACAGCCTGGCGACCAGTCGCTCGCGCTCGTCGAGCAGGTCGTTCGGCGGCTGCCCGATGCCGCGCAGCGCGGCAATGCGCTGGTTGACCTCGGCGATGCTCTGGGCCAGGCTGTTGACCTCGGCCACGGTGGCCCTGAGTTCGCCGTTGACACTGGCCTGCGACTCGTCGAGCGTGGCGCCGGCTTCTGCAAACCGCGCCGCCAGGTCGGCGGCACGCGACAGCACCACTTGGCGTGCGGCCAGGTCGGCAGGGCGGCTGACCATGTCGACCATGGCGTTGAGGAACGCGCTGCTGGCATGCCCGAGGCCGGTCTCGCCGGTACGGAACACGCCTTCCAGGCGCCGCAACTGTTCCAGCCGGGCGACGTCCATACCGGCCAACGCCTGCGCGCTGGCGGATTCGCGGGTCAGGAACTCGTTGTGCGAGCGCGTCACCGCGACCACGTCGACGCCCTTGCCGAAGTAGCCGGCGCCGCTGAACTGGCCCTGCGCCGTGGCCAGCTCGACCTGCTGGCGCGAGTAGCCGGCGACGTTGGCGTTGGCGATGTTGTGGCTGGTGGTCTGCAGCGCCGCGTAGTTGGCCGTCATGGCCTTGACTCCGATCGACATCAGTGGCGAGACACCCATGGCCGGACCTTAAGCGAGTGAACGCTGCAGCCGCAGCGTGGTGTTGATGACGCGCGTGAGCTTGTCGGCGTAGGCTGGGTCGGTGGCGTAGCCGGCGCGCTGCAGTCCCTGCGCGAATCCGACGGCGGCGTCGGCGCCCTTGGCCGCGCTGGCCAGGCTGGTGACCTTGCCGACCACGCCCCGGTAGCGCTGGCTGTTGTTCATGAGTCGCGCGTAGTCGGTGAACGACTCGGCGTAGCTGGCGTAGGCGCGGAACTTCGCCACCACCTTCTTCGCCTGGCCATTCACGTATTCGGTGGTCATCACTTCGGCCACCGGCCCGCGCCAGCCGGCGCCGGCCTTGATGCCGAACAGGTTGAAGGCCGGCGCACCGTCGGCATGGCGGATCTCCTTGCGGCCCCAGCCCGTCTCGTGCGCCGCCTGCGCCACCATGAAGGCCGCCGGGATGCCGGTCGCGGCCTCGGCCTCGCGCGCCGCGGCGCTGTGCTGCTGCACGAAGCCGGCGGCGCCGGCCTGCGGTATGCGCGTCGGTACCGGTGTTGCCGCCAGCGGCTGCGGTGTCTCGTTGGCCGACCGCGTGCTCGGGATGGGGCCGGGCGACAGCCCCATCTGCCGCTCCAGGTGGCGCGTGATGGCCTCCGACAGCCCGCCCGCCATGCCGCTGAGCTGGCTGGCGTACTGGGTGTCTAGCATCTCGGTGCCCATCTTGGCGCCGGCGCCGTCGTCACCGCCCAGGCCTCCCAGGCCGCTGCCGGCCAGGGTGGTGCTGCGCATGCTCTTCATCAGTTCCTGCATGAACAGCGCCTCGAACTGGCGCGCGGTCTCGCGCACGGCCGCCTTGGGGTCGCTGGCGGCGCGGCGGCGCAGCGCGTCCAGCGAACGGGTGTCGAAGGCCAGCGCGTTGTTGACAGGGGGGGCGGCCATCGGGCGTTTCAGATGACTTCGAGCTCGGCGTTCAGGGCGCCGGCGCTCTTCATCGCCTGCAGGATGGCCAGCAGGTCCATCGGCGTGGCGCCCAGCGCGTTGAGCGCCTTGACGACGTCGGTCAGGCGCACGCCGGCGGCCATGCTGACCAGGGCCCCGGCCTGCTGCGTGATGGCGATGTCGGACTTCTCGGCCTGCACCGTCTGGCCCTGGCCGAGCGCGTTCGGCTGGCTGACCATCGGCGTCGTGCTGATCGTCACCGACAGGCTGCCGTGGGCCACCGCGCAGGCACCCAGCGTCACGGACTCGTTCATGACCACCGAGCCGGTGCGCGCGTTGAGCACCACGCGCGCCGCCGGCCGCGCCAGTTGCAGCGCCAGGTTCTCGATGTCGGCGAGAAAGGCCACACGTTCGCCGCTGCCGGCCGGCACGCGCACGCGCACCGTGCGGCCATCGACGGCCGCGGCGGTGTCGGCGCCCTTGGCGGCGTTGATGGCCACGGCCACCGCACGCGCGGTGGCGTAGTCGTTGGCGGTCAAGCCCAGCTGCAGCGTGTCGCCGTCCATCAGCGGCGTGGCCACGGCACGTTCGACGCTGGCACCTTCGGGGATGCGGCCGGCCGACAGGTGGTTGATCTGCACCTTGGAGCCGCCGGCCGAAGCACCGGCACCGCCGACGATGAGGTTGCCCTGCGCCAGCGCGTAGACCTGGCCATCGGCGCCTTTCAGCGGCGTGGCGATCAGCGTGCCACCGCGCAGGCTCTTGGCGTTGCCCACCGAGGAGACGTTGACGTCGATGGTCTGCCCCGGCGACGCGAAGGGCGGCAGCTGCGCCGTCACCAGCACCGCCGCGACGTTGCGCAACTGCATGCCGGCGCCGGCCGCCACCGTGACACCCATCTGCTGCAACAGGGCGTTCAGACTCTGCGTCGTGAACGGCGTCTGCGTGGTCTGGTCGCCGGTGCCGTCCAGCCCCACCACCAGGCCGTAGCCCACCAGCTGGTTGCTGCGCACGCCCTGCACGGCGGCCACTTCCTTGATGCGCACCGACGCCGCGGCCGGCTGCGGCCACCACAGCGCGCTGCTGGCGGCCGCGAAGGCGAACACGACGGACCAGCGCAGGAGTCGTTCGGGAGTGAGGTTCACGGCGGCACCGTCAGATGGGCAGGACGCTGAGGAAGACCCGCGACAGCCAGCCGATGGCCTGCGCCTCGGCCTGCGCGCCGCGCCCGCGGTGCTCCAGGCGCACGTTGGCGATGGCGGCGCTGGGCACGGCGTTGCCGGGCTGGATGGCGCGCGGGTCGACCTGGCCCGAGAAGCGCAGCACGTCGACGTTGTTGTTGACGCCGATCTGCTTTTCGCCGCCGATCACCAGGTGGCCGTTGGGCAGCACCTGGCGCACGATGACGGTGATGGTGCCGCTGAAGTCGTTGCTGCTCTCGGTGGCGCCCTTGCCCGCAAAGGTGTTGGCCGAGGTGCCGGCGGCGCCGGCACGCGCGAAGTCGGCCGGGCGGATGCCGGGCAACGCCGTCACCGTCGCCGACAGGCTGCCGCCCTTGTCGATGGAACTGGTGGACTTCTGGCTGGCGCTGACCTTCTCGACGATCTGCACCGTCAGCGTGTCGCCGACCAGGCGCGCACGGTGATCCTCGAACAGCGGTCGGTAGCTGGCCGACTGGAAGATCGAGCCCGTGGCCGGACCGACCGGCGCCGCGACCACCGGCTGCGGCACGGGCACGGTGTCGGCCACTTCCACGCGCGGGAACAGCAGGCTGCACCCTGGCAGCAGGGCCGCGGCCAGCAGGTACGCGGCCAGGCGCAGCTGGCGATGCATGGCGTCGACGATCACAGCTGGCTCAGGCGCTGCAGCATCTGGTCGCTGGTCTGGATGGCCTTGGAGTTGAGTTCGTAGGCGCGCTGCGTGGCGATCATCGCCACCAGCTCCTCGACCACGTTGACGTTGCTGCCTTCGACAAAACCCTGCTGCAGCGAGCCCAGCCCACTGCTGCCCGGCGCGCCGGCGTTGGGCGTGCCCGAGGCGGCGGTTTCGGCGTAGAGGTTGCCGCCGCGCGGCTCCAGCCCGGCCGGGTTCACGAACGAGGCCAGCTGCAACTGCCCCAGCGACTGCGGTGCCGTCTGGTTGGGCAGCGTGACGTTGACCGTGCCGTCGGGCGCGATGGTCACGCTCTGGGCGTTGGCCGGGATGGTGACGCCGGGCTGCACCACGTAACCCGCGTTGGTGACGAGCTGCCCGTTGGTGTCGACCTGGAAGCCACCGTCACGGGTGTAGCCGGTGCTGCCGTCGGGCAGCTGGATCTGGAAGAAGCCCTGGCCCTTGATCGCCAGATCGAGGTTGCCCCCGGTCTGCTGCAGGCTGCCCTGGCTGAAGTTGCGCGTGCTGGCGGCGGCGCGCACACCCAGTCCGACCTGCAGCCCGGTGGGCAGCTGGCTTTGTTCCGACGTGGCGGAGCCAGCCGAGCGCAGGTTCTGGTACATCAGGTCCTCGAACACCACGCCGGCACGCT
This sequence comes from Rubrivivax sp., assembly GCA_030680415.1. Classification (GTDB taxonomy): domain Bacteria; phylum Pseudomonadota; class Gammaproteobacteria; order Burkholderiales; family Burkholderiaceae_C; genus Rubrivivax. The sequence goes on from JAUXVE010000155.1 coordinate 17,871, forward strand.
TGTAGCCGTTGGTGCCGACGTTGGCCAGGTTGTTGGCGATCGAGTCCAGCTTGGTCTGCTGGCCTTCCATCCCGGTCTTGGCGATCCAGAGTGAGCGGATCATGGTGTGCTGGTCCTCCGAGGGAATGCGTCGATCTTGGACCGGCCTGAAGGGCGCCTAGCAGCGGAAAAGAGGCCGCCTGACCGGTCTTCTCTGGGGCGGCTTGGCGCGCCGTCGGGTCACTGCGGCGCGAGCAGCCGCGAAGCGCTCTGCCCGCGCTGTTCGGCGCCCTGCAGCACCTTCATCTGCTGTTCGAACTGGCGGGCGGCGGCAATCATGGCCACCATGGTCTCCACCGGGCTGACGTTGGAGCCCTCCAGTGACCCCGACTGCAGCCGCGCGGTGGGGCTGGCCGGCAGATCGCCGTCGACGGCCCGGAACAGGCCGTCTTCGCCGCGCGCCAGCGGCGCCTCGGGCTCCACCAGCTTCAGCCGCCCGGCCTGCTGCGGCCGGCCGTTGCCCACGGTGGTGGTGATGATGCCGTCGCCCGCCACCTCGATCGCGGCATTGATCGGCAGCGTGATCGGCCCGCCGTCGCCCAGCACCGGCAGCCCGGCGGGCGTGACGAGCAGGCCCTCGGCATTGACCTGCAGCGCGCCGGCCCGCGTGTAGGCCTCGGTGCCGTCCAGGGCCTGCACGGCGAGCCAGGCCTGCCCCTGCATGGCCACGTCCAGCGGCCGGCCGGTGGTCTGCACCGGGCCGGCGCGGTTGTCGTGGCCGACCGTCGATTCGAGGGCGTAGACGCGCGTGCTGGCGCCGTCGCCGCGCACCGGCACGGCGCGAAAGGCCTGCAGTTCGGCGCGAAAGCCGGTGGTCGACGCATTGGCCAGGTTGTTGGCCAGCACGTCCTGCCGCTGCATGGTGGCCTTGGCGCCGGCCATCGCGAGGTAGATCTGGCGGTCCATACGCGGTCAGTGTCCGTTGGGTTGAAGAGCCGTTCCCGTTCCGGGGTCCTCCTACTTGAACGCAGCCCCCACGGGGACTGGCGAACGCGGTAGGACCGGGGGCAGGTTCAACGCAGGTTGAGCAGGGTCTGCAGCACCTGGTCCTGCGTCTTGATGGTCTGCGCGTTGGCCTGGTAGGCGCGCTGCGCGGTGATCATGCTGACGAGCTCGCCGGTGAGGTCGACGTTGGACTCTTCCAGCGCGCCCGACTGCAGGTTGCCCAGCGCGCTGTCACCCGGCACGCCGGCCACCGGGTCGCCCGAGGCATAGGTGCGCGCCCAGGCGTTGTTGCCGACCGGCTGCAGCCCCTGCGGGTTGCGGAAGTTGGCGATCTCGATCTGCCCGGCAGGCCGCGAGCGGCCGTTGGAGTAGCGTGCGGTGACGATGCCGTTGCTTTCGATCGTGATCGCCGTCAGCAGGCCGGCCGAGAAGCCGTCCTGGCGCAGATCGGTGACGCCGAAGGGGGAGCCGAACTGTGTCGCCTTGGTGAGATCCAGCGAGATATCCCCGGCGGCAAACGGCACGATGTCCGCGCCCGCCGCGTTGGGGCCGGGGCTGAACTGCGGCAGCAGTATCGGGCCCGCGGGCGCGGTGGGTGCACTGCCGTCGTCCGGGAATTCAATGGTCGCTAGCGGCGCGGGGGGTGTCCCACCGATGGCGACGCCATTGGCCGTAGCATAGACGTTCCACTTGTCGCCCGCCGACTTCTGGAAGAAGTAGGTGAGCGCCACTTCCTGGCCCTTGACGTCGTAGATGGTCAGCGAGGTGGCGTTGTTGTAGGTCTCGGCATCGGCGAAGTCGATCTTCGGCGCGGCCGCCGGCTCGGTCACGGCACGTCGCGAATCGAGGTTCATTTCCATCAGGATCTCTCTCGTCGGCGACGGGTTGACCCCGGCGGTGGGCAACTGCAGCGCCACCGCCTGTCCCGGCTGAACGAGGCCTTGTGCGTCGGCGCTGTAGCCCATCAGGCGCAGGCCGCCGTTGTTGACGATGTAGCCGTCGCGGTCGACCTTGAACTGGCCGTTGCGGGTGAACAGCGGCGGGCTCTTGCCGTCGGTGACCTGGAAGAAGCCGGCGCCATTGATCGCGAGATCCATCGGGTTCTCCGTCGTCGAGATGTTGCCCTGGGTGAACTGCTGCGCCACGGTGGACAGCGTGGTGCCGATGCCGATGGCATGGCTGCCCGAGCCGTTCAGCGCCGCGGCGTAGACGTCGGAGAACTCGCCTCTTGCCGTTTTGCTGCCGTAGGTGCTGGCATTGGCGATGTTGTTGCCGATGATCTGCAGGTTCTGGGCGGTGGCGTTGAGCCCCGAGAGGCCTTGCTGAAAGCTCATGGAAGGTCCTTGTGAAGTCGCGGGAGAACGCGGTGAATCAGGGTGTGATTCAGTTGAAGGCCTTGACGTCGCCGTAGGCGACGCTGCCGTTGAGGGTGGTCTCGAGCACCAGCCGGTCGCCGACGGTGCTGACGGCTTCGACGCGGTCGCGCATCAACGGCGTCACCGGCACGGCGATGGGGCCGGCCGTGGCCACCACGCGGAAGGTGTACGGGGCGCCGTCGGGCACGTCCTTCGACGGCCAATTGAAGCCGTGGGCACCGGCACCGAGCGTGCCGAGGTCGAGCGTGTCGACGACATGCCCCGAGGGCGCCAGGATCTCGACCTTGACGCTGTCGGCGGTGCTGGACAGCTCGAAGCCGCCGACACCGCTGCCCTGCGTCACGGCGAGGCGGTCGCCCTTGAGCGTCACGTCGCGGCCCACCAGCGCCGCGCCCTGCAGCGTCTGCATCTGCAGGAACTGCCGGCTCAGGCCTTCGACGGTGCTGTTGAGCTGCGTGATGCCGTTGACGGTGTTGATCTGCGCCATCTGGCTGGTGATCTCGGCGTTGTCCATCGGGTTGAGCGGGTCCTGGCTCTGCATCTGTGCCACCAGCAGCTTCAGGAAGCGGTCGGCACTGCCGGCGTCGTTGCGGGTGACGCTGTTGCTGCTGCTGCCTGCGGTCGAGGACGCCAGCGAGTCGATCACCGTGCTCATGCGGGCACCCTGCGCGCTGCGCGCGGTCCCGCCAGGCGGGAATTCGCCCTCGGCTTGGCCTCGGCGCTCATGACTGCCCGATCTGCAAAGTCTTGAGCAACAGGCTGCGCGCCGTGTTCATGACTTCGACGTTGTTCTGGTAAGACCGTGATGCAGAGATCATGTTGACCATCTCCTCCACCGGGTTGACGTTGCTGTAGGTGACGTAGCCCTCGGCGTCGGCGCCGGGGTGTTTGGGGTCGTGCTGGCGGCGGCCGGGGCGGGTGTCCTCGGAGATCGTCGACACGCGCACGCCGGCACTGGCCTCGTTCTGGCCGGCCGGGCCCATGAGCGCGGTCTGGAACACCACCTGGCGCGCCCGGTAGGCGCTGCCGTCGGGGCCGGCCACGGTGTCGGCGTTGGCCAGGTTGGAGGCCACCACGTTCAGCCGCTGGCTCTGCGCGCTGACCGCGCTGCCGGCGATATCGAAGATGCGCAACATGCTCATGACAGACCCTCGTGCTTATGCCTGGTGGTGGCTCTTCATGGCGTCGAGCATGGTGCGCACGCTGCCGTTGATGAAGCGCAGGGTGGACTCATACTTGACGGCGTTGTCGGCAAAGGCGGCGCGCTCGCGGTCCATGTCGACGGTGTTGCTGTCCAGGCTGGTCTGGCTGGGCACCGCATAGCGCAGGGTCGGGGACAGGCGCCCGCCCGTGTGCATGATGTCTGCCCCGATGGCCCTGGCGTTGCCGGTAGCCTCGCGCAGCGCCGTGGCGAAGTCGAAGTCCCGCGCCTGGTAACCCGGGGTGTCGGCATTGGCGATGTTGCTGGCGATCAGACGCTGGCGCTCGGCCCGCAACATCAGGGCCTGGCTGTGGAAGTCCAGCGATTCGGTGAGGCGAGCAATCATGCGGTACTCCTTCTGGCCCGGTCGGCGAGACCCAGGTTCGTGCGGCCATTCTGGGCAGACCCGGCCGCGACATGAGCGCGAAAAGAGGGTTCTAGGGCAGCCAATTCGAGCCTCGGCGGCCGTCGCGCGTCGTTACATTGCTCGTGTGAACCTGCGCCCTGCCCTCACCCGCATCGCCGCCGCCGCCCGGTGGACGAGGGCATTCGCCGCCCTGCCGGCCTGCTTGCTGACCGTCGCGGTGCCGGCGGCTGCGCAGTTGACGCCGCAGACCGTGGCCGAGGCGGTGGCGCTGGCCACCGAGGCCGCCGCCGCATTGGCTCCGCCTGGCGCACGCGTGCTGGCCAGCGCCGGCACACTGGACACCCGCCTGCGGCTGGCGCCCTGCGCTCTCGTCACGACTTACCTGCCCGCGGGTTCGCCGCCCTGGGGCCGCACCCGCGTCGGCCTGCGCTGCAACCAGGGTGCGACGCTGTGGAATGTCTATCTGCCCGTCACCGTGCAGGTGCTGGCGCCGGCCGTCGTGGTGGCGTCGGCCTTGCCGGCCGGCGCCCAACTCGACCCCAGCCAACTCGGCCAGGCCGAGGTCGACTGGGCCGCGGCTTCGGCCCCCCCTTTCACCGCCGCCGAAGCGCTGAACGGCCGTGTCCTGGCCCGCCCCGTGGCCGCCGGCCAGGCGCTGCGTGCCAGCGATCTGCAGCCGCGGCGCTGGTTCGCCGTCGGCGACACGGTGCGCATCACGGCGCGCGGCGCCGGCTTCGCGATCACCTCCGAGGGCCAGGCGCTGACGCCCGGCCACGAAGGCCAGCCGGCGCGCGTGCGCACCGACAGCGGCCGCATCGTCGTCGGCCAGCCGGTCGGCGAACGGCGTGTGGAGCTGAACCTGTGACGCCGCCTTCGCCAGCCGCGAACCCCCGCGTTCGAGGGGGCCGTGAAAAAAAGTTCTCGCCGGCCCTAAAGTCCGTCTGCCGGCGTACCGATAGTGCCTTCATGTTCATGGGGCGCAGCGGTCGCCGTACCCCGGGCAGGAGTCCATCATGAAAATCGGTCCTATCGAATCCGGTCCCATCGGGACACCCACCACCGAGCGCAAGGGGCAGGCTGCGCCGGCACCCGTCCGCTCAGAGTCCAGCACGCAGGTGGCGCTGTCGCACGCTGCCGCGGTGCTGGCCAGCGTCAGCGCCGACCCGACCTTCGACGCCGCCAAGGTGGAGCGCATCGCGCAGGCCATCCGCGACGGCAAGTTCACGATCAACGCCGACGCCATCGCCGACAAGCTGATCGTCAACGCCGAAGAACTGCTCAGCCGCAGGCTGACCTGAGCCGGCGGCGACGAACGCCATGATGTCTACGCATGAAGGACGGCAACCCTTGCTGCAGGCGGCCGAACTCGAACCCCCCTTGCTGAGCGTCGAACGGCAGCTCAGCGCCCTCGGCCATGCCCTGGGTGGCCGCGACGCCACCGCAGTGGACCGTGCCGCGGCCGAACTGCACGCGGCACTGGCACACGCGGTCGACGATTTCAGGCGTGCCGCGCGCAGCGGCGGCGTGCCACCGGCACTGCGCCAGCGGCTGGCCCTGGCCGGCGGCCAGGTGGCGGCGCAGCGCGACGCCCTGGCCCGTGCCACGGCGTCACTGGATCGCGCGATCGACGTGCTGATTCCCGGCATGGCGACACCGAGCCTGTATTCCGAAGCCGGCGCCACCGGCCGCAACGCCCGCCAAGGCGCCAGCCTGCAGGCCTGAAACAGCCTCGGGCGAGGTCGCGAGACCCGCCCGCGCTGCCGACCGGCCACGCCGGTACCTCGCATCACCTGATCCTGCACCCCCTGCCACTCGTGGGCAGGGAGTGTCTGCGCTTGCCTCGACGCCGCGACGAGGCGGGGCGGGTGTCACATCCCGAGCTGCATTTCCGCTTCGTGGCAGCCTGAGCGTCGCGCTCTGACATCGGCGCGCGCAAAGGCGGGGGCGGGCAGCCGGTGGGCGCTTCGCTGTGGCGGTCGGCGCTGCGCGCCGACTGCTCTGCGGTGTTCCTGCCCTCGGAACGCCATGTTGCCAGTTGAGCCGGTGCGGGGTGGCCGGACGGTGGGCTGTCTGCGCAACCGAGAAGCACAGCCGGCCAGGGTCGGCGCGCTTGCGCGCCAAGTCCGACGTGTCTGAGGCCCTGTACCCAGGGCCGAGTTGTCGGACTTGCCCTGGTTGGCGAGCATCGCAGGGCACCCCGAGCGCAGCGAGGGGCAAGCAGTCTGCCCACCGGCCGGCCACCCCGTACCGGCGATCGCGCCGAGGTTGGAACGCTAGCTTTACGTGCAGCCGGCCACTGATGTGATCACCACTCGCGCAGCCGCGTCCGCAGGCGCGCGATCGACTGGCTGTGCAGCTGGCAGACCCGGCTTTCGGTGACGCCCAGAACGGCGGCGATTTCCTTCAGGTTCATGTCGTGCTCGTAGTACATGCTCATCACGTACTGCTCGCGCTCGGGCAGGTTCTTGATGGCCTCCACCAGCGCCTCGCGCATGCGCTGGTCCTGCAGCCGGGCCATCGGGTTGGCCTCGGTGTCGGTGACGTGGCGGTCGAGGTAGTCGTCGTCGCTCTCGTCGCCGCTCATGTCTTCCAGGTAGATGAGCTGCGTACCGCGCACCTTGCCCAGCAGTTCCTGGTAGTCGCTGAGCGACAGGCCCATCTCGCGAGCGATCTCGCCTTCGCTGGGGGCGCGGCCGTGGCGTTGCTCGAGCTTGTGCACGGCGGCTTCGATGTCGCGCTGGTGGCGGCGGTCGCCGCGGCTCATCCAGTCGTTGCCGCGCAACTCGTCGAGCATGGCGCCGCGGATGCGCTGGGTGGCGAAGGTCTCGAACTGCACGCCCTGCGCGGCATCGAAGCGGGTGAGCGCGTCACTGAGGCCGATCATGCCGACCTGGATCAGGTCGTCCAGTTCCACGTTGGCCGGCAGCTTGGCAATCATCTGGTGCGCGAGGCGCCGCACCAGCGGGCAGTACTGCTTGAGCAGCGTGCCGGCGTCGAGTTTTCCCTTGGCGGTGTACATGGTGTCGGCCTCTATCGGAAGACGGGTCTGGGCGGGTTCAGGTCGGCTGGCGCGGGTCGCGCGCCGGCCGCGGCGCCGTAAGGCAGCGCCGCCATCTCGTGGAGTTCCAGTTGGGCGCCGAGCAGGCGCGCCAGGGCCTCGTCGGGGGCGTCGGCAGCGTCGCCGGCGGGGTCGATCAGCGCCCAGTCACGCAGCGCGGCGCCCAGGAAGCCGTCGGCGCAACTGCCCAGGCTGGAGGCGATGCCTGCGGCGCGTGGCGACAGCGGTGACGCCGCCAACAGCAGGTCGTAACTCATCAGGCCGCAGCGCTGCACCAGCAGCTTGCAGCTGGCGTAGGCGTGCTTGATGCTCTCCGGGTGGTCGGCGCCCATCAGCAGCGGCCGCACCTCGCGGCGCTTGAGCAGGCGCGCCAGGTCCAGCGCTTCGGCGTGCAGCAGCAGCACCTCGGCTTGCGGGGCGGCTTGCTGCAGCGCGTCGATGAAGGCGCCGGCCGAGCCGCGCGTGTCCACGTAGCTCAGTGGCAGGCCCCGCGCCGGCAGGTAGGACACGCGCAGCGCAACACGCTCGATGCAGGCCGCCAGGTCCAGCCGCGCCAGCTCGTGCGGCGCCGGTGAACTGGCCGCTGCGTCCACCACCAGGACCTCGTGCCCCGCAGCCGCCAGCACGGCCGCCACGCGATCGAGCACGATGCCGCCGAAGGGCACGTAGGGGTTGGCGGCCAGGGCCAGGACGTGTCGGCCACGGCCGCCGAAGAGCCGGCGCAGGCCGTCGGCCTGGTCGAGCGGCAAATGCAGGTAAGGATTTGGAAGGTCGCGCATCGACGCTGCCGTCATGGGGTTGCCGGGTATCACGATCAAGCGTGCATCGCCCGTTCGGCCGCCGGCAGGGGCGCGCCGGCGAAGATCAGGTTCACGTCGCCGCTGTCCAGCCGCCAGGCCGGGCCGCCACCACCTTTGAGCGCGGTCTGCACCAGCGCCTGGGACGAGAGCCGGTGCCAGTCTTCGGGCACCCTTTGGCCATTGGCCACGGCCAGCACGGTGAGCTTGTGACGGATGAGCGCATCGAGTGCCGGCGCCAGCTTCACCGACTCGTCGAGCTTGGACAGGATGACGCCGCGGCAGCTCGGCGCGGCATAGGCCGCGAGCTGGTCCTCGATGGTTTCGCCCTGCGCCGAGGCGTTGATCACCAGCAGACGCTGGATGGCACGGTGCGACACCATCTCGAGCAGCTCGCGCGTGCGGCTGTCGCGCTGCGCCATGCCGGCGGTGTCGATGAGCACCAGCCGCTTGCCCGAGAGCAGGTCCAGCAGGTCTTCGAGCGAAGCCCGGTCGTGCGCGGTGTGCACCGGCACGCCGAGGATGCGGCCGTAGGCCCGCAACTGCTCGTGCGCCGCCACCCGGTAGGCGTCGAGCGTGACGAGACCCAGGTTGGTCGCACCGTGGCGGGTGGCGAAGGCCGCGGCGAGCTTGGCCGTGCTGGTGGTCTTGCCGACGCCGGTGGCGCCGATCAGGGCATAGACCCCGCCCACGTCTTCGAGCGGGCTCTCGCGTTCGGCGGTGTGCAGGTTGCGCTCCAAGACGCTGGCGGCCCAGGTCGCACCGTCGACGTCGGCCGGCAGGCTGTCCAGCAGCTTGCGGATCAACGACGGCGAGAAGCCGGCGTCGAGCAACTGCTGCGCGAGCAGGGCCTGGCGCGGCTGGCGCTGCAGCTTTTCCATGAAGGCCAGGGCACCGAAGCGCTGTTCGATGAGGCCTCGCATCGAGCGCAGCTCCGAGAGCATCTCGATCTGTTCGCCGCGCGCGGCCGGCGCCTGCGGGGCCACGGCAGCGACGGCCGCGGGCGCCGGCGGCAATTCCTCGCGCAACACCGGCACCTCGCGCTGCACGGCCCCGTGGCGGGCGCGCGCG
>JAUXVE010000145.1 GCA_030680415.1 Rubrivivax sp.
CTCGTGCAGCTTCAGGCCGATGGCGCCGGCCGCCACCTGCTGGCTCAAGGGTTCGGGGCGGCTGGCGTTGCCCTTGCCGAAGAAGCCCAGGTTCATCGGCAAGGCCTCGGCCGCCTGCAGCATGCGGTGGATGTTCTCCGGGCCCGGCGTGCAGGTGGTGGCCATGGTGCCGGTGGCCGGGCCGGTGCCGCCGCCGAGCATGGTCGTGATGCCACTCATCAGCGCTTCCTCGATCTGCTGCGGGCAGACCCAGTGAATGTGGCTGTCGACGCCGCCGGCGGTGACGATCATCCCTTCGCCGGCAATGATCTCGGTGCCGGGGCCGATGACGATGTCGACGCCGGGCTGGGTGTCGGGGTTGCCGGCCTTGCCGATGGCGGCGATGCGGCAGCCCTTGAGTCCGATGTCGGCCTTGACGATGCCCCAGTGGTCGACGATGAGGGCGTTGGTGATGACGCAGTCGCAGGCCTCCTGGGCGCCGGGGCCGTTGACGACCTGGCTCTGGCCCATGCCGTCGCGGATGGTCTTGCCGCCGCCGAACTTGACCTCCTCCCCGTAGCCCCCCGCGCGCAGCGTGTGGTCGTCTTCGACTTCGATGACCAGGCCGGTGTCGGCCAGCCGCAGGCGGTCGCCGACGGTGGGGCCGTACATCTCGGCGTAGGCGCGGCGTCCGATCGTGGCCATCACAGACTCCCGTTGACGAGGCCGCGGAAACCCCACACCTGCCGCAGCCCGGCATAGGCCACCAGTTCCACGGTGCGCTGCTGGCCGGGTTCGAAGCGCACCGCGGTGCCGCTGGGGATGTTCAGCCGCATGCCCTTGGCGGCCTGGCGGTCGAAGGCCAGCGCCGCGTTGGTTTCGGCGAAGTGGTAGTGCGAGCCGACCTGGATCGGCCGGTCGCCGGTGTTGGACACCGCCAGCACGAGCGTGGCGCGGCCGGGGTTCAGCTCATGCGCGGGGCCGTCGGTGAAGAGTTCGCCGGGGATCATGCAAGGGCTCCGGTGGGATGTCGTCGCGGTGTCGGGTTCAACCTATGGGCTGGTGCACGGTGACGAGCTTGGTGCCGTCGGGGAAGGTGGCTTCGACCTGGATGTCGTGGATCATCTCCGGCACGCCCTCCATGACGTCGTCGCGCCTGAGCACGCTCTTGCCCTCGCTCATGAGCTGCGCCACGGTCTTGCCGTCGCGCGCGCCTTCCATGATGGCGGCGGTGATCAGCGCCACCGCCTCTGGATGATTGAGCTTGAGGCCGCGGGCCCGGCGGCGTTCGGCCAGCAAAGCGGCGGTGAAGATCAGCAGCTTGTCCTTCTCGCGCGGGGTCAGATCCATGGCGGGGGTGGTCCTTGCTCGGTGGCAGGGATCGTAATCGGTCGCGGTTCGAGCCCGGCAAACGCTGCCGATCGAGCGGGACGTCCAGCAGAAACCGTGCCTGGTCGCCCCGAGGCCGCAGGTGACGGCGTACGGGCGCCTGTCCTGACCCGTGGCCGGGTGGCGCGCTGCCGGGTGCCTGTTGGCGCGATTCGTGCATGCCATCGCGCAGCATGACGCCGCCGCCTTCTGCAGCAACGGACGCACCAGCCTCGCCCGCCGGTGCACCGCAGCAGCGCGTCATCAAGGTGCGCCGCGACTACAACGCCTGGGTCGCGCGCGAGACGATGGAGGACTACGCGCTGCGCTTCACGCCGCGCTCGTTCCGCAAGTGGAGCGAGTGGCGCGTCGCCCACACCGCGCTCGGCGGTGCGGCGTCGTTCCTGGTGCTCGAGGCGGTGGGGGCGACGCTGCTGCTGCAGTTCGGCTTCGTCAACGCCTTCTGGGCGATCGTGGCCACCGGGCTCGTGATCTTTGCCGCCGGGCTGCCGATCAGCGTCTACGCGGCCAGGTACGGGCTGGACATGGACCTGCTTACGCGCGGCGCGGGTTTCGGCTACATCGGCAGCACCATCACCTCGCTCATCTACGCCAGCTTCACCTTCATCTTCTTCGCGCTCGAGGCGGCGATCATGGCCTACGCGCTGGAGTTGGCCTTCGACATCCCGCCGGCCTGGGGCTACCTGATCTGCGCGCTGGTGGTGATACCGCTCGTCACCCACGGCGTCACCGCGATCAGCCAGCTGCAGGTGTGGACGCTGCCGCTGTGGCTGGTGCTGCTGGTGCTGCCCTACATCTACGTGTTCAACGCCCACCCCGACCTGGTGGCCGGTCTGCGCGCCTACGCCGGCATGGACGTCGACGGCAGCGGCCGCGGCGGCGCCTTCGACGCGTTGCTGTTCGGCGGCGCGCTGACGGTGGGTGTGGCGCTGATCACGCAGATGGGCGAGCAGGTCGACTACCTGCGTTTCATGCCCGAGAAGACGCGCGCCAACCGCTGGCGCTGGTGGGCCGGCGTGTTGCTGGGCGGCCCGGGCTGGGTGCTGCCGGGGGTGCTGAAGATGCTGGGCGGCGCGCTGCTGGCCTACCTGGCGCTGACGCTGGCGGTGCCGGCCGACCGTGTGGTCGACCCCAACCAGATGTACCTCGCGGCCTACGAACTCGTGTTCCCCCACTACGGCTGGGCGGTGGCGGCGACGGTGCTGCTGGTGGTCGTGTCGCAGCTCAAGATCAACGTCACGAATGCCTATGCCGGCTCGCTGGCCTGGAGCAACTTCTTCGCGCGGCTGACGCACAGCCACCCGGGGCGCGTGGTGTGGATGGTCTTCAACACGCTGATCGCGCTGATGCTGATGGAGCTGGAAGTCTTCCAGGCCATCGGCAGCGTGCTCGGCCTGTACGCCAACATCGCCATCAGCTGGATCATGGCCGTGGTCGCCGACCTGGTGGTCAGCAAGCCGCTGGGCCTGAGCCCCAAGGGCGTGGAGTTCAAGCGCGCGCACCTGTACGACATCAACCCGGTGGGGGTCGGCGCCATGGGCGCAGCGTCGCTGCTGTCGGTGCTGGCCTACCTGGGGGTATTCGGCGCCGCGGCGCAGGCCTTCTCGGCGGTGATCGCGATGGCGGTGGCCTTCGTCGCCGCGCCGCTCATCGCCTGGGCCACGAAGGGGCGTTACTACATCGCGCGCAACGCCGACGCCGACGCCGCCGACGCGGGTGCCTACATGGGCACGGCGCGCCGCCTTACGCACTGCGTGATCTGCGAACGGCGCTACGAAGGCGAGGACATGGCCCGTTGCCCGGCCTACGGCGGCCCGATCTGCTCGTTGTGCTGTTCGCTCGACGCGCGCTGCAACGACCTGTGCAAGCCGGAGCAGGCGCGCGCCTCGGCGCAGCTGAACACGCTGCTGCGCCGGCTGATGCCGCGCGCCTGGTGGCCGCAACTCGACACCGGCCTCGGCCGCTACCTGCTGCTGATGGCGGTGGTGGCGCCGGCGCTGGCGGCGTTGATGCTGATGCTCTACCGCGCCGAGCTGCACCAGCTCGGCGACACCGCGGCGGTGCTGGAGCCGGCCCTGCGCGCCGCGTTCGTCAAGGCCTATTGCGCGCTGCTGCTGGTGGGTGGCGTCATCGGCTGGTGGCTGGTGCTGACGCAGATCAGCCGCCGCGTGGCGCAGGAGGAGTCCAACCGCCAGACCGAAGCGCTGGTGACCGAGATCCACTCGCATCAGCGCACCGACGAGGAGCTGCAGCGCGCCAAGCGCGCCGCCGACGCCGCCAACCAGGCCAAGACGCGCTACATCTCGGCCGTCAGCCACGAGTTGCGCACGCCGCTGAACAGCATCCTGGGCTACGCGCAGTTGCTCGACGAGGACACCACGATGCCGGCGCACCGCAAGCAGGCGGTGGGCGTGATCCGCCGCGGCGGCGAGCATCTGCTGGGGCTCATCGAAGGCACGCTGGACATCGCACGCATCGAGGCCGGCAAGCTGGCGCTGGAGCGCAAGCCGGTGCGGCTGCGCGAGGCGCTGCAGCAGATCGTGCAGATGTTCGAGCTGCAGGCTTGCGCCAAGGGGTTGCAGTTCGAGCACGATGTGGCCGGCGCGCCCGGCCTGGTGCGCGCCGACGAGCGGCGGCTGACGCAGATCCTCATCAACGTGCTCGGCAACGCGGTCAAGTTCACGCCCGCCGGCCGCGTGAGTTTCCGTGCCGCGCACGTGCGCGAGATGGCGGTGTTCGAGATCGAGGACAGCGGCCCCGGCATCGCGCCTGCCGACATCGAGCGCATCTTCGAGCCCTTCTCGCGCGGTGCCCATGCCGCTGCGGCTCCGCCGGGCGCGACGGGTGGATCGGGCGGCGCCAGCGGCACCGGCCTGGGCCTGACCATCGCCAAGATGCTGACCGACCTCATGGGCGGCGAGATGACGGTGACATCGCGCACCGCCGCCGCGCCGCCGAATGCCGCCGCAGGGGCTTCCGGCAGCGGCACGCTGTTCCGCATCCGCCTGTTCCTGCCCGAACTGCAGGGCGCCCGCCTGCCGCCGCCGGCGCCGCCACGAGTGGCCTATGCCGGCGCCCGGCGGCGTGTGCTGGTGGTCGACAACGAAGAGGTCGACCGCATGCTGCTGGCGCGCCGGCTGGGTGCTGCGGGATTCGACGTCGTGCAGGCCAGCTCGGGCGCGGCGGCGCTGGGCCTGCTGCACGAACAGCACGTCGACGCCATCCTGATGGATCTCGCGATGCCGGGCATCGACGGCTGGGAGACCATCCGCACGCTGCGCCGCCAGCGCCTGAGCGACGCGCCGGTGGCCATCGTGTCGGCGAATGCCTTCGACAAGGGGTTGGACAACGACGTCGGCATCACGGCGGCCGACTTCATCACCAAGCCGGTGCGCTTCGACGAGTTGCTCGACTGGCTGGCGGCGCGGCTGGCGCTGCAGTGGCAGTTGCCGCTGCCGCCGGTGCTGCCGCCGCGGCCGCAGCACACGGCGGTGGCGGCCGTGCCGGCGCCGGCGCGCGAGCAACTGCAGGCGCTGCAGCAGGTGGTCGACCTCGGCTACCCGCGCGGCGTGTTGCGCCTGCTCGACGAGATCGAAGCCGCGCGCCCGGACTGCGTCGCCTGGCTGGCGCCGCTGCGTGCACTGGCAGCGGCCTTCGAGTTCGACCGCATGACACCGTGGATCCAGGATGCACTCGCCAAAACCCACCCTGCCTGAACCATCGACGGGACGCCTGCCGCAGCGCCTGGCCGAGCGCAGCCACGCCGGCCTCGTGCTCATCGTCGACGACGTGCCCGACAACCTGGCCGTGCTGCACGACGCGCTGGACGCCGCGGGCTACACGGTGCTGGTGGCCACCGAAGGCGCCAGTGCCCTGCAGCGCGCCGCGCAGGCCGAACCCGACATCGTGCTGCTCGACGCCGTGATGCCCGGCATGGACGGCTTCGAGGTCGCGCGCCGCCTGAAGGCCGGCCCGGAGACGGCGCACATCCCGATCGTCTTCATGACCGGACTCACCGACACCGAACACGTGCTGGCCGCTTTCGAAGCCGGCGGCGTGGACTACGTCACCAAGCCGATCCGCGCGCCCGAGGTCATCGCGCGCATGGCCGTGCACATGCAGTCGGCGCGCCAGGCGAGCCAGGCGCGCAATGCGCTCGACGCCTACGGCCATGCCACCCTCGCCGTGCGGCTGGACAACGACCGCGCGCGCCTGGTGTGGCAGACGCCGTTGGCGCGGCAGTGGCTGCCCACCTACTTCGGCACGCTGCCCGACGAAGTGCCGGCGCTGCTGGTGGACTGGCTGCGCTCGGCCGCTTACGGCCGCGAAGTGCGGCCGCTGGCCACCGCGCGCGAAGCACGCCGTCTGGTCTGCACGCTGCAGGGCTGCACCGTCGACGACGACTGGCTGGTGGTGCTGCGCGAGGTCAGCGACGCCGCCACCGTCGAAGCCACGATGCAGGCCTTGCGGCTGACGTTGCGCGAAAGCGAGGTGCTGTACTGGGTCGTCAAGGGCAAGACCAACCGCGACATCGGCGACATCCTCGGCTCCAGCCCGGCGACGGTGAAGAAGCACCTGGAGCGGGTCTACGAAAAGCTCGGTGTCGAGACCCGCACCGCGGCGGCGGCCATGGCCATGCAGCGGGTAAGAGAACTGGCGCGCCCTTGATCTTCTCCCTCTCCCGCCGGCGGGAGAGGGCAGGGGTGAGGGTCTTTGGCGTGCGCCGATCCGACCCTCTCCCGCCCAGGCGGGAGAGGGGGCGAGCCGCCTGCCGCTGGACCGCTGTCGCCACCGCTACCGCGGCCGCCAGGCCGGGCGCATCAGCACCAGTTGCTGTGAACTCGCCGTCACCGCGGCGTCGAACGGGTGCGTTGCCTGCCCGCCCATGGCGGCCAGGATCTTCAGCACGTACAGCCGCGTCTCGGCATAGGGCGGCACGCCCAGGTAGCGCTCGACCGCGCGCTCGCCGGCGTTGTAGGCGGCGGCCACCAGGCGCACGTCGCCTTCGAAGTAGGCCATCAGCCAGCGCAGATAGGCCATGCCGCCGCGGATGTTCTGCACCGGGTCCTTGACGTTGCGCACGCCGAAGCGCGCCGCGGTGCCGGGGATCAGCTGCATGAGCCCGTAGGCGTTCTTCGGTGACTCGGCGCCGGCGTCGAAGTTGGATTCGGTGGCCATGATGGCCAGCACCAGGTGCGGCTGCAGCTGGTACTCGGGCGCCACCAGGTTGACGAAGCGCACGATGGGCTCCGGCGCGTTGGGCGGGGGTGGCTGCGGTGGCAGCAGCAACGGCGCCCCACCGCGGCTCGGCAATGGCTTTGGTGGCGGGAGCGCCGCGGCGATGCGGTCGTCCGCGGGCGGTCGCAGGCAGTCCGGTGGCGCGCCCCGCGGCGTGCCCATGCGGGCCAGGATGTTGCGCGCCTGTTCGTAGCCTTGCTCGGCCGCGGCGGCAAACAGGTGCGCGGCCTGGGCTTCGTCGCGCTCGACGCCGCGCGCATGGGTCAGCATCCAGGCCAGGCTGTACTGGGACTCGGCGTCGCCGTAGCGTGCGGCACGGCAATACAGCTCGGCCGCGCGCACCGGGTCTCTGGGCATGCCGTCGCCGAATTCAAGGGCCTTGGCCTCCTGCCGCCAGCCGACCACCTGCGCGGGGACGACCGGGCCTTTTTCCGCAGGCGGCGGCGCCGGCCGCGGCAGGCCTTCGAGCGTGAGCGTGGGCAGGAGCGCCGTCTGCTGGGCGGCGGCTGGGCCAGCGGCCAGCAGGACACCTGCCGCCAGGGCTGCGCTCAATGCAGCCAGGTGGCAGTGCCGGGGCAGGGTGGGAGGGGCAGCTGACAAGTCACCAAGTCTAGCGAGCCGGCGATTGGTGATGTTCGTCATGAATTTGACGTCTGGACGTCTATACTGCTGTGTTCATATCCAGTGGAAATGCCATGCAGCGACGCCGGCCCGGCGAAATCAGAGACGCCATCGTTCACGTGCTCGAAGGCCGCAAGTCAGGCGTGACCGTGAACGAAATCGGCGCCGAGGTCTCGCGCCTGATCGGCGACGTGCCGGCGTCCTCGGTTCGCTCCTATCTGCACCTCAACACGCCCGAGTTGTTCGCCCGCATGGATCGCGGCCAGTACGTCCTGAGTGGATTCGGGCCAGATGCTGCTGCCGCGCTGCCGCAGCGGCAAGTCCCGATGGCAGAGTTCGGCATCGGCAATGCCCGCCTGGTGCATGCGGACTGCAATGACTGGCTGGATCAACAGTCGTCGAACAGCATCCATGCGGTCGTGACCGACCCGCCGTACGGCCTGGTCGAGTACTCGGACGATGAACAGAAGAAGCTGCGGCAAGGGCGCGGCGGCGTCTGGCGCATCCCGCCCAGCTTCGACGGTGCGAAGCGCTCGCCCTTGCCGCGCTTCACCGTGCTCAGGCCGACCGACCTCGACGCGCTCGAACGATTCTTTCTTGCCTGGGGGCGCAGCCTGATCCGGGTGCTGGTTCCCGGAGCCAACGTCGTTGTGGCGAGCAATCCGCTGCTGTCTCATCTGGTGTCGGGGGCACTGGCCCGCGCCGGCCTGGAACGCCGCGGTGAACTCGTCCGCCTCGTCATGACCATGCGCGGCGGCGACCGGCCCAAGGCAGCGCATGTGGAGTTCAGCGACGTGAGCGTGATGCCGCGTTCGATGTGGGAGCCGTGGCTGCTCTTCCGCAAGCCGCTCGAAGGCCGGGCGCAGGACAACCTGCGCCGCTGGGGTACGGGCGGCTTCCGGCGCATCAGCGATGAGAGGCCCTTCGGCGACGTGATCGAATCAGCCCCCACGCGGGCCGCGGAACGGCAGCTCGCGAACCACCCGAGTCTCAAACCACAGTCGTTCTTGCGGCGTGTGGTTCGCGGCGTGCTGCCGCTGGGGCAAGGGCTGGTGCTCGATCCCTTTGCCGGCTCGGGCTCGACACTCGCAGCCGCCGAAGCGGTGGGCTACTCCAGTATCGGCATCGAGCGGGACGCGCAGTACTGTGCCTTGGCGCGCGACGCCATCCCACGACTTGCCGCATTGCGCGTCGCTGACACCGCCGGCGCCATGCGAGGTGCTCAGGCCCGATAGACCCAACAACGGCGAAGTTTCGCGATGCCTTGTGCGTGCAGCGTTGCGGTGCGCGTGCCGAGTTCGCCGCGCGCATTGCGCCTGAAGTCGTCGACCGTCACCTGCCCGAGATAGATTTCAGTGAAGGTCAGCGGTCGCCGGTCTCGCGCCGGCTCGGTCTCGTTGTCGACTTGGTAGACGAAGACACACATCCATTGATCGCGCGCGCCATGGGTATCGACGGCGCCGCCGGCCTTGCGTGTGGTCTTGACCTCGACACCCTTGACGCCGGCCTTGACGGCATTGCCCGGGTATTCGCCCTTCAGCACCAGGTCGGGGTGGCCGTTGAAGTACCCGTTCACGACCAGCGCACGCGAGTGCTTGGCAAGGCTGGCCGTCAGCATGTCCGACAAGACACCCGACATGATGGCCGGTCGTAACAAGTCGTCCAGTCTTTCCAGGCCCTTGGCCGCCAGCCCGGTGTTGACGTCGTAGAAGAAGTCGTAGACGTCCTGGGCCGCGGCCCGGATGTCGTCCAGACGCAACTCGAAGGGCAATTCGGCGTCGCGGTTCAGCTTCGACGGATCCAGCGAGTTGCGATTCGGTTTCATGCCACTGCGACGTTTGTGCTGCGCCGATTGTGATTCACGCCGTGCGCGACCGGCCGGGCGCGTACGCCGGACGGCGTATTCCCCGCTCTCGGCGGGCTGCCTACCCTCGGGTTGTCGCTGTCCGTCACGAACCACAGACCACCCAGGAGCCTTTCACCATGCAAGTCAAGCATTCCACCCGCCGCCAAGCCGGCAAGACCCTCACCGCCGTCGCGCTCGGCCTGGCCGCGCTCGGCTATTCCAGCCTGGCCAGCGCGCAGGCCACCATCAAGGTCGGCGTGCTGCATTCGCTGTCGGGAACAATGGCGATTTCGGAAACGGTGCTCAAGGACACCGTGCTGATGGCCATCGACGAGATCAACGCCAAGGGCGGCGTGCTCGGCAAGAAGCTCGAGCCGGTGGTCGTCGACCCGGCGTCCAACTGGCCGCTGTTCGCCGAGAAGGCCAAGCAGCTGATCAGCCAGGACAAGGTCGCGGTGACCTTCGGCTGCTGGACCAGCGTGTCGCGCAAGAGCGTGTTGCCGGTCTACGAGCAGAGCAACGCGTTGCTGTTCTACCCCGTGCAGTACGAGGGCGAAGAGCTGAGCAAGAACGTCTTCTACACCGGCGCCGCGCCCAACCAGCAGGCGATTCCGGCGGTGGAGTACCTGATGAGCAAGGACGGCGGCGGCGCCAAGCGCTGGGTGCTGCTGGGCACCGACTACGTCTACCCGCGCACCACCAACAAGATCCTGCGCGCCTTCCTCAAGGCCAAGGGCGTGGCCGATGCCGACATCATGGAGGAGTACACGCCGTTCGGCCACGCCGACTACCAGACCATCATCGCCAAGATCAAGAAGTTTGCCGGCGAGGGCAAGAAGACGGCGGTCGTCTCCACCATCAACGGCGACAGCAACGTGCCCTTCTACAAGGAACTCGGCAACCAGGGCTTGAAGGCCACCGACGTGCCCGTGGTGGCGTTCTCGGTCGGTGAAGAGGAGCTGCGCGGCGTCGACACCAAGCCGCTCGTCGGCCACCTGGCGGCCTGGAACTACTTCCAGTCGATCAAGAACCCGACCAACGACGAGTTCATCAAGAAGTGGAGCGCCTACGCCAAGGCCAAGGGCATCGCCGGCCACAAGGACAAGGCGCTCACCAACGACCCGATGGAAGCCACCTACATCGGCGTGCACATGTGGGCGCAGGCGGTGAACAAGGCCAAGAGCACCGACACCGACAAGGTCATTGCCGCGATGGCCGGCCAGACCTTCAAGGCGCCCAGCGGCATCGTCAGCAAGATGGACGAGAAGAACCACCACCTGCACAAGAGCGTGTTCATCGGCGAGATCAGGGCCGACGGCCAGTTCAACGTCGTCTGGAAGACGCCCGGCCCGGTGGCGGCCGATCCCTGGAGCGACTTCATCCCCGAGAACAAGGGCAAGCTCAACGTGCCAGAGGCGACAAAGGTCGCGGCCAAGTGATGCGGCACCGCGGCGCAGCGCTCGCGCGCTGCGCCGCGGTGGTGCTGGGACTGGTGCCGTGGCTGGCCGGTGCCGGCACGGCCGCGGCGCTGACGCAGGAGCAGGCCCTGGCCATCGCCGCCGGCGACGGCGAGACGCGCATCGCGGCGCTGAACGCCGCCGTGGCGGCGGCCGACCCGGCACTGGCGGCCTATGTGCAGGCGCTGCTGGCCGACGAGGTCAAGGTCGCTGATGGCCGGGCCTTCATCGTGCGCGACGGCCAGGCCGTCGACGCCGCCAGCGGCACCCCGGCGCTGCTGCCAGAGGGCGCCGAGGACGTGCTCAACAACAACCGCATGCGGCGCGAACTCGGCGCCGCGGCGGCGGCGATGCAGTTGCTGTCGCCCGACCGCGCCGAACGTGCGCGCGGCATCGCCGAACTGCGCAGCCAGGCCGACGAAGGCAAGCTGCCGCTGATCGACCGCGCCGCCGCGGTCGAGACCGATGCGGCGTTGAAGGAGCAGCTGGAGCTGCTGCGCGCGGCGGTGGGCATTTCGTCGGCAGACAAGTCGCGCCGGCTGCAGGCGGCCCTGCTGCTGGCCGGCAGCCGGTTGCCGGCCACCCGTGCGCTGCTGCTGGAACGGCAGGTCGAAGAGGCCGACGCCGAAGTCCGCGCCGCCATCAAGTCGTCGTTGGCCGACGTCGAACGCCGGCTGCGGTGGGGCGAATGGCTGGGCGTGTTCTTCACCGGCGCCAGCCTGGGCTCGATCCTGATGCTGGTGGCGCTGGGCCTGGCCATCACCTACGGGTTGATGGGCGTCATCAACATGGCGCACGGCGAGCTGATGATGGTCGGCGCCTACGCCACCTACGTCGTGCAAAACCTGTTCCGCCAGCACCTGCCGGCGGCCTTCGACGCCTACATCCTGGCCGCCATCCCGGTCAGCTTCGGCGCTGCGGCGCTGGTCGGCGCGGTGCTCGAACGCAGCGTCATCCGCTGGCTCTACGGCCGGCCGCTGGAAACGTTGCTCGCCACCTGGGGCACCAGCCTGATCCTGATGCAGCTCGTGCGCACGGTCTTCGGCGCGCAGAACGTCGGTGTCGAGAACCCGGCCTGGCTGTCGGGCGGCGTGCAGGTGCTGCCCAACCTGACGCTGCCCTACAACCGCCTGGCCATCATCGCCTTCGCGCTGCTGGTGCTGCTGGGCGTGGCGCTGCTGATCTCCAGGACGAGGCTGGGCCTGTTCGTGCGCGGCGTGACGCAGAACCGGCGCATGGCCTCGTGCGTGGGCGTGAACACGGCGCGCATCGACACCTACGCCTTCGCGCTGGGTGCGGGCATCGCCGGCCTGGCCGGCTGCGCGCTGAGCCAGGTCGGCAACGTCGGGCCCGACCTCGGCCAGGGTTACATCGTCGACAGTTTCATGGTCGTCGTGCTCGGCGGCGTCGGCCAGCTCGCCGGCACCGTCTACGCCGGGCTGGGGCTGGGCGTGCTGAACAAGCTGCTGGAGGGCTGGCAGGGCGCGGTGCTGGCCAAGATCATGGTGCTGGTTCTCATCGTCGTCTTCATCCAGAAGCGGCCGCAGGGCATCTTCGCGCTCAAAGGCCGGAGCGCCGAGGCATGACGCAAATCCTGGGGCCCAAGGGCTGGGCGGCGCTGGTTGCCGCCAGCCTCACCGTGGTAGTGCTGATCCCTCTGCTCAACCTCGTCGTGCCTCAGAGCAGCGTCTTCCACCTCAGCGACTTCCACGTCAGCCTCGTCGGCAAGATCCTCTGTTACGCGATCTGCGCGCTGGCGATGGACCTGATCTGGGGCTACACCGGCATCCTGTCGCTGGGCCACGGCCTGTTCTTCGCGCTCGGCGGCTACGCCATGGGCATGTACCTGATGCGCCAGATCGGCCTGGAGGGCAACTACAAGAGCGCGCTGCCCGACTTCATGGTCTTCCTGAACTGGAAGGAACTGCCCTGGCACTGGCTGGTCAGCGACAGCTTCGTCGCGCAGATGTTGCTGGTGCTGGCGGTGCCGGGGCTGCTGGCCTTCGTGTTCGGCTACTTCGCCTTCCGCTCGCGCATCAAGGGCGTGTACTTCAGCATCATCACGCAGGCGCTGACCTACGCCGCGATGCTGCTGTTCTTCCGCAACGAGACCGGCTTCGGCGGCAACAACGGCTTCACCGACTTCAAGCGCATCCTCGACATCCCGCTCGGCAGCGCCGGCATGCGCGTCACGCTGTGCGTGCTGACCGGCGGCGTGCTGATCGGCTTCTTCCTGATGGCGCGCGCCATCGTCGCGAGCAAGTACGGGCGCGTGCTGCAGGCCATCCGCGACGCCGAGACGCGGGTCATGTTCACCGGCTACAACCCGCTCGCCTACAAGCTCAGCATCTGGACGCTGTCGGCGGTGATGTGCGGCGTGGCGGGGGCCTTGTACGTGCCGCAGGTGGGCATCATCAACCCGGGCGAGATGAGCCCGGCGGCCAGCATCGAGATCGCGATCTGGGCCGCGGTGGGCGGTCGTGCCACGCTCATCGGCCCCATCGTCGGCGCCTTCTTCGTCAACGGCGCCAAGAGCTGGTTCACGGTGGCCTTTCCGGAGTATTGGCTGTTCTTCCTGGGCGCGCTGTTCATTGCCGTGACGCTGTTCCTGCCGCAGGGTCTGATCGGTCTGTTCAGGCGCAAGGGGCGCCCATGACCCCCGACCTGATGGAAGCCGGTGCGCGCGCGCTGGCGGCGCACCAGGCGCGCAGCCGGGCCTACGCGAGCGACGAGGTCTACTTCGGCCAGGGCGTGGCGCTGTACGTCGACGAGATCAGCGTCAGCTTCGACGGCTTCAAGGCGCTGAACGCGCTGAGCCTGACCATCGACGTCGGCGAACTGCGCTGCATCATTGGCCCCAACGGCGCCGGCAAGACGACGATGATGGACTGCATCACCGGCAAGACACGGCCCGACAGCGGCCGCGTCTCCTTCGGCTCCAACATCGACCTGCTGCGCCTGAGCGAGCCGCAGATCGCACAGGCCGGCGTCGGCCGCAAGTTCCAGAAACCCACCGTCTACGAGCAGCTGACGGTGTTCGAGAACCTCGAGCTCGCGCTCAAGGCCGACCGCCGCGTGCGCGCCGCGCTGTTCCACCGCCTGAGCCCCGTGCAGCGCGAGCGCATCGGCGAAGTGCTGGAGCTGATCCACCTCGAGCACGAGGCGCAGCGCAGCGCCGGGCTGCTGAGCCATGGTCAGAAGCAGTGGCTGGAAATCGGCATGCTGCTGATGCAGGACCCCAAGCTGCTGCTGCTCGACGAGCCGGTGGCCGGCATGACCGACGAGGAAACCGAGCGCACTGCCGAGCTCTTCCTGTCGCTCGAAGGGCAGCATTCGCTGGTCGTGGTTGAGCACGACATGAAGTTCGTCGACCAGCTCACGCAAGGGCGCAAGAAGGTGACGGTGCTGCACGAAGGCAGCGTGCTGGCCGAGGGACTGCTGAGCGAGGTGCAGGCGAACGAGGAGGTGGTCGAGGTGTACCTGGGGCGCTAGCCCCAGGCACACCTTCGGTGGCATGTCCGGCTCCCCCGCGCCCCCTCCGGGAGGGGGTTCCAGCATGAATGACGAGGTCGGCAATCGATGCTCAGCGTCAACGGATTGAATCAATATTACGGCGGCAGCCACATCCTGCGCAACCTCGCCTTCGAGGCGAAGCTGGGCGAGGTGACGGTGGTGCTGGGCCGCAACGGCGTCGGCAAGACGACGCTGCTGAAGAGCCTGATGGGCGTGGTGCCGGTGAAGACCGGCCGCGTCACGCTCGACGGCATCGACATCACCCGGGCCACCCCTTACGAACGTGTAGAGCGCGGCATCGGCTATGTGCCGCAGGGCCGCGAGATCTTCGGCCGCCTGACGGTCGAGGAGAACCTGCGCATGGGCCTGGCCACGAAACGCGGCGGCACGGCGATCCCGGCCGAATTGTTCGAACTCTTCCCGGTGCTCGAGCAGATGATGCACCGCCGCGGCGGCGACCTCTCGGGCGGCCAGCAGCAGCAACTGGCGATCGCGCGCGCGCTGGCCGCCGGCCCCAGGCTGCTGATGCTGGACGAACCCACCGAAGGCATCCAGCCCAGCATCATCAAGGACATCGGCCGCGTCGTGCGCATGCTCGCCGACCGCGGCACGATGGCCATCGTGCTCGTCGAGCAGTACTACGACTTCGCCGCCGAACTGGCCGACCAGTACCTGGTGATGGAGCGCGGCGAGATCGTCATGCGCGGCCGCGGCCCCGACATGCAGGCCGACGGCGTGCGCCAGAAGATGTCGATCTGAGAGCAATGGCACTTCCTTAAGCAAACGCAGCCAAGATTCGCTGCTGCCGCTTTTCGAGACGCGCACGCTCGACGTGGCGCGGCGTTGTCAGTAGGCGGTGTGGCTTTGGCCGTCGTTTCACCGCCCGCGGTTCACACCTATT
>JAUXVE010000150.1 GCA_030680415.1 Rubrivivax sp.
ACAAGGGGTTTGCCTACGCCATCTTCAGGCGGAGCGGGCTTCGCAAGCTGAAAGCGGAGAAGCTCAAGGCACGGCAGGTGGATGACCTCTGCGATCGGTTCAACGTCACCGCGGTCTGACGGCACGGCCCCGCGGATCTGATGGTCGGTAACTTGGTGGGGACCGACCGTTCGGTGGCGAAAATCTGTCGGCTCCACCCGGCCATTTGCGGTTGCTGGCGACCGTCCGGTTCAGGCGCCCGCCTCTGCGGCCGGCATCTGCTGCGAGGTAGGCAAGGCAAGATATCGTTGACAGCCTGAGGGCGCCAGGAAGAAGGCGTCGCAGAGGGCAATGGCGGTACGCCTCACGGTTCGAGACCGTGAAGCACCACAGTTTCGAATTGAGCAATGCATGCAAGCCACGGTGCAGCAGCCCCACCGGGCGCCGGCTGGCGCCCCAGTCCACTACGAGGGTCACCGCCCCGAGAAGACCACGCTGTACCGCCGGGTGCAGCAGCATGCCGCGACCTGCTTGGCCGAGACCGAAGCTGCCGCCGGAGCCGATCTGGCGCAGTTCGTGAAGGGCGAGTCCGATGCATTCCTCGAGTGCGGCATCCTGGCCCACGGCTTCCTGAGGCTGGCGGCCGACAATTATCTTGAGCGCAGCTCAGGATAGTTGACGCCGGGCACTGTGGTCGCCTTCAGCTGCAAGCGGCGCGGCTTCTGCCCGGCGTGCGGTGCCCGACGCCTGGCACAGCGCGCTGGGCACCTGGTGAACCACGTCATCCACCGCATGCCGGTAGTGGGTGCTGTCTTTGTCAATCCCGCTGCGCCTGGCGCTGGCCAAGCGGCATCGCCTGCGGGCCACGCGCCGGCCAGAAGGTGGCAGACGGTGCAGGGTGTCATGTCGAGAGAGGTGCGCATCAATCAGACGTTGTGCGCCGACCTGCAGGGTTTCAGCCTGCACGATGCAGTGCGCTGCGCGGCGGGCGACCGCCAGGCGCTGGAGCAACCGTGCCGCTACATCACCCGCCCGGCGCTGGCCAACGAACGGGTGCAAAGCAACGCCGCCGGGCAAGTCGTGCTGAAGCTCAAGACACCCTGGCGCGACGGCACCACGCATCTGGCGATGTCGCCGCTCACCGTTCATGCGGCGGTGGCCGCTGGTCCCTGGGCGAGGCGCCCCACCCACCACTGCCACCACGCTCTTGCTGATCGAACGCATGTCGTGCAAGGTGTCGGCATCGAACGCCACGGTCCGTGCGATCCAGGCGCGCGACGGCTTGTCGTCGGCGGTGAAATAGGCCTCGCCCAGCAGGCGGCCGCGCTGCTCCACGAGCACGGCGTGTGCCAAGGGCGCCTGCGCTGCACCCTGGTCGATCGCCTGTGCCACGGGCTGCTGCAAGGCCTCGGCCGCCCCTTCATCCGCAACTGGCGCGACGGTGGCGAGCGCGGCGCCGGCGGGTACGGCCAGACCGGCTGCGGCCAGGATCAAATGGCGGCGGCGCAGCATCGGTGTGCGTGATGTGGCGCGTGCGATTCAAATCCACACCGGCTCAGTCGACGACGGTCTGCGACTGCTCGCGCAGGTATTGCGGCAGGTACCAGAACGAACCGATGGCCTTGCCGGTGTTGCCGCTGCCCTTCCAGCCGCCGAAGGGCTGGTAGCCGGGCCAGGCGCCCGTGGTCGCGCCCTGCGGCCGGTTGACGTAGGTGACGCCGGCTTCGATGTGGTCCAGGAAGCTGCCGATCTCGTCGGCGCCGCCGTAGAAGCCGGCCGTCAGGCCGTAGTCGCTGTCGTTCGCGCGCGCTATGGCTTCGTCCAGCGACGCCACTTCGCCCACCAGCACCAGCGGCAGGAAGAGCTCGTCGCGCCACAGGCGGTGCCCGTAGTCGGCACCGGCCACCGTCGGCGCGACGAAGTGGCCGCGCGCCAGCGCTCCCGCGTCCAGCTGCTGGCCACCGCAGTGGACCTGGCCTTCGCCACGCAGTTGCTCGACGGCCAGGCGGTAACGCTGGACCGCGGCGGCGTTGATCACCGGGCCCATCCAGTTCGCAGCCGCGGTGGGATCGCCGACGGCGATGGCCTGCGTGCGCTCGACCAGGCGCTGGCGCAGGTCCGCGGCCACTTCGCGCGCCACGTAGACGCGCGAACAGGCTGAACACTTCTGCCCCTGCAGCCCGAAGGCCGAACGCACGATGCCGGTGGCGGCACGATCGAGGTCGGCATGGCGGGTGACGATGGCGGCGTTCTTGCCGCCCATCTCGGCGATCAGCGGGCGCGGCCGCGGCCCGGCGGCGAAGCGCCGCAGCAGCGCCATGCCGACCTCGTGCGAGCCGGTGAAGGTGGCACCGGCCAGCGCCGGCGCGCGCATCAGGGCGTCGCCGACTTCGCTGCCGGCACCGCTGACCAGGTTCACCACCCCCGCCGGCAAACCGGCGGCCTGGAAGACGTCCATCAGCAGGCGGCCGCTCCAGGCGGTGTCGCTGGCGGTCTTGAAGACCACCGTGTTGCCGGCCACGAGCGCGGCGCCGATCGGCCCGCCGGCCAGGGCGAAGGGGAAGTTGAACGGCGCGATCACGGCCCACACGCCGTGCGGCTTGAGCACGGTGCGGTTGTGGCTGCGCCAGCCGCTGAGCGGGTCGTCGGGCAGCTTGCGGTCGAAACCGGTGTTGTCGGCCATCTGGTCGCAGTACCAGGTGATGAGGTCGGCCGTTTCCTGCACCTCGCCGATCGCCTCCATGCGGTTCTTGCCCACCTCCAGCGCCACCGCGGCGGCGAGTTCGAAGACCCGCTCCTCGATCAGTGCCGCGGCACGGCGCAGCAGTGCGACGCGCTCGGTGTAGGGCGTCGCCGCCCAGCCGGGCGCGGCCGCGCGTGCGGCGGCCACCGCGTCGGCCGCGTCCTGCGCGCTGCCCAGCGGAAAACGGCCGAGCAGGCAGTCGCGGTCGATCGGCGAGCGCAGCTCGAACCAGCGGCCGCCGGTGCGCGGCTGTCCGCCGATGGACATCGCGTGGTCGGCACCCAGTCTCTGGCGCACTTGCACCAGGGCGTCGTCGAAGCGCTGGTGCAGCAACGGCGGCGGGTCGAACATCGTGGCGTAGGTCAGGCGGTAGGGCGTGGCGGGTGTGGGCATGGTGCGGGTGATTTGGAGCTCGTTGGCCGAGTCCGTGATGACTGGGGGGCGACAGCGCGTTCAGCGCAGCCGAAGTATGCAGCGGCAGGATCGACGGCCCGCCGCAGGCCGGCCCTGGCACAGTCGGCATCAGCGCCCGCCGGAGTGCATCTCCCGGTTCAGCCTGGCCACCATCAGCCGCGCGTAGAGCCCGGGCGCCAGTCGCGACAGCCACCACGACGTTCGCGACACGCTGTCGGGCAGCAACAGGCGGCGCTCTCTTCTCGCGGCCTGGAAGATCTTGTCGGCGATCGACTCCGGGCTGGCCCGCACACCGACGATGGCCTGTGGATGGCGCGCCGGCAGGCCCTGGCCGTCGAGCGCGTTCTTCTCGATGCCGGTCTGGATGAACGACGGGCACACCAGCATCACCTTCACGCCCAGGGGTTCGACCTCGGTGCGCAGGCTGTCGAAGAAACCGTGCAGTGCATGTTTGCTCGCCGCGTAGCCGGTGCGGGCGATCAGCGGCGCGAAGCCGGCGACGCTGGAGATCGTGATGACCATGCCGCGGCTGGAGACGAGTTCGTCCATCGCGGCATGCGTGCAGTGCAGGGCACCGAAGAAGTTCACCGCCATGACGCGGCGGATCACCGCTGTCTCGGTGCGGGCGAAGGCGCTGCGGTGCGTGATGCCGGCGTTGTTCACCAGCACGTCGATGGCGCCGAAGGATCGCTTCGCTTCAGCCATGGCTCGCAGGCAGTCGTCTTCGACCGTCACGTCGCAGGCCCTGCCGATGGCTGCGATGCCGGCTTCGTGCAGGTCCGCCAGCAGCGCATCCAGCGCCGGCGTTTCGCGATCCAGTGCCACGATCCTGGCGCCGGCGCGGCCGAAGCGTTGGCACAGCGAGCGACCGAGGCCGCCGGCGGCCCCGGTGACGACGACGACCTTGCCGGCGAAGTCGCGCATGTTCAGCGCCCGTCGCTTCGGATGCTGTCTGAGCGCCGGTCCATCGGCCTATGCCGTGCGTGATGGTCCGAGCTTGCGCGCCGCACGCCAGAACTCGAACGCCTCGACCGAAGTCTTGCGCGGGACATAGCCGAACTCCTCCTTGAGTTTTCTGTTCGACAGCACCGGGCGGTAGCGCAGGAAGTCCAGCTGCTCGGGTCCGTAGGGCGTGAGGCGCAAGGCCTTCAGCACCGTCAGCGCGCCCCGCAAGACCCAGGCCGGCAGCACCCGACAGCGTTTGCCGAGACGGGCCGCGATGTCATGGATCGTCAGCGCGCCGTCGCCGGCGACGTTGAAGATGCCAGTGGTTTCCGTCGCGAGGGCGCGCAGGATGCAGCCCACCACGTCCTGGTCCCAGACGAAGACGAACGGGCTGTCGGCGCCCCGGATCGCGATCGGCCGCGGCTGCTCGAACAGATCGGTGATCTGGTTGTGCACCGTCGCGCCCAGGATGGTGCCGATGCGAAACACCACCTGCTTCAACTCGGGGTGCTCGACGCGCCAGCGCGCCAGCATCTCCTCCACCAGCCGCTTGTGCCAGGCATAGGCGAAGGCCCGGTTGCCACGGATCGGCTGGTCCTCGTCGATCCAGGCCGGGTTGTCGGGGTGGTAGCCATAGGCCGCGCCGCTGGAACTGACGATGATCTGGCGCACCCCGGCCGCCAGGCAGGCCTCGAGCACGTTCTCGGTGCCCAACACGTCCACCGAATACTCGAACTCGCGCTTACTGTGCCTGCCCGGCGTGACGATGGAGGCCAGGTGCACCACTGCCTCGGGCCGGCAACGTTCGAAGAGCCCGACGAGTGCTGGCGAGCGCACGTCGACCTGCACGTATTCGACCCCGGCGACCTGTCGTTCCACGGGCACTTCGCGCACGTCGGCGGCGACGATGCGGCCGACCGGGATGGCCCCGGCGGCCAGTGCCGCAACGACCTGCGAGCCGAGGTAGCCGCCGGCGCCGGTGACGAGAACGCCGCGCCCGCTCACGATGGCGGCATTGCCACAGGCGGCCGGCGCGACCACAGCGTGGCCACGGTGAGACCGGAGATGATGTGCCAGATGCCCCACCAGGCGGTGACGATGGCCATGCCGCCGAGGCCACCGAAGAAGTTGAAGATGAGCACGAGGCCGAGCGCCGAATTCTGGATGCCGACCTCGATCGACACGGCGCGGCGGTCGCGTTCGGGCAGACCGGCGATGCGCGCCGCGTAGTAGCCCGTGGCCAGGGCCAGCGCGTTGTGCAGGAAGACGGCCAGGACGACGAAGCCGACGTAGTCAAGGAAGTGTCGCCAGTTGGCCGCCAGGGCGCCGACCACGAAGAGGCCGAAGATGGCCAGCGACAGCGCCCGCACCGGTTTGTGCGCCCGCGCCGCAAGACGTGGAAACCGGTGTCCGGTCCACATGCCCGCGGCCATCGGCAGGCCGAGCAGCAGGAACACGGCCAGCAACATCTCCAGCGGGTCGAGCGCCACCACCTTGAGGATCTGGCTCGCCTCGGGATGCAGGCCGCCCCACAGCGAAAGGTTGAGCGGCGTCATCACCACCGCCACCGCGGTGGAGACCGCCGTCATCGCGATCGACAGCGCCGTGTTGCCCTTGGCGTAGTGGGTCAGGAAGTTGGAGATGTTGCCACCCGGGCAGGACGCCACCAGCATCATGCCCAGCGCGATGCTCGGCGCCGGCCGGATCGCCAGCACGAGCCCGAAGGTGAATGCCGGCAACAGCACGAACTGCCCGGCCAGGCCGATCAAGACCGGTTTCGGCGACCTCAGCACGGTGCGGAAATCGGACGCTTTGAGGTCCAGCGCCACGCCGAACATCACTAGGCCGATGATGGCGTTCAGCGCCCACAGCGACTGCGGATTGAAGTTCAGCCGCACCAGATCCAGTTCGCTCATGTCGATGCCTCCACGCTCGGAGCGGCCTCAGGCCTTCGGCTCTTCGTGCATCTTCTTGAAGTGGATCAGCCCGGGCGCCCACATGTGCTTGACGGGGTCGACATCGACATGGACCACCGCGCACTTGCCCGACGCCAGCGCGCGCTGCAGCGCCGGCTTCAGCTGCGCCGGATCGGACACGCGCTCGCCGTGCGCGCCCATGGCCTGCCCGAGCTTGTCGAAGGCGATCTCGCCGAGGTCGGCCTTGATCGTCTCGTCGGCGTCGAGGTGTTTGAACAGCATGGTCTTGAAAGGCCGCAGCATGAACTGCTGGTTCATCTTGACCATGCCCCATTGTTTGTCGCACAGCACGATGTAGATCACCTGCGCGTTGTTGCGCACGGCGGTCTCGACCTCCTGCGCATGGAAGCCCATCGCGCCGTCGCCGATGATGCAGCACACCGGCTTGCCGGGCCGCGCGATCGCCGCCGCCACCGCCTGCGAGGTGCCGGCGCCGAGCATGCCGAACTTGAAGGTCGAGATCACCGTGTTGGGCACCGTGACCTGGTGATAGAACATGGCCCAGATGGTGGCGTTGCCGCCGTCGGCCACCAGCACCGAATCCTCGGGGAAGACCTCGCGGCAGGCGGCGCCGATGTGCGCCGGGTGCATCGGCACGGCCATGTCCGACAACGCCTTGTCCCAGCCCTGGCGGTCTTCGCGCATGGTCTTGCCGTAGCCGGCGACGCGCTGGCGGCGCGCGTCGAGCACGATGTCGGCGCGGCGGCGTTCCAGTTCGTCGCCGAGCAGCTCGAGGAAACGCCCGGCGTCGGCCAGGATGGCCAGGTCGGCGGGCTTGTTCAGGCCCAGCATGTCACCGTCGATGTCGACCTGGATCGTCTTCTGCTCGGCGGGGTGGCGCCAGTACGGCGGCTTGCCCCACCAGTCGGTTTCGCCCAGCCGCGTGCCGATGATCAGCGCCACGTCGGCGTCGTTGCGCACCTTGTGGTTGAGCTTGACGTGCGGCATCGTGATGGCCAGCGGCGAGGTCTCGTTCAACAGGCCGCGTGCCGCCCAACTGGTGGTCACCGGTGCGTGCAGCAGCTCGGCGACGCGCTTCATGGCGTCGTAGGCGGCGGCGTGGATGATGCCGCTGCCGCCGTGAATCATCGGCGCCTGGGCCGCGATCAGCCACTGCGCGGCGCGCGCGACCTGCTCGACTGTGGGTGTCACCGGGTCGGTATGGCGGTACTGGTGGGGCGCCCACATCGCCACGTCGGCCTTCACTTTGCCGTTCATGATGGTCTCCGGCACGTCGACGTGCACCACGCCGGGCCGCCCTTCGTAGCTCTTGCGCAGCGCCTTGCGCACGAGCTCGGGCACGCGGTCGAAAGACGACACGGCGGCGCTCCACTTGGCGATCTTGCCGATCACGCCGCTCTGGTCGAAACACTGGTAGCTGCCGCCGCGGTCGGGGTACATGATGCTGGGCCGGCGCGCGCTGGTGATGGCCAGCACGCGGTTGCCGTCGGCCTGTTCGACGACGAGCCCGGGCAGCAGGTTGGCCACGCCGGGTCCGTTGCTGGCCATGCACACGCCGAGCTTGCCGGTCAGCCGCGCATAGGTGCCGGCCATGTGCGCCGCGCAGGTCTCGTGGCGCGGCGTGACGATCTCGATGCCGAGCCGGTGCAAGGCCACGTAGAAGCCGAAGTAGGTGCCGTCGATGATGCCGAAGACCTTCTCGACGCCCTCGTTCTGCAACATGCGGGCGATGATTTCGCCGCCGGTGGTTTCAGCCATGTCCTTGTCTCCTCTTCTCGGCAAGTATCCATGTTCGGGCACCGCGGCCGGCAAGACCACCCGCCGCGCTGGTGCGCATCGACCGCCACGACGCGGTCGGCGTCATCACGCTGGATCACCCGCAGCAGCGCAATGCGCTGAGCCGGCGGCTGGTGGACGATCTGATCGCCGCGCTGGCCGACTTCGGCCGCCAACGGCTGCGTGTCGTGGTGCTGCGTGCTGCCGCCGGCAGCAAGGTCTGGTCAGCCGGGCACGATGTGCACGAGTTGCCCGACACAGGCCGCGACCCGCTGGGCTGGGACGATCCGCTGCGCTACCTGATCCGCGAGATCGAGAATTTCCCGGCGCCGGTGATCGCGATGGTCGAAGGCAGCGTCTGGGGCGGCGCCTGCGAGACCGTGTTCGCCTGCGACCTCGTCGTCGCCGCGCCGAACGCCACCTTCGCGCTCACGCCGGCACGGCTGGGCGTGCCCTACAACGTGAGCGGCATGCTGACGCTGCTCAATGCATCGAACATGCGCATCGCCAAGGAGATGGCTTTCACCGCCAAGCCCGTCGCGGCCGAACGCGCCGAGCGGCTGGGCATGATCAACCACGTCGTCGCCGCCGGCGAGCTTGAGGCCTTCTGCCTGGCCCTGGCGCAGGACATCGCTGCCAATGCGCCGCTGAGCATCTCGGTGATGAAGGAGCAGCTGCGCATCCTGGCCGGTGCGCACCCGATGTCGCCGCAGGGTTTCGAGCGCATCCAGGGTCTGCGCCGGCTGGTCTACGACAGCGACGACTACCGCGAGGGCATCCGCGCGTTCAAGGAGAAGCGGCCGCCGGTGTTTCGCGGCGAGTGAGGCGGCGCCGGCTCAGCGGCCGGGCGCGACGGCGGCAAACCGGAAGACGCGGGCCGGGCGCCGTTCGGTCAGGGACTGTTTTCCTCGGCGGAATGCTTGCGGGCGCGCCGCACCGCCAGGATGGCCAGTGCCGCCAGCGCCGGCACCGCAATGCCGACCAGCAGGTCGGGTTCGAGTTTCAGCCCACCGGCCTTCAGGCCCTTCGTGATGTAGCCCACGAGCCCCGCCAGGTAGTAGACGATGGCCGCCACCGACAGCCCTTCCACCGTCTGCTGCAGCCGCAGCTGCAGCTTGGCGCGTCGGTTCATCGACGACAGCAGTGCCTGGTTCTGGCGCTCGCGAGCGATGTCCACGCGCGTCGACAGCAGGTTGCTGGCCCGCGCCACGCGCTCCGACAGCCCGACCAGCCGCTGCGACGCGGTGTTGCAGGTGGCCACCGCCGGCGTGAAGCGGCGGGCCATGAACTCCTCGATCGTCTGCACGCCCGGCAGCCGCGATTCGCGCAGCTCGGCAATGCGCCGCATCACCAGCTCGTTGTAGGCCCTGCAGGCGCCGAAGCGGAACTCGCTTGCCGCGACGCCGCTCTCGATTTCGGCGGCCAGCCGCGTGAGTTCATGCAGCAGTCGCTCGTCGTCTCCGGCACCGAGCGCGATGCCGTCGGTGAGCGTGGCCAGCTCGCGTTCGACCTGCAGCAGGCGCGGCGTCTGGCGGCGCGCGATCGGCAGCGCCAGCAACGCGAGCATGCGGTAGGCCTCGATCTCGGTCAGGCGTTGCAGCGTGCGCCCGGCCTGGCCCTGCGTGAGCTGGCGGTCGAACACGAGATGGCGCGAAAAGCCGTCGTCGTGGATGCGAAAGTCGGTGTAGACCGACGCGGCACCGTCGGCGATGCGCGAGCCGGCCACCGCGTGGCCGCCGAAGTGTTCGGCCAGCGCGGCGGTGTCGGGCGGCTCCGATGCGCCGGCCAGGAACTCCACGTGCACCGCCGCCACCGTGGGCCCGGGGATGTCGGTCAACCAGGCCGCCGGCAACGCCGCTGCGGCGGGCTCGGCGAAGGGCCGTGCGGCGGCGCCGGAGGCGATGAACAGGTAACCCGAAAATTCGCCGTGACGCTCCCACTTCAAGCGCACGGCGCCGATGTCGGCGCGGAAGTGCGTTGCCTCGGCGGCGGGCGGCATGACGCCGTGGCGCTGGCACAGCCACGCCAGGTGCGTCTTTTCGCGCGCCCGGTCGTCGGCGTCGATCAGCACCGCGATGTAGCTGGCGCGCGCAGGCGTCGACACTGGCTCCGGCGGACGTGCGTGCACCTCGTCGGCCAGCGCCAGCCGCTCGGGGTGGTTGGGGGGAAACATCGGCATCAACGAGTCAGGGTTCGTACAGCAGCCACGCCCGGGGCAGCGTGCGGGTGGTCATCGCAGTGTGACGCAACAAGGTGTCATGTGGGATGCGGTTGGGCGCCGCCGTGCCGCGAGTAGGTGACGAAGCGATACGGCACGCCGGCCGCGGTGACGGCAGTGGTACTGGACGTCTCCTCGAACAAGGAGCGGTCCCAGACCGGGAAGAAGGCGTCGCCGTCGAGGTCGGCGTCGATCTCGGTCAGCACCAGCGTGTGCGCCAGCGGCAGCGCCTGCGCGTAGAGCTCCGCGCCGCCGATGACGAAGGCGCGCGGTGCGTCGGCGACGAGGGCGAGCGCCTGCTCCAGGCTGCTTGCGACTTCGGCGCCCGCCGCCTGCGTCGACGCGCTGCGGCTGACGACGACGTTGCGCCGCCCGGGCAGCGGGCGGAAGCGCGGCGGCAGCGAATCCCAGGTCTTGCGGCCCATGATCACCGGGTAACCGAGCGTGGTGGCGCGGAAGTGGCGCTGGTCGGCCGGCTCGTCGAAGAGCAGCGCATTGCCGCGCCCGATGGCGCCGTTGCGCGCCACGGCGGCGATGATGGCGATCTCGGCGGGGCGTTCCATGCGCTGGCTCATGCCTGCCCATTCTGGCGCGCCGGCAGCAGCGCGCTGGCGCTCATCGTGACGGCACGACAGTACAAGGGGCCGAGCTCGCGGCGGCTGGCGGTCAAACCGCCACTGGCGCCTTGATGGCGGGGTGGGGGTCGTAGCCCTGCAGCTCGAAGTCCTCGAAGGCGTAGTCGAAGATCGTCGGCGGCCGGCGCTTGATGAGCAGCGTGGGATAGGGCCGCGGCGCGCGCGACAGTTGCAGCGCCACCTGCTCGTGGTGGTTGTCGTAGATGTGGCAGTCGCCGCCGGTCCAGATGAAGTCGCCCAGTTCCATCTCGCACTGCTGTGCCAGCAGGTGGGTGAGCAGCGCGTAGCTGGCGATGTTGAAGGGCACGCCGAGGAAGATGTCGGCGCTGCGCTGGTAGAGTTGGCAGCTCAGGCGGTTCTCGGCGACGTAGAACTGGAACAAGGCGTGGCAGGGCAGCAGCGCCATCTTCGACAGCTCGGCCACGTTCCAGGCACTGACGACGATGCGGCGCGAGTCGGGGTTGGTCCTGAGTTGCTGCACGACCTGCGCGATCTGGTCGATGTGGCCGCCGTCGGGCGTGGGCCAGTTGCGCCACTGCACGCCGTAGACGGGCCCCAGGTCGCCGTCGGCGCGTGCCCACTCGTCCCAGATCGTGACGCCGCGTTCCTGCAGCCAGCGCACGTTGGCGTCGCCGCGCAGGAACCACAGCAGTTCCAGCGCGATGCTCTTGAAGTGCACCTTCTTGGTGGTGACGAGCGGAAAGCCTTCGCGCAGGTCGAAGCGCATCTGGTGGCCGAACACGCTCCTGGTGCCGGTGCCGGTGCGGTCGGCCTTGGCCACGCCGTGCGTGTCGACATGGCGCATGAAGTCTTCGTACTGCGAGCGGACGGGATGGCGCATTCAATAGGCTCCGAACAGCGCGTCCAGCGCTTCCTGGATCTCGGCGCAGGCGTCGCGCAGCTCGCCCACGCACTTGCGCAACTCGGCCGCCGGCACCGCACCGATGGCCGGGGTGTCCAGCACCACTGGCTCGCCGGCCACCTCCAGCAGGGGGTGCAGGTCGCGCGCCCGCGGGCCAAAGGCGGCCTCACGGCGCAGCGGAATCACGACCCGCGCGTCGATGTCGCCGATGTAGTCGTTCTGCACGTCGACGAAGTAGGGCGTGTGCCGGCGCTCGGTGGCGTCCGGGTTCGCGTAGACGTCCAGCCGCGCCATCAGCGGCCCTTCATGAACGTGCGGTACTTCGCCAGCGGCAGGCCTTCGCGCGCAATGCGGGCGTTGTAGTGCGCGATGGCGTCCTTGTTCTCGTCATTCCAGCGTTCCCAGTAGCGCCTGCGCACTTCGTCGGCAAGCAAGGCATCGACCGTGGCCGAGACGTTCATGCCCAGTTCGCGGGCGACCTCCAGCACCTTGCTGTTGAGGCTCAGGTTGGTGGGCTTCTTGGGTGCGTCGTCGAATCGGTGCATCACCGTCCTCCATGGCTTATGCGCATGAATTATGCCCGCATCAGGCTGCCGGCTCGAGGTCGAACTGCATTGCCGCCAGCCGTGCATACAGCCCGCCGCGAATCACCAGTTCGTCGTGGGTGCCGATGTCGACGATGCGACCGCCGTCCATGACGACGATGCGGTCGGCCTTGAGCACGGTGGCCAGGCGGTGCGCGATGACCAGCGTCGTGCGGTCGGCCATGGCGGCTTCCAGCGCCTTCTGCACGACGCGTTCGCTTTCGGCGTCGAGCGCGCTGGTGGCTTCGTCCAGCAGCAGCAGCGGCGGGTTCTTGAGCATGGCGCGGGCGATGCTGATGCGCTGGCGCTGGCCACCCGACAGCCGCACGCCGCGTTCGCCGAGATAGGTGCCGTAGCCCTCGGGCAGCGCGGTGATGAATTCATGCGCATAGGCTGCGCGCGCGGCCTCGATGACCTCCTCGTCGCTGGCGCCGGGGCGGCCGTAGCGGATGTTCTCCAGCGCGCTGGTCGAGAACACCGTGCTGTCCTGCGGCACGATGCCCACGCGCTCGCGCAGTGCCGCCAGCGCAGCGTCGCGCACCGGCACGCCGTCGATGCGCACGACGCCGGACTGTGCATCGTAGAAGCGCAGCAGGAGCTGGAACACCGTGCTCTTGCCGGCGCCGCTGGGGCCCACCAGCGCCACCGTCTCGCCGGGCTGGACGTGCAGCGAAAAGTCGATCAGCGCCGCCTGCCTGGGCCGCGACGGGTAGTGAAAGACGACATGCTCGAAGCTCACCTTCGAGCCGCCGCGCGTGGCCGGCAGCGGCACCGGCACGGCCGGTTCGGCCACCGGCGAGCGCGCGGCCAGCAGTTCCATCAGCCGCTCGGTGGCGCCGGCAGCGCGCAGCAGGTCGCCGTAGACCTCGCTCAGCACCGCCACCGCGCCGACGAAGATGATCACGAAGACCACCGTCTGCCCCAGGTGGCCGGCGCTGGTCTTGCCGGCGAGCACCGCCTGCGTGCCCTGGTACAGGCCCCACAGCAGGGTGCCGAAGGTGGCGGTGATCATGAAGGCCACCAGGAAGGCACGCACCCGCGTGCGCTTGCGTGCGGTCTCGAAGGCGTCTTCGGTGCTGCGGTCGAAGCGTGCGGTCTCGCGCGCTTCCTGCACGTAGCTCTGCACCACCGGGATCTCGCCCAGCACCTCGGCGGCGATGGCGCTGGAGTCGGCCACGCGGTCCTGGCTGGCGCGGCTGAGCTTGCGCACGCGGCGGCCGAAGTAGATGCTCGGCAGCACCACCAGCACCAGCACGCCGAGCACCTGCGTCATGACCCAGGGGTTGGTGACGATGAGTGCCGCCAGCGCGCCGATGCCCATCACCGTGTTGCGCAGGCCCATGCTCAGCGACGAGCCGACCACGGTCTGCACCAGCGTGGTGTCGGTGGTCAGGCGCGAGAGGACCTCGCCGGTCTTGGTGCTTTCGAAGAATTCCGGGCTCTGCCGCAGCACATGGGCATAGACGGCGTTGCGCAGGTCGGCGGTGATGCGCTCGCCGAGCCAGCTCACCATGTAAAAGCGCGCCGCCGAGAACGCCCCCAGCGCCGCCGCGACGCCGAACAGCGCCAGGAAATGGCCGCGCAGCGCCATCAGGCGCTCGCCGGGGTCGGTGGCCACCAGGCCCTGGTCGATGAGGACCTTCAGCGCCACCGGGAAGGCCAGCGTGCTGAGCGCCGCCGCCACCAGGAACAGCAGCGCCAGCGCGACGCGGCCGCGGTAGGGGCGGATGAAGGGCAGCAGGCCCGACAGCGAGCGTGGTGACGCCGCCGCAGCGCGTTTGGAATCCTCGGACATGGCGGCGAGTCTATGCCGCAGTGCCGTGGCCGACCGCCGCGGTCGGCGCGACCTCGCGGTCGGTCCGTGGGTGAAGTCCGGACCCCCTCGAATGCATGCCGCGGCCTGCATTGGAACGAAACGAACGCTCGTGCGGGGCATGAATGTGGTCGAATAAGGCCTGTTGCCGTTTTCCATCATGAGCCCCGTCCGTACCCGCCTTCCCCAGCCTGCGCCGCAGCCGACGTCGTCGCAGGCCATCCGCTGGCGCCTGTCGCCGGGGGTGACCGTGCTCTTGCTGACCCTGGCGGCGGTATTGCTGGCCGCGGGCAGTGCTTTGGCGCTGCAGGCCGGGCTGGGCGTCACGGCGCCCTGGGCGGCGCTGTGGGGCTCGGTGCTGGGTGTTGCCGCGATGGCAGTGCCGGCGCTGGCGCTGGCGCTGAAGTGGGCGCGCCCGGCCGGTCCGGCGCGCAGCGACCAACCGGCTCCGGCTGCCGAAGGCGTGGGCGCCGTGACCCCCACCCCGCTGTTCTTCCAGTTGGCCGAACGCGAATGGGCGCGCGCCCGCCGTTACGGCACGGGGGTGGCCTTGCTGCTGGTGGACGTCGACCGCTACCCGCGCCTGTGCGAAACGCGTGGCAGCGAAGCCGGCGCCGCTGTGCTCGCCGACCTGTTGCGCAACACCGCCGCCCACTTGCGTGGCGCCGACGTGCTGACCCAGTTCGCCGCTGGCCAGATGGCCGTCTTTCTGGCCCAGGCCGACGCCACGGGAGCACTGGACGTGGCTGAACGCATACGCGAGCGTGCCGAGAAGCTGGACCTGGCCTGGGCCGGGCAGCCGCTGTGCATCACGGTCAGCGTGGGTGTGGCGCACCTGCGGCCCGCGCATCCGCATCTGTCGGCCTTGATCGAAGACGCCAAGGACGCCCTGGCCGCTGCGCGACAGGCCGGCGGCAACTGCGTGCGTGCCACGCCGCTGGACCCTGGCCGCGCAGGCCGGGCGGGGTCGTGGCGGGATGATCGGCGCACGCCGCGGCGGCAGCCGCGGCCTTGACATTCGGCGGCGGCAGCCGCGGCCGTGAGGCTGTCCTGCTCCCTCTCCCGCAGGGCGGGAGAGGGTGGGGGTGAGGGTGGGGAGGTTCGCCAAGACCCTCACCCCAGCCCTCTCCCGCCAGCGGGAGAGGGGGCAATGCCAGCGTGGCGAGGGTCCACCTGCGCTCGCACATTCACTTCACAGCCGCAGCGCCCCTGCGTAACCCGTCATCTCCAGATAACCCAGACCGACGCGCCGCCCGTCGGCGTCGAGCAGTTCGCTCAGCCCCTCCCAGTACACCGTACCGGTGCTGCCGCGGCTGTCCAGTTCCTGCTCGTCCATCAGCGCTCGCAGCTGCCAGCGCCCGGCCGGCGTCTGCACCTGCCATTGCACGGGGTAGCTGGCGGCGGTCTGCGGGCTGCGCCAGCGGCGGCCGGGTTCGAAACGCACCTCGCCGGCGGCGAAAGCGCGCGCCGGCAGCCCCGCCGGGCGGAAGCTGCCACCGGCCCACAGCGTGCTGCCGTCGCGGCGGCGCAGCACGAAGGCGGTGAGCGCACTGCCGTCGAAGAGGTTGATGCCGATCCAGTCCCAGCCGACGGCGTCGCGGTGCAGGATCTCGTCGCCCCATTCGTGGTCGATCCAGGCGCGGCCATCGGCGCTGACAGCAGCGTCGATGGCACTGCCTGACAAGGCCAGGCGTGCCCTGGCCGCCAGCTGCGGCTCGCTGTAGTAGTGGCTGGCCTGGCTTTCGTCGGGCCCCTTGCGCGAGTAGCCGGCGTCGCCTTGCAGCAGCACCGGCTGCGTGCGCAGCAGCGTCAGATCGAGCTTGAAGCCGGCGGCGGCTATCGCCGAGAGCCAGCGTTCGCCGTCGCGCCGCAGCCACCAACGGCCCAGGCGCACTTCGGCGTCGCCCTCCGCGGCCGCGCCCAACACGGCCAGCGGCGCCCCCGACCAGCGCGCGATGCGCTGGTCGTGGTGGTGCCGGCGTGCGGCGAGGTCGGTGACCGCAGCGTGCGCAAACAGCAGCTGCCGCGCCGCGAAGCGGCTCGGGTTGTCGCTGGCCAGCCCGGTGCGGCTGCGGAAGAACGTGACCTGGAAGCCGTAGGCCGGCTGCTCGACGCTGCCGACCCAGCCGGTGGCGTACCACCACTCGGTGCGCGCCGCGAGGTGCGCGCCGTGGTCGCGCGGGAACTCGAGTGCGCGGCCGCGGCGCACCGCGCTGGCGGCCGTCTCGGCGGCACGCACCGGCCAGGCTGCGGCAGCGCTCAGCGGCGCCAGCGCCAGCAGCCAGCGGCGCCGTGCCGGGTTCACCAGTCCTCCTTCACCGACAGCACGGCTGCCGCACCGGCGGCGCGGCGGGCGCTGAAGGCAGCGGTGGCGGTGCCGGCCACCAGCACCGCGGCGCACAGCAGCGCCAGCCGGCCCCACGGCAGCACGAGGTCCATCGTCCAGTGAAAGCTCTGCGGGTTGACCACGAACACCAG
This sequence comes from Rubrivivax sp., assembly GCA_030680415.1. Taxonomy (GTDB): domain Bacteria; phylum Pseudomonadota; class Gammaproteobacteria; order Burkholderiales; family Burkholderiaceae_C; genus Rubrivivax. The sequence goes on from JAUXVE010000150.1 coordinate 16,385, forward strand.
CACCATGCTCACCGCCAGCCCCAGCAGCAGCCCGGCCACGGTGCCGGCAGCCACCCAGGCCGCGCCTTCGCCGGCGACCACCGCCACCACCTGGCCGCGGGTCAGCCCCAGGTGCGCCAGCAGCCCGAATTCCTTGCGCCGCGCCAGCACCTGCGCCGACAGGCTGGCGGCGATGCCGACGAGTCCGATGGCGATCGCCACCGCCTGCAGGTAGTAGGTGACGGCAAAGCTGCGGTCGAAGATGCGCAGCGACACGCGCTTGAGCTCCGCGGTGGCGGCAAAGTCCAGCATCGAGGGGTCTTCGAGCAAACCGCGCAGCGCCTGCTGCACGGCTGCGGCGTCGGCGCCCGGGGCCAGCCACAGTGCGAGGTCGTTGATGCGCGTGTCGCCGGTGAGGCCTTGATACACCTGGTCGTCGATGGCGATCGAGCCGAACTGGCGCGCGTAGTCGCGCCAGACGCCGAGCACACGCGCCGGCACCGGGGTGTCGGCCAGCGGCAGCTCGATCAGCGCGCCGGGCCGGGCGCCGTAGAGCGACACCATGGCCTCGCTGACGAAGACGCCGACCTCTCCCGGCCTGGCGGGCAGCGGCGCTTCGAGCAGCGGCAAGGCCCCGGCCGGGTCGCCCAGCGGACGTGCGATCAATGTCACCGCCGGCCGCCCGGGGGCCAGCTGCAGCGCGCGCACGCGCGACGCCTGCTGCCGCTGCACGCCGGGCACCGCCGCCACTCGGGCCAGGAACTCGGGCGCCAGCCAGGCCTGGTCGCTGGTGGCGCTGGTGGCGCTGGTGGCGCTGGTGGCGGCGCTGCGCGCATACAGATCGGCCGGCAGCACGCTGCCCAGCCAGTCGCTGACGCCGACACGGAAACTCGTCACCATCACCGTCAGCGCCACCGACAACGCCAGGCTTGCCACCACACCGGCCACCGCCGCGGTGGCGGTGCGGCGCTGAAAGCGCGCACGCTGCAGCGCCAGCAGCGGCAGCGCACCGCGCGCCGGCGGCACGGCGGCGAGCAGGGCATGCACGACGGCCGGCACCAGCACCACGCCGCCGAACAGCAATGCCGCCACCGCGATGTAGGCCGCCAGCGGCAAGCCGGCGATGGGCGGCGCGAAGGCCGCCGCCGAACCCAGCGCCAGCAGCGCCACGCCCGGCCAGGTCGGCGGGACCAGCGATTCGGGTGTGCCCAGGCCCTTCAACGCCAGCGCCGGGGCGATGCGCTCGGCCTGCCGCGCCGGCCACCAGCCGCCGACCAGCGCCGAGGCCGTGCCGAGCAGGCCGAAGACGAGCACACCGACGGCGTCGACCTGCAAGGGCGGCACGATGCCCGGAAAGTAGCCGCCGCCCAGGTCGCCGGCCAGCAGACGCAGCGCCACCGCGGCCATGGCGCTACCCAGCAGCAGGCCGACGGCGCTGCCCGCGGCGCCGAGCAGCAGGCATTCCAGCAGCACGAGCCGCCGCCGTTCGCCTGCCGTGAGCCCGAGCACGCCCAGCAAAGCCAGCGCCGGCGTGCGCTGCGCCACCGACAGCGAAACCACCGAAAAGACCAGGAAGGCGCCGACGAACAAGGCCACCAGCGCCAGCACCGTGAGGTTGACGCGGTAGGCGCGCGACAGCTGCGAGACGCGCTGCTCGGCTTCGTCGGCCGGCACCGCGGCCACACCGGCCGGCAGCGCCAGCCGCGTCAGCAGCGCCGCCGTATCGGCGCCCGGCACCAGCCGCAGGTCGATGCGCGACAGGCGGCCCAGGCGGGCGAAGTGCTGCTGCGCGCCGGCCAGGTCCATCACCACCAGCGGCACGCCGCCGGCCGGTACCGCGCCGGCCACGCGCAGGCGCTGGAAGGTGGGCCCGGCCTGCAGCGCCAGTTCGTCGCCGTCGGCCAGCCCGAGCTGCTCGCGCGCCGCGGTGTTGGGGAAGGCGGCGTCGGGGTCGAGGAACACCAGCCGGTCTTCAGTGGCCGCCGGCCGCGGCAGCAGCGCCGGCGCCAGCGGTGCAGCCAGCAGGGTGTCGATGCCGAGCACGCGCACCGGCAGGCGCCCGCCGCCAACTGTGGCGGCGTAGGTGTCGATCTCGAGCACGGGGCTGGCGATCTCGACCCCGGGGTCGGCGGCCACGCGCTCGAACACCGCATCGTCGAAGCCGGCGCGCGGGCCGCGCAGCGTGAGGTCGGGTTCGCCGTTGGCGGCACGCACGGCGGCCGAAAACTCGCTCAGTGCCGAGTTGTTGATGAGGTGCACCGAAAACGCCAGCGCCACGCCCAGCGCCACCGCCAGCAGCGCCACGCCGTGGCGCCACGGGTGGTGGCGCCACTCGCGCACGATCAGCGCCAGGAACAGCGAGCGCTGCATCACCGGCGCCGCTCAGGCATCCACGATGCCATGCGCCGTGAGCCGCTGCAGGCGGTGCGCGCGTGCCGCCGCGGCGGCCGAATGCGTGACCAGCAGGCAGGCTGCGCCGGCTTCGCGCACCTGCGTCTGCAGCACGGCCAGCACACGCTCGGCGGTTTCGGGGTCGAGGTTGCCGGTGGGCTCGTCGGCCAGGATCAACGCCGGCGAATGCACCACCGCACGTGCGATCGCCACCCGCTGCAGCTGGCCGCCGGAGAGCTGCGCCGGCAGGCGCGCGCCCAGGCCGCCCAGTCCGACGGCGTCGAGCATGGCGGCCACGCGCGCGTCGTCTTGCCGGCGCAGCAGGCGCAGCGGCAGACTCACGTTCTCGGCCACCGTCAGGTGCGGCAGCACGTGGAAGGCCTGGAAGACGAAGCCCAGCTGCTGTCGGCGCAAACGTGCGCAGCCGTCGTCGTCGAGCGTGGCGAGGTCGGTGCCTTCGATGACGACGCGGCCGCGGTCGGCACGGTCCAGGCCCGCGATGCAGTTCAGCAGCGTCGACTTGCCGACCCCCGATTCGCCCAGCAGCGCCACGAACTCGCCGCGTGCGAGCGCCAACGATACCGAGTCGAAGACGGCCGTCTCGCCGAAGTGTTTGCCGAGGCCTTCAACACGCAACATCACAGCGCTTGATGATGGCACGGCAGCGCCGATAGCCTTGCGTGCTATCGTGATCGGCGGGGTTTGCAGCAGGGAAAAGGACCATGGCATACGAGATCGATCTGTCCGGCCGCGTGGCCTTCGTCACCGGTGCTTCGAGCGGCCTGGGGGCACAGTTCGCCCGCGTCCTGGCGGCGTCGGGTGCCGGTGTCGTGCTCGCCGCGCGGCGCATCGAGCGGCTGAAGACGCTGCGTGCCGAGATCGAGGCCGCCGGCGGCGATGCGCATGTGGTGGGCCTGGACGTCACCGACCCGGCCAGCATCCGCGCCGCGGTGGCGCACGCCGAAACCGAGATGGGCGTCATCGACATCCTCGTCAACAACTCGGGCGTCAGCACGACGCAAAAGCTCACCGACGTGACGCCCGCGGACTACGACTACGTGATGGGCACCAACACGCGCGGCGCCTTCTTCGTGGCCCAGGAAGTGGCCAAGCGCATGATCGCGCGCGCCAAGGGCGAGGCGCCGGGCATCTTCACCGGCGGGCGCATCGTCAATGTCGCGTCGATGGCCGGGCTGCGCGTGCTGGGGCAGTTGGGCGTCTACGCCATGAGCAAGGCCGCGGTGATCCACATGACACGCGCGATGGCGCTGGAGTGGGGGCGCTGGGGCATCAACGTCAACGCGCTGTGCCCGGGCTATATCGACACCGAGATCAACCACGAGCACTGGCAGACCGAGGCCGGCCAGAAGCTGATGCAGATGCTGCCGCGCAAGCGCATCGGCAAGCCCGAGGATCTGGACGCGGCGCTGATGATGCTGTGTGCCAACCAGAGCCACTTCGTCAATGGCGCCGTGATCGCGGCGGACGATGGCTTCGGGGTCTGAGCCTTGCGGAACCTGACCCCGCTCGAAGCGCGCGTGCTGGGCGTGCTGGTCGAGAAGCAGCACACGGTGCCCGACACCTATCCGCTGTCGGTGAACGCGCTCACCGCGGGCTGCAACCAGAAGACGGCGCGCTTTCCGGTCATCGAGGCCACCGAAGCCGAGGTCATGACCGCGGTCGACGGCCTCAAGGGCCTGAGCCTGGTGTTCGAAGGCAGCGGCAGCCGCGTCGTCAAGTTCGAACACAACATGGGCCGCGTGCTCGGCGTGCCCGGCCAGGCGGTGGCGCTGCTCACGGTGCTGATGCTGCGCGGCCCGCAGACCGCGGCCGAGTTGCGGCTGAACTGCGAACGGCTGCACCGCTTCGCCGACATCTCGTCGGTGGAAGGTTTCCTGGAGGAACTGGCCGCCAAGGACCCGCCGCGCGTGGTGAAGCTGGCGCGTGCGCCGGGCTCGCGCGAGGCGCGCTGGGCGCACCTGCTGTGCGGCGAGGTCGCCGAGGCCAGTGCCGCGGCCATGCTCGACGGCAACGGCGGCGTGTCGGCCGGTGAACTGGCGGCGCTGAAGGCCGAGCAGACGAGACTGGCGGCGGAGGTCGACGCGCTGAAGGCGCTGGTGCACCGCATGGCAGGTGAACTCGGCATCGAGCCGCAATGACCCAGATGCCGGCACGGACCGCAGCAGGACCATGAGATTCCACGTTCCGGCCGAGAAGAAGCTCACGCACGAGATGGTCATCCCCATCCGCTGGGGCGACATGGACCTGATGGGCCATGTCAACAACACCATCTACTTCCGCTACCTCGAGATCGCGCGCCTGGAGTGGCTGTACAAGGTGGGCGGCCCGCCCGACCCCGCGGGCTGCGGGCCGGTGATCGTCAACGCCTTCTGCAACTTCATCCGCCAGCTCGAATTCCCGGGCGACATCCTGGCCAGGCATTACGTCACCAATCCCGGGCGCTCCAGCTTCGACACCTACATCACGCTCACACGCACCGACGACCCCGGCACGATCTACGCCGAAGGCGGCAGCAAGACGGTGTGGACCGATTTCAAGGCGCGCAAGTCGGCGCCGCTGCCGGACTGGCTGCGCGCGCTGGTGTCGTAGCGACGGCTGCCTTTCTTGGGGTTCGCCTCGGCGAAGGCGGTTGACCTTCGACATGCCGGGTTCCGCCCCGGCGGGCGGGTAACTTTCTTCTGGGGGCCCAGAAGAAAGTCACCAAAGAAGAGGGCCTTAACGCCACCTCACACTCGTTCTGCTTGCTCCGCACGCCCGGCCCGGCGGGCTACTGGATGCCAACAGGTAGATCGACGCAGCAGCCCGCTCGTACGTCACGGGCTCGCTCCGCTTAGCCCTTGGCTCCGTGGTGCAGCGGTGCAGCGGTGCAGGTTGCACGGGTGACTGCGCCGCGGTGCGTTCAGGCCTGCCCGCTGAGCAGCCGCTTGACGAGTTCAGGCGTCGTCGCCGCACCCGCCTTGCGCATCAGCCGCGCGCGGTAGACGTCGACCGTGCGCGGGCTGATGTCCAGCCGCTTGCCGACCCCCTTGCTCGTCAGGCCCTCGATCAGCAGGGCGGCGATCTCGCGCTCTCGCGGCGTCAGCTCGAACTTGAGCGCGCGCTTGGACGACAGGTCCTCGAAGGCCCAGATGCCTGCCGCGTGGGGCCGGCCCGGGTCGAGCGCGCGGCCGCTGACATGGCACCAGAACAGTTCGCCCTCAGGCGCACCCGGTGCCGCGGTCAGCCGCCGCATCACGCGCTCGTCGGCGTAGCGGCCCAGGGTGTCCAGCTGCGCCGCGATGCGCTGGCCGGTGCGCTCGAACTCGTCGGCGGTGGGGTAGAGGATCTCGAACGAGCGGCCGATGAGCTGCTCGCGCTCGGCGCGGAACATCGCCAGCAGCTCGCGGTTGCAGTCGACCATCAGGCGCTGGCGCGACAGCACCAGCCCCACCGGCGCCAGCTCGAAGGCGGTGCAGTAATCGAAGGCGGCGAGGGCGGTGACGGTCAAACGAAGGGCCTGCGGCGCGTCGGCCTACATCAGGGCGTAGGTGGTGGTGGCGTGGGCCGCCAGCTCGTCGTCGGCGCCGATGACCTGCATCTCACCGAAGACCAGGCTACGGCCCATGCGCAGCACACGCGCCACCACACGCACGCTGCCGCTGTGGCCCGGGATCGGGCGCAGGATGCGGGGACGTCGGCGGTCGGGGCCTTCGGGTCGGCAGTGGCCATGGCGAACGGCTCCGGGGCAGGGGTTAAGCGATTCTACGTAACCCCTACCTAATGCCTTAGGTAGTACGCTACACAGCTCACAGCAACGCCCCCTGCGGAGGCACGACTCATGAAGAAGATCTATCCCAGCGCTGCGGCGGCACTGGACGGGATCGTCCAGGACGGCCAGTTGCTCGCCGTCGGCGGTTTCGGCCTCTGCGGCATCCCCGAGGCACTGATCGACGCGCTGCGCGACAGCGCCGTGAAGGATCTGACGGTGATCTCCAACAACGCCGGTGTCGACGGTTTCGGCCTCGGCAAGCTGCTCGAGACGCGGCAGATCAGGAAGATGATCTCCAGCTACGTTGGCGAGAACAAGGAGTTCGAACGCCAGTTCCTGGCCCACGAGCTGGAGCTGGAATTCACGCCGCAGGGCACGCTGGCCGAACGCTTGCGCGCCGGCGGCGCCGGCATCCCGGCTTTCTTCACGCGCACCGGCGTCGGCACGCTGGTGGCCGAAGGCAAGGAGGTGCGTGAATTCGACGGCCACGACTACGTGATGGAGCGCGCACTGGTGCCCGACGTGGCCCTGGGCAAGGCCTGGAAGGCCGACGTGTCGGGCAACCTGATCTTCCGCCGCACGGCGCGCAACTTCAATCCGGCGGCCATCATGGCGGGCAGGATCAGCGTCGTCGAGGTCGAGGAGATCGTTCCCACCGGCACCTTCGACCCCGACGCCGTGCACCTGCCGGGCATCTACGTCCACCGCATCGTGCTCAACGCGAACCCCGAAAAGCGCATCGAGAAGCGCACCATCCGCGACTCCCCACGGGCCGGCGTCTAGCCGGCCGCCACCTTGAAGGGTGCCGCAGGCACCCGCTCTCCAATTTCTCCGAAGGAGGCCCACCATGGCCTGGACCCACGACGAGATGGCCGCGCGCGCGGCCAAGGAACTGCAGGACGGCTTCTACGTCAACCTCGGCATCGGCCTGCCGACGCTGGTGGCCAACTTCGTCAGCCCCGACATCGAGGTCTGGCTGCAAAGCGAAAACGGCATGCTCGGCATCGGGCCGTTTCCGACCGAGGACGAGGTCGACGCCGACCTCATCAACGCCGGCAAGCAGACGGTGACCACCATCCCCGGCAGCAGCATCTTCGGCAGTCACGACAGCTTTGCCATGATCCGCGGCGGCAAGGTCAACCTCAGCATCCTGGGCGCCATGCAGGTCAGCGAGAAGGGAGACCTGGCCAACTGGATGATCCCCGGCAAGATGGTCAAGGGCATGGGCGGCGCGATGGACCTGGTGGCCGGCGTGAAGAGCGTCGTCGTGCTGATGGAGCACGTGGCGCGCAAGAAGGACGGCGGCTTCGACCTCAAGATCCTGCCGCACTGCACGCTGCCGCTCACCGGCGTGGGCGTGGTCGACCGCGTCGTCACCGACCTGGCGGTGCTCGACGTCACCCCGCACGGCCTGAAGATCGTGGAGATGGCGCCGGGCGTCACGCGCGACGAACTGCAGGCCAAGACCGGCGTGCCGCTGCAGTAGGCGGCCGCTGCCGGGCTGGCGGGAGCCTTCGATGAAACAGCGCCGGGCGGCCGCGCGGCCGCTCGTCTGCGCCGCGCTGTTGCTGTTGTTGGCCGCATGCGCCGGCCGCGGCGGCGAGCGCGGCACTGCACACGGCAGCGGCCCGGCCACGCCGCCGCTGCCCGAGGCTGGCAGCGGCTGGACCCCCAAGCCGGGTTGGAGCGCCCGGCGCTTCATGGTCGCGGCGGCCCATCCGCTGGCTGCCGACGCGGGCGTCACGATGCTGCAGGCCGGCGGTTCGGCGCTCGACGCCGCGATCGCCGTGCAGATGGTGCTGGCACTGGTGGAGCCGCAGTCCAGCGGCATCGGCGGCGGCGCCTTCCTGATGCACAGCGACGGCGCCGAAGTGCAGGCCTGGGACGGCCGCGAGACTGCGCCCGCCGCAGTCGGCGAGAGGCTGTTCCTGGCGCCCGACGGCCAGCCGCTGCCCTACAACGAGGCCGTCTTCGGCGGCCGCGCCGTGGCCACGCCGGGTGTGCTGAAGATGCTGGAAGCCGCGCACCGCCGGCATGGCCGGCTGCCGTGGGCGCATTTGTTCGAGCCGGCGGTCGCACTCGCGGAAAGCGGCTTCCCGCTCGGCCCGCGTCTGCACGGACAACTGCTGGCTGACCCGCACCTGCGCCAGGACGCCATCGCGCGCCGCTACTTCTACCGCGCCGACGGCAGCCCGCACCCGGTAGGGCACCGGCTGCGCAATCCGGCGTTGGCAGCTGTGCTGCGCGCCGTTGCGCGGCAGGGCAGCGACGCCCTCTACCGCGGCCCGTTGGCCGCCGACATGGTGACGCGTGTGCGCCAGCATGCCGTCCCCGGCACGCTGAGCGAGGCCGACCTGGCAGCCTATGCGCCCCGGCAGCGTGAACCGATCTGTACCGACTGGCAGGTGGTGTATCGGGTCTGCGGCTTCCCGCCGCCATCGTCGGGGCACCTGGCGCTGATGCAGATCCTGGGCCTCCTGGAGCGGCTGCCGGCGCCGGCGCCGGCACTGCAGGCCGGCGTGCCCGGCCCCGACTGGCTGCACGCCTACACCGAGGCCGCCCGGCTGGCCTATGCCGACCGCGCGCTGTACGTGGCCGACCCCGATTTCGTCGCCGCCCCCGGCGGCGACTGGAAGCGTCTGCTCGACAGCGCCTACCTGCGCCAGCGCGCCGCGCTCATCGGCACGCGCAGCCTGAAGGTGGCGCCGCCCGGCCAGCCGCCGGGCACTTCGCGCAGCGCCCACGCGGCCATGCCCGAGCAGCCCGAGCACGGCACCAGCCACATCAGCGTCGTCGACGGCGAGGGTCGTGCGGTGGCCATGACGTCGACCATCGAAGCCGCGTTCGGTGCCCGCGTCATGGCCGACGGCGGCAGCGGCCTGCCCGGCGGTTACCTGCTCAACAACCAGCTCACCGACTTCTCGGCGGCACCGGTCGACAGCGCCGGACGGCCCATCGCCAACCGCCTGCAGCCCGGCAAGCGACCGCGCTCGAGCATGAGCCCGACGCTGGTGTTCGACCGCCGAGACGGCCGCTTGCTGATGACGCTGGGCTCGCCCGGCGGGCCGGCGATCATCCATTTCGTTGCCAAGACGCTGCTCGGTACGCTGCAGTGGGGGCTGGACGCGCAGCGCGCCGTCGACCAGCCCAACTTCGGCAGCTTCAACGGGCCCACGCTGCTGGAAGCAGGGCGTTTCCCGCCGGCGACGATCGAGGCGCTGCGTGGCCGCGGACACAGCGTCGCCGAGATCGAACTGACGAGCGGCCTGCAGGTCATCCAGCGCACGCCGGGCGGCTGGTTCGGCGCTGCCGACCCGCGCCGCGAGGGCGTCGTGCGCGGCGACTGAACCTCAGGCGCGCCGCGCCATCGCTCGTGCCGCTTCGGTGACGAGCGCCGGGCCCTTGTAGATGAGCCCGGTGTAGATCTGCACCAGGTCGGCGCCGGCCTCGAGCTTGGCCAACGCATCGGCGCCGCTCATCACGCCGCCGACGCCGATGATCGGGAAGCCGGGCCCGAGGGCCGCGCGCAGCATCCGCACGACGCGGTTGCTGGCCTCGAATAACGGCCGCCCCGACAGGCCGCCGGTCTCGTTGGCATGCGCCAGCCCCTGCACCGCGTCGCGGGCGATCGTCGTGTTGGTGGCAATGACGCCGTCGATGCCGTTCCTGCGCAAGGTGGCGGCGATGACGCCAACCTGCGCTTCGCCCAGGTCGGGTGCGATCTTCACGAACATCGGCACCGCGCGGCCATGCTGGCGCGCCAGCTTGCCGCGCCGCGCCTGCAGCGCCGACAGCAGCGCGTCCAGCGCCTCGTCGCCCTGCAGCTGGCGCAGGTTCTGCGTGTTCGGGCTGGAGATGTTCACGGCCACGTAGTCGGCGTACGGGTAGACGCCGTCGAGGCACTGCAGGTAGTCGTCCACCGCACGCTCGATCGGTGTCGCCGCGTTCTTGCCGATGTTCAGGCCGACGATGCCGCCGCCGGCGCGGAAGCTCTTCGCGCGCTGGACGTTGGCCACGAACGCGGCCAGCCCATGGTTGTTGAAGCCCAGCCGGTTGATCAACGCTTCGGCCGGCGGCAGGCGGAACAGGCGCGGCTTCGGGTTACCCGGCTGCGCCTTGGGCGTCACGGTGCCGACCTCGATGAAGCCGAAGCCCATCGCGCCCAGGCCGTCGATGCACTCGCCGTTCTTGTCGAGCCCGGCCGCCAGGCCGATGCGGTTGGGGAAACGCAGCCCGGCCACCGTCAGCGGGTCGTCGACGCGGGCCTGCCGCCACAGGCATGAGGCCGGCGTGTTCTGCAAGCGGGCCAGGCTGGCCAGCGTGAGGTCGTGGGCCCGCTCGGCGTCCAGGCCGAACAGGAACGGGCGGGTCAGGGCGTAGGGCACGAGCGGCATGGCGCCGATTGTCTCAGCCGGTCGGCCCGGGATAATGAGTCCCATGACGCAAGACGAACTGAAGGCCCTGGTGGGCCGCGCCGCGCTCGAGCACGTGGTGCCGGGCCAGCTGGTCGGCGTGGGCACCGGCTCCACCGTCAACCACTTCATAGACGCGCTGGCCGGCATCAAGGACCGCTTCCCGGGCGCGGTGTCCAGCTCGGCGGCCAGCACCGAAAGGCTGCGGCGGCACGGCATACCGGTGTTCGAAGCTGGCGAGGTGCAGCGCCTGCCGGTCTACATCGACGGCGCCGACGAGATCGACCACCGTGGGTTCATGGTCAAGGGCGGTGGCGCGGCGCTGACGCGCGAGAAGATCGTCGCCGACCTCGCGCAACGTTTCGTCTGCATCGCCGACGAATCCAAGCTCGTCGATCGGCTGGGCCGCTACCCGCTGCCGGTGGAGGTGATCGCGATGGCCGTGTCGCAGGTGGCGCGTCGCTTCGCGGCGCTGGGCGGCAGCGCCACCGTGCGCGCCGACGTGATCACCGACAACGGTCACACACTGCTCGACGTGCGCGGCCTGGACATCGCCGACCCGCTGGCGATGGAGGCCGAGATCAACCAGTGGCCGGGCGTCGTGACGGTGGGCATCTTCGCCCGCCACCGCGCCAGCGTCTGCCTGCTCGGCACGGCCCTGGGCGTGCGGACGCTGGTGTTCTAATCGGGGCGCACACCCAGTCACCCGAGGAAGCGCTTTGGCAAAACCCAATTACTCGTTCGAGAAGCGCCAACGCGAGTTGGCCAAGAAGAAGAAGAAGGAAGAGAAGGACCGGGAAAAGGCCGCCCGCAAGGCTGCCGGGCTGCCGCCTGAGGCCGACGAGCCTGACCAGGACGAGCCGCCGCTGGAGCCCGTTCAGCCGGGCTGAGATTTCTTGGCGTCGTCTGCGCCGGCCGTGCCTGACGCGGCGGCCCGCGCGCCGCGAACGACCCAGCGTGCCGGGTCCACCGCGTCTGCCAGGTCCTGCTCCAGGGGCCACGGCGTGCCGGTGGCTTGTGCCGCCACCAGGCGCCCCAGCAGGGGCGCCAGCGTCAGGCCCCGCGCGCCCAATGCGGTGAGGACGAACAAGCCCCCCTCCCGCGGCAGCAGCCGCGCCTGATCGAGACGCTGGCCCGACGCCCTCAGGGCCGCGGCCGACGGCAGGGCGCCGGCGATGGGCAGACGGTCGTCGCTGTGCAGCCGCCAGCCGACGCGGCCCTGCAGGCAGGCCATGTCCTGCGGCAGCGGCAGGCCGGTCAGGCGCTGCAGGCGGTCGAGGTTGACCCGGTGGTCGGCCAGGCGCGGCGCGGCGTCGTCGGCCGGCGTACCCGCCTCCCTTGTCGCGCCGCACAGCAGGCCGCCAGCGGGCAAGGGCAGCGCATAACCGTCACCCGCCACCGGCAGTGCCAGCGGCATGGGAGCAGGTGGCGCCCACTGCGTGACCTGGCCGCGGCTGTGGTCCAGCGGCCACGGCGGCCCGGCCATCGGCGCCAGCAGCCGCGCCGCGTCGGCGGCGTTGGCGAGAACGACGGCGGCAGCCTGTGCCACCACGCGGCCGGCCGCGTCGCGCAACAGCCATGCGGTGCCTTGGCGCTCGAGCGCGGCGACTGCCACGCCGCCGCGGAAGCGCACACCCGGCGTTGCCAGCGCGTGCCGCACCCAGGCCGGTGGCGCGATCCAGCCGCCGCCCGGGTAGAACCAGGCCGCAGCGGGCAGCGTGACGCCGGCCAGCGCCGAGGCCGCGCCGGCGTCCAGAGCCTGCACGTAGGCCGGCGGCAAGCCCAGGCGCTCCAAGGTCGCCCGCATCGCGGCGAAGCCGCCCGCGCGCGTGTCCAGCCGCAGCAGGCCGTCGGCGCGGCCGGCCACGCCGTCGTCGACGGCCGCGCGGTAGACACGCTGCGCCACCAGCGCAGCGGCGCGAAACAGACGCGCGTAGATGCCGTCGTCGGCGTTCACGGTGCCGTGGAACAGCCCCGCCGGGTTGCCGGAGGTCTCGGCGGCCGGCTCGGCATGGCGGTCGAACACCGTCACTGCCAGCCCCAGGCGCGCCAGCGCCTGCGCCACTGCTGCGCCAGCGAGCCCGGCGCCGACGACGACGGCCGTGCCGCTCGCACAGGCGGCCGCCGGCGCCGGCCCGCGTGGCAGGAAGCGGGGCGCCCAGCGCGCGATGCTGATCTCGCGTTTGCCGCCGATGCCGCCGGCGCGCTGCACTTCGAAGCCCGCCGCCGTGAGGCCGGCGTGCAGTTCACGCGCCACGCTCCAGGTGGCCGCAGTGGCGCCGGGGGCCGCCTTGCGACCCAGCGCCTTGACCAGGCGCGGTTGCCACATCGCCGGGTTGCGCGCGGGCGCGAAGCCGTCCAGGAAGAAGGCGTCGGCCGACAGGTGCAGCGCCGGCAGCAGCGAAGCCACGTCGCCCAGTGCCAGCAGCAGGTGCACGCGGCCATCGTCGAAATCGATCGGGTGCAGGTTGGCTACCAGCGGCGGCCAGGCGCGCAGCAAGGCAGTCGCCAGCGCCGGCCAGGGCGACGCGGCGTGGGCCCGGGCCAGGTCGTCCCGCGTGGGTGGATGGCGCTCGACCGAAACGAAGAACAGCCGCTCGCAGCGCGCCGGGTCGTGCCGCCAGGCGTCCCAGGTGGCGAGGAAGTTGTTGCCCAGGCCGAAGCCGGTTTCCAGGATCGTGAAGCAGCGGCGGGCGGCCCAGCGCCCGGGCAGGCCGTTGCCTTGCAGGAAGACGTGCCGCGCCTGCGCCGCCGCGCCGACCCTGGGGTGGTAGAGGTCATCGAAGTCCGGCGACCGCGGCGGCTCGTCAGCACTGGCACCGAAGTCGATGCGTGCCGGCGTGATCGGCCGCGTCTTCACCTGCGTGCCGCCAGCCAGGCCAGCAGCGGCTCGCGCACCGCCGCCAGGCCACGGTAGGCCAGCACGGCGTCGCTCATCGAAGCGACGGCAGCATGCAACGCGGCGGCGCGCGCCGGCGTGGCGATGGCATCGGCCAGGCGCTGCACCTCGACATGGATCGTGAACACCGCCTGCGTCTGCCCGGGCACCGGCAGGAAAGTCTGCCGTTCGGTGCGCCACCAGGCCTCGGCCACTGCGGTGTGCTGCCAGCGCCGGGCGTCCAGGCGCGCCGGGTGGGCGTGCAGCCGCGGCTGGTCGGTGACGTTCCAGACGAAGCGCTCCCAGCGCTCGGCGCCGGTGACCAGCCGCAGCAGCGAGGCACCGGCCTTGCGCAACAAGTCGCCGTCGGCCACCGGCGCGTGAACTTCGGCGAAATGGCGGCCGACCTTGTCTTCGGGCGCCCAGTGGCTGGGCAATGCCACGGCCAGCCAGGGGAGGGTGCCGTCGCGGCCGTCGACGAGCGCAAAGTCCTCGGCGAAGGCCAGGCTCAGCAGGCCGGCCAGGCGCCAGGGGGGCGGCAGGCCGCGCAGGCAGCGCGCGAGTTCGTCGCCCAGGCCGAAGCGGCCGGGAGCCGTCTGCTCGACCTCGCCATCGGCGCCGACCGCAGTGCCGAGATGGCGTGCCTGGGCCCGTTCGCCGTCCCAGCCCCAGGCTGCGGGATGTTCCGCCGCGGCGTGGCGGCACAGGGCGGCCAGCCCCGGGCCGGCGTCGAAGCCGGATCGGGCCAGCAGCGCCTGCGGCCAGAACGCCGACAGCACGGCGAGCTTTTCGCGTTGGTGGCGCGAGCCCGGGGCCAGCGGCGTCAGCTGCGCGCTGCCTGCAGCCAGCCGGCGCAGGCCGGGCTGCATGCGAAAGGGCGCGCTGACGGCGGCGTCGAAGTCGAAGGCCATGGCTCGCGATGATGCCCACAAAAGCGAAGGGCACCCGCCAGGGTGCCCGCCGTCCTGCCAACCGGAGCTCTTACACGCGCTTCTTGTACTCGTGCGTGCGGGTGTCGATTTCAATCCTGTCGCCGTTTTCCACGAACATCGGCACGGCGATCTCGAAGCCGGTGCCCACCAGCTTGGACGGCTTCATGACCTTGCCCGAGGTGTCGCCCTTGACAGCAGGCTCGGTGACGATCTCGCGCACCACGGTGGTGGGAAGTTCGACCGAGATCGCCTTGCCGTCGTAGAACACGACCTCGACGGGCATGTTGTCCTCGAGGTAGTTGATGGCGTCGCCCATGTTCTCGGACTCGACCTCGAACTGGTTGTACTCGTGGTCCATGAAGGCGTACATCGGATCGGCGAAGTAGGAGTAGGTGCACTCCTTCTTGTCGAGGATGACCTGGTCCAACTTGTCGTCGGCCTTGAACACCACTTCGGCGCCGCCGCCGTTGAGCAGGTTCTTCATCTTCATGCGCACCGTGGCGGCACCGCGGCCGCCGCGGCTGTATTCAGTCCTCAGCACGACCATCGGGTCCTTGCCCTGCATGATGACGTTGCCGGCGCGAATTTCCTGAGCGAGTTTCATGGCTGGTTCCGTGGGGTGGGGGTCCCGGCCCCGGCAGGCGATCGGCCGTGCCGCAGCGGGTGAGCGCGTTCCGCGCAAAGCCCGCAATTCTAGCAGCAAGTGCGGGCTTTCCCCAGGGTGGGTGTAGGCCAGCAGCGCGGTGCTCAGGTCGGCCTGGCCGAGCAGTCGCCGGCGCCAGGCCGCGGCGGCGGCGCGCCACGGTTCGGGCGCCGGCAGGCCGGGCCAGCCACCCGGTGCCGTGCCGATGCCGTTCCACGCCCGCCACAGGGCCGCCACCCCGGGTGGCGCGGCCATTTCGGCGAGCATGGCCTCGACCTTGGCCACATGCGCGCCGTCGTGCTGTGGGTAGGCCTGCCAGACGAAGGGCGCGCCGGCCCACAAGGCGCGCACCAGCGAGTCTTCGCCGCGCACGAAATTGATGTCGCCGGCCCACAGCAGGCGGTCGAAGTCGGACTGGCTCAGCCAGGGCAGGCGCAGCGCGCGCACGCGCGGCGGCGCCTCGCCGACCTGCCGCTGGGCGTGACCGGATGTCAGCAGCAGCAGCGTCGGCGCGCGCGCCAGATCGGCCAGCAGCGCCGGCATGGCGGCGTTTTCGTAGCAGAACAGGGTCACCACGCGCTCGCCGGGCAGGACCGCGATGCCGCGGCCGGCCAGCCAGGCGGTGCGGTCGAAGGCCGCGCGCTCGTCCAACAGGCCGGGTTCGCGCAGCAACCCGCCGGTGCGCGGCGTGAAGCCGGGGTAGTAGAACCACTTGACGAGGCCGCAGGGCTGCGGCGAAGGCAGGCCGTGCGAGCGCTCGACATAGGCCTCGGCGCTGAGGTACTCGAAGTTGATCCACACCGGCGGCAGCGCGCGCCGTGCCATGGCTTCGACGTAGGCCGCCGGCGGGTCGCAGCCGAAGGCCTCGATCACGACGTCGCCGGGCTCCGCCGGCCCCGGCCAGGGCAGTACCTGCACCCCCGGCGCACCGCCGGGCGCCATCCAGTCCAGCGCCGCGGCGTCGTCGATGACCAGCCTCACCGCCTGGCCGCGCGAGGCCAGGTCGCGCGCCAGGCGCCAGCACACGCCCACGTCGCCGTGGTTGTCGATGACGCGGCAGAACAGATCCCAGCGGCGGGCGGGCATGGGTCGATTATCGAAGGCGGTCAGAATCGCGCCCGATGACCGAACCGGCGCACCCCACGGACCCCCGCGAGCCCCCAACCGAGGCGGCGGCACGCGAGCGGCTGCTCGCCGAGGTGGCGGCGTTGCCCGGCCTGCCCGGCGTCTACCGCTGGCTCGACGCCCAGGGCCAGGTGCTCTACGTGGGCAAGGCGCGCAACCTGAGGAAGCGCGTCTCCAGCTACCTGCACAAGGACCTCGGCGGCACGCGCATCGGGCAGATGGTCAGCCGCATCGCGCGGCTCGAGACCACCGTCGTGCGCAGCGAAGCTGAGGCGCTGCTGCTCGAGAACAACCTCATCAAGACCCTGGCGCCGCGCTTCAACATCCTGTTCCGCGACGACAAGAGCTACCCCTATCTCAAGATCACCGGCACGCGGGCCGGTGAGGCCGCCGCAGCTGCCGCCAGGGCGCGCGCCAGCGGGGAAGGGGCCGCGCTGGCTTCGAGCTACCCGCGCATGTCCTATTTCCGCGGCGCCGTCGATCGCAAGCACCGCTACTTCGGCCCCTATCCCAATGCCTGGGCGGTGAAGCAGACGATCCAGCTCATGCAGAAGGTGTTCCGCCTGCGCACCTGCGAAGACACGGTGTTCAACCACCGCTCGCGGCCCTGCCTGCTGTACCAGATCCAGCGCTGCTCGGGGCCCTGCGTGGGCCTGGTCAGCCGCGACGACTACGCGCGCGACGTGCGCGACGCCGAGCGTTTCCTGCTCGGCGAGACGCAGGCCGTGGTCGACGACCTGCAGTCGCAGATGATGAGCTGGGCCGAAGCGCTGGAGTTCGAGAAGGCGGCGGAACTGCGCGACCGCATCGGCTCGCTGTCGAGCGTGCTGCACCAGCAGTCGGTGGAGGTGAGCAGCCTGTCGGCCAGCGACAAGGACGTCGACATCCTGGCCGCCAAGGTGGCCGGCGGCCGCGCCTGCGTCAACCTGGCCATGGTGCGCGGCAGCCGGCACCTGGGCGACCACGCCTACTTCCCGACCCACGTCGACGAGGGCGCGGCGATCCGGGGTGGGCAGCTCGAGGCGCATTTCGACGACGACCGGGCTGGCCCCGAGGCAGGACATTCACCCGAGGCGGCGGTGCTGGAGGCTTTCATCGCGCAGCACTACATCGGCCAGCCGGTGCCGCCGCAGCTGGTGACCAGCCACGCCGTGAGCGCGGAGCTCATCGACGCGCTGAGCGAGGCCTCGGGCGTACGCGTGCGCGCCCAGCACCAGCCGCGCGAACAGCGCCGACTGTGGCTGGAAATGGCCGCCAAGGGCGCCGAACTCGCGCTGGCACGGCTGCTGGCCGAAGAAGGCTCGCAGCAGCAGCGCACACGCGCGCTGGTCGAGGCGCTGGATCTCGACATCGGCGACCCGGCCGCGCTGCGCATCGAGTGTTTCGACATCAGCCACACCGCCGGTGAAGCCACGCAGGCCTCGTGCGTGGTCTTCGAAGGCCACCAGATGCAAAGCGCGCAATACCGCCGTTACAACATCGAGGGCATCACCGGCGGCGACGACTACGCGGCGATGCGCCAGGTGCTGATGCGCCGCTACGCCCGGCTGGCCGAGGCCGTGGCGGCCGGCAAGGCCGACACGCCACCGAACACGGCCGGCAAGGCCGACGCCCCACCGGCGACGGCCGGCAAGGCCGACACCGCAGCGGCCACGGCGGGCAAGGGCGAGGCCACGGACGAAGCGGCCCCCGCCAAACCCCGCCGCGGCTTGGCGCGGCTGCCCGACATCGTGCTCGTCGACGGTGGCCGCGGCCAGGTGGCGATGGCGCGCGAGGTGTTCGAGGAACTGGGGCTGGACGTCTCACTGATCGTCGGTGTCGAGAAGGGCGAGGGCCGCAAGGTCGGCCTGGAAGAGCTGGTCTTCGCCGACGGCCGCGAGAAGGTCTGGCTGGGCCACGACTCGGCGGCGCTGATGCTGGTGGCGCAGATCCGCGACGAGGCGCACCGTTTCGCGATCACCGGCATGCGGGCGCGACGCGCCAGCGTGCGCACCGGCGGCAGCCGGCTGGAGGACATCGCCGGTGTCGGCCCGCGCAAGCGCGCGCGCCTGCTGCAGCGCTTCGGCGGCCTGCGCGGCGTGGCCAGCGCGGGTGTCGACGACCTGGCGACCGTCGAAGGCATATCCAAGGAACTGGCGGAGGAGATCTACCGTGCCTTGCACTGAAACGAAGTCCGCGCGGCGGCGGTGCTCGCTGCGGCTGGCCGGAATCGGGCTGGTGGTGGCGCTGGCGCTTGCCGGATGCGCGACCCGGCCGCCGCTCGCACCGCCCCCCGCCGCCCCGGCAGCCACGCCGGCGGCGCCGGGCGCGCCTGCGACGCCGGCCGCGCGCACGCCGCGCTACGTCGAATTGCCGCCGCCACCGGTCTCGCGCAGCTGGGACGAACTGCAGCTGAATGCCGCACGCCGCCTCGTCGCCGCGCACCCCGATACGACCTACATGGGCAAACCGCCAGAGCCGCTGCTGGGCATCCCGGTGCTGGAGATCGAACTCGACGCCGACGGCAGCGTGCGCCGCATCCTGGTGAGGCGCGAACCGCGCGAGGCCAAGGAGACGATCCAGATGGCGATCGACGCCGTGCGCCGCGCCGCGCCCTATGGCGACGTATCGCGCCTGCCGCGGCCGTGGCGCTTCGTCGAGGTCTTCCTGTTCGACGACGAGCACCGCTTCAAGCCGGCCACACTCGACCGCTGAGAACGCGCCGCGCCTTGGGCACAATCGACGCATGTTCCTCACCATTCCCACGCTGCTGACCTGGGCCCGCATCGCGGCGATCCCGTTCATCATCGGCGTCTACTACCTGGGCTGGGACATGGCCACCAAGAACCTGGTGGCGACCGCGCTGTTCGTGCTCTTTGCCATGACAGACTGGCTCGACGGCTGGCTCGCGCGCCGGCTCGACCAGACCTCGGCCTTCGGTGCCTTTCTCGACCCGGTGGCCGACAAGATCCTGATCTGCGCATCACTGCTGGTGCTGCTGGAGCAGGGGCGGGTCGAGGCGCTGGTGGCGCTGATCATCATCGGCCGCGAGATCGCCATTTCGGCGCTGCGCGAATGGATGGCGCACATCGGCGCCTCGCGCAGCGTGGCGGTGCACATGCTGGGCAAGCTCAAGACGGTGGCGCAGATGGTGGCGATTCCGTTCCTGCTCTACGACGGTCGGCTGTTCGGCCTGCTGCACACCCGCGTCTGGGGCACCTGGCTGATGTACGTGGCGGCGGTGCTCACGATCTGGTCGATGGTGTACTACCTGCGCAAGGCCATCCCCGAGATCCGGGCCAAGGCGCGATGAACGGCGTGGCCCCGGCCGAGGCGGCCAGTGCGGCCCGGCAGGCGGCGCTGCTGAGCGCGATGCCGGTGGTTTTCGTGCTCATCTGGAGCACGGGTTTCGTGGTCGCGCGCTTCGGCATGCCGCATGCGCCGCCGATGGGCTTTCTGGCGCTGCGCTATGCCTTCTCGGTGGCGGCCTTCCTGCTCTGGATCCTCTGGGCGCGCGCCGCCTGGCCGCAGGGCCGCACGCAATGGTTGCACCTGGGCCTGACCGGCGTGCTGATGCATGCCGGCTACCTGGGCGGCGTCTGGGCGGCGGTCAAGGACGGCCTGGGCGCCGGGCTGGCGGCCCTGATCGTCGGCCTGCAGCCGATGATCACGGCGCTGTGGATCAGCGCCCGCGGCCACCGTCACCACGTCAGCGGCCGACAATGGCTGGGCCTCGTGCTGGGCCTGGCCGGCCTGCTGCTGGTGGTCTGGCACAAGCTGCACCTGGGCGAGGCGCGAGGCTACAACGTCGGCCTGGCCGTGCTTGCGTTGGCCAGCATCACTGCCGGCACGCTGTACCAGAAGCGCTGGGTGCAGCCCTGCGACGTGCGCACCGCCAACACCGTGCAATTGCTCGCCGCCTTCGCAGTGACCGCGCCGCTGGCGCTGCTGGAGACCGAGCCGTTCGAGATGCACCCCGAACTGATCGGTGCCATGGCCTGGTCGGTGCTCGTGCTCACGCTGGGCGGCAGCTCGCTGCTGTACCTGCTGATCCAGCGCGGCGCGGCCACCGCGGTGACGAGCCTGATGTACCTGGTGCCGCCGTGCACGGCGGTGCTGGCCTGGCTGCTGTTCGGCGAAACTCTGAGCGTTCTCGTGCTCGCCGGTCTGGCACTCACGGCCGCCGGCGTGGCACTCGTCGTGCGTGATCCGCGCCCGCTGGTCCCAAGTTGAAGGAGATTTGATGACCCCCCACCGCATTGCAGTCATCGCCGGCGACGGCATCGGCCCCGAAGTCATGCCCGAGGGCCTGCGCGTGCTCGACGCCGCGTCGCGCCGCTTCGGCATCGCGCTGCAGGTCGACGAGTTCGACTTCGCCAACTGCGCCTATTTCGCCCGCCACGGCACCATGATGCCGGACGACTGGAAGGACCGCATCGGCGGCCACGAGGCGATCTTCTTCGGCGCCGTCGGCTGGCCGGCCACGGTGCCAGACCATGTGTCGCTGTGGGGTTCGCTGCTCAAGTTCAGGCGCGAGTTCGACCAGTACGTCAACCTGCGCCCGGCGCGGCTGATGCCGGGTATCCGCTCGCCGCTGGTCAACCGGCAGGGCGAGCCGCTCAAACCGGGCGAGATCGACATGTGGATCGTGCGCGAGAACACCGAAGGCGAGTACTCGAGCATCGGCGGGCGCATGTACGAAGGCACCGAACGCGAGATCGTCGTGCAGGAGACGGTGATGTCGCGCACCGGCGTCGACCGCGTGCTGAAGTTCGCCTTCGAACTGGCCGCGAGCCGGCCGCGGCGCAAGCTCACCTCGGCCACCAAGAGCAACGGCATCTCGATCACCATGCCCTACTGGGACGAGCGCGTGGCGGCCATGGCTGCCACCTACCCCGAGGTGGCGGTGGACCGCTTTCACATCGACATCCTGACCGCCTTCTTCGTGCAGCGGCCACAGCACTTCGATGTCGTCGTGGCCAGCAACCTGTTCGGCGACATCCTGTCCGACCTCGGCCCGGCCTGCACCGGCACCATCGGCATCGCGCCGTCGGCCAATCTCAACCCGACGCGGCAGTGGCCGAGCCTGTTCGAGCCCGTGCACGGTTCGGCGCCCGACATCGCCGGCCGCGGCATCGCCAACCCCATCGGCCAGGCCTGGTCGGCAGCGATGATGCTCGACTTTCTCGGCCACCGCGACGCGCACGACGCGGTGCTGGCGGCCATCGAAGCCGTGCTCGCCGACAGCCACGCGCCACGCACGCCCGACCTCGGCGGCAGCGCCGGCACGCGCGACCTGGGCCAGGCGCTGGCCGCTGAAGTGTCCCGTGGGTAGGCTGCGCAGCCGCGCTTGTCAAGCGTGGAATCACGCTGGCCGCGAGGGCCCCGGACACCCTCGCGTGCGGGGGACTTGCGCCTAGAATCTTCGACTCCGCTTGACACTGTCGAAGCCAGGGCACCTAATTGTTTGGCCCTGCCCGCAGCGCCATCCGGGGGCGGCCACCATGCAGCCCGACATCCATTCCGAACCACCTAAAGAGGGGATCGCGCCGTGAACAAGAGTGAACTGATCGAGCACATCGCCAAGCAGGCCGACATCTCCAAGGCCGCGGCGGGGCGCTCGCTGGAGGCCTTGATCGGCGCAGTCAAGGTCACGCTCAAGAAGGGCGGCAGCGTCACGATCACCGGCTTCGGCACCTTCACTGCGCCCAAGCGTGCCGCGCGCACGGGCCGCAACCCGCGCACCGGCGCCGCGATCAAGATCAAGGCCGCCAAGGTGCCCAAGTTCCGCCCGGGCAAAGGTTTGCGCGACGCCGTCTGAGGCCCGCTCCACCGGGTGCTTAGCTCAGCCGGTAGAGCGGCGCCCTTACAAGGCGTAGGTCGGCGGTTCGAACCCGTCAGCACCCACCACCTCGGCTAGAATCCACGGCTCGCCCTTGCGGGTGTGGCCGCGTGCTCGTGCGGCCCGTGCGCCGGTCGCAGCGCATCCAGGCGAACCACGGTTCGCTTTTTTGTTGGGCTCCGCGGCGCTGTGTGCCGGCTCGAGCCCGTTCCCCGAGGTCCGTTCCATGTTCGACTTTGTCCGCAATCACACCCGGCTGGTGCTCGGCTTCCTGCTGTTGCTGATCGTGCCGTCGTTCGTGTTCTTCGGCGTGCAGGGCTATTCGAGGTTCACCGAAGCCGGCAACGAGACGGTGGCCAAGGTCGATGGCGTGGCGATCACGCGCGCCGAGTGGGACGCCGCGCACGCGCGCAACGTCGAGCGCGTGCGCCGGCAGTCGCCCGACATCGACGTGCAATTGCTCGACTCGCCGCAGGTCAGGCGTGAAACGCTCGACGGCATGGTGCGTGAACGCGTGCTGCTCGCGGCGGCCAGGCAGATGCAGCTCTTCCCCAGCGTCGCGCGCATGGCGATGCTGTTCGACAGCGATCCGCAGTTTGCCGGCCTGCGCGGCCCCGACGGCCGCATCAATCGCGACCTGCTCGCCGCCCAGGGCCTGACGCCGGAGATGTTCGACCAGCGGCTGCGCCAGGACTTTGCCATGCAGCAGGTGCTGGCCGGCATCACACAGACTCCGCTCGCGCCGGCGACCATCGCGGCCGCGGCCATCGACCCGCTGTTCCAGCGCCGCGAGGTGCAACTGCAGCGCTACGACGCGGCCGCCTACCGCGCCCGTGTCGCCTTGACCGATGCCGAGATCGAGGCCTACTACAAGGCCAACGAGGCGCGCTTCCAGGCGCCGGAGCAGGCCGTGATCGAGTA
Source organism: Rubrivivax sp. (assembly GCA_030680415.1). Lineage (GTDB taxonomy): Bacteria > Pseudomonadota > Gammaproteobacteria > Burkholderiales > Burkholderiaceae_C > Rubrivivax. Next base: position 39,256 of record JAUXVE010000150.1, read on the forward strand.
CGTGGTGCTGGACATCGAGCCGCTGGCCAGGAGCGTGACCGTGCCGGAGGAAGACCTGCGCACCTACTACGCCGAAAACGCCAGCCGCTACACCGTGGCCGAGGAGCGGCGTGCCAGTCACATCCTCATTACTGCCGGGTCGGACATGGCCTCCGCCGAGCGCCAGAAGGCACGCGAGCGCGCCGAAGCGCTGCTGGCCGAAGTGCGCAAGAGCCCGGCCTCGTTTGCCGAGGTGGCGCGCAAGAACTCGCAGGACCCGGGATCGGCCGAGCTTGGCGGCGATCTCGGTTTCTTCAGCCGCGGCGCCATGGTCAAGGCCTTCGAAGACGCCGTCTACGCGATGAAGAGCGGCGAGATCAGCAACCTCGTCGAGAGCGACTTCGGCTATCACATCATCACGCTCACCGGCCAGCGCGGCGGCCAGAAGAAGGCCTTCGAAGAAGTTCGCGCCGAGATCGAGGCCGAGGTGCGCAAGTCGCTTGCGCAACGCCGCTGGGCCGAGGTCGCCGAGCAGTTCACGAACACCGTGTACGAGCAGTCCGACAGCCTGCAGGCGGTGGTCGACAGACTCAAGCTCGAGAAGAAGACCGCCACCGTGCAACGCGCGCCGGCCCCCGGTGCAACGGGCACGCTGGCCTCCGCCAAGCTGCTGCAGGCGGTGTTCGCGGCCGACTCGCTGCGCAACAAGCGCAACACCGACGCCATCGACGTGGGCGCGAACCAGCTCGCGTCGGCGCGCATCGTCGAGTACACGCCGGCGCGCACGCGGCCGTTGGCCGAAGTGCAGGAGGCCGTGCGCGCGCGTCTGCTCGACGAGCAGAGCGCGGCGCTGGCGCGCAAGGAAGGGCAGGCCCGGCTCGACGCGCTGCGCCAGGCGCCTGCCGAGGCGCTGCCGAATGCGCTGACGATCTCGCGTTCGCAGACGCAGGGCCTGCCCGCGCCGGTGGTCGACGCCGTGCTGCGCGCCGACGCAAGCAAGCTGCCGGCTCTGGCGGGCGTCGATCTGGGGGCGCAGGGTTACGTGGTGCTGCGTGTCACGCAGGTGCTGCCACGCGAGGCCGTGCCCGGCGGTGACGGACCGCTGCGCCTGCAGTACGCGCAGGCCTGGGCGGCGGCCGAGGCCGACGCTTACCTGGGCGCGCTGAGAAAGCGTTTCAAGGTCGACATCAAGGCGGCGGCGTCGGCCGTGGCGGATGCGGCGTCGGCCCCTGCACGCTGAGCGGGCACCGCGCCGCAGGCAGGGCGCGGGCTATACTTGCCGGCTCTACGGTGGCTGTAGCTCAGTTGGTAGAGTCCCAGATTGTGATTCTGGTCGTCGTGGGTTCGAGTCCCATCAGCCACCCCAAATTTTCCCTTTAGAATCAACTACTTGCGTGGTTCGCCCCCATCCTGGGGATGTTCCAGGGATGAATTCGCACCTAGCGCCGTCTCCAGACGGTTCATTTCGAGTGCGTTTTGGTCTCCGTCCAGCCACTTTGAGTAGGTCCGCAAGAACATCTCTACAGAGTGTCCAAGCTGGCGCGCGCAGAAGGCGGGCCTCATGCCTGCCATCAGCATCATGGTGGCGTAGCTGTGGCGTGTGTTGTACGGAGGGCGGTACCGGATAGCTAGGTGCTTGAGCGTGGGCTCCCAGAAGCTGCGCCTGAACGCTCGTTCCTCCAGCCAGGCCGTGCCGTAGCGCGGATCCAGAAAGACGTGAGCTCCGGCCACCTGGGTGTGCTTCCTCTGCCGTTGCAGCGCCGTCAGCGAGCGGCTGTTGAGAGCGACGTGGCGTGCGGTGTTCGTCTTGGTGTTGTCCTTTTCGATGCCCCTGACGATGGCCTGAGTGACGAGGATCTGCTTGGATGGCAGGTCGACATTGCGCCAGCGAAGGCCAAAGCTCTCCGAAGTGCGCAGGCCCGTGAAGAACTTGAACTCCACGTAGTTCACGACCTGGTCCGGGTAATGCTGGGCCATGTGCGCGATGATCGACTCCACCTCTTCGCGAGTGAACGGGTCGGGCAGCGGCTTCTGGTACTTTGCCCGGGCAATGCTGTCCGCGGGATTCCCGGTCAGCACCTTGTCGATGACCGCCAGGTCCAGGGCCTCTCGAAGCACTGACACGTAGTTGTTCACGGTTTTGCCGGTCAGCTCGGAACGTGCAGCGAGGACGGTCATGATGTCGCTCGGTTTCAGCGCCCGCAGGGCCTTCTCGCCCATCGCAATCGCCTGCTTCCCGACAACCGCACCCTTCCAGAACTTGATGGCGCTTTCATAACCGGCGCGAGTAGACGCCTCAAGACGCTTCGAGTCCAGCCAGGTGTCCAGTTGATCGCCCAGGGTGGTCGGATGGCCGACGTTGCCCGTCGCCGGAAAGTACTCTGCGATCGAGAAGTTGCCGAGTCGGATCTTGTCCCGGATCTCGGCGACCAGCCGGCGCGCGTACTTTATGTTCGACGGGGTCGGCGACATGGGCTCATCGGCGACGACGAGCGTGCGCCGTACGGTCCGCCCATCCAGGACGAACTGGATGCGCAGCGAGTTTTCCCTGACCTCTACCCCCGACCCTGTTCGACCCATTGCTGATATCCCTTCAGGCTGATCAGGACATGACCATCAGGTGCACGACGAAACTCGCGACCCTCCAGCCAGACACCGTTCTCAATCTTGCGACGAATCGCCTTTGCCGAATAGCCCGTGATCGACGATGCAACCGTGATGGTCACGTAGGGTGCAGGCGGCGGGCTGACCGCTGCGGTGTCACGGGTTCCCGCGCCGGTGGCTGTAGGCACATGGCGGCGGGCGCGGACCGGCAACGAGTTTGACCACGGGGTCCGGTCATCCGGCGTGTTTGAGGCAGTAGCTGTGGGCATTTGGAGCTCCGCAAGTACGGGGGTTGTGAGGGGTGGCGCCTGGGCAGGACACGGTCAACGCGGGTCGGGGGCGCGTGGGCACCGGGCAGGCAGAGAGGGGGCGCCTGCGATGGATCCCATGGATGTCGATCGGAGTGCGCATGGCGGAGCCCGACGACGGAGAACGTCGAGCCCGCGCGATGAGAGTTGGACCGCGGAGTCCGCGGTGGCCGATTCACCGGCTCCCGCCGACAACCGGGGCCAGACAACTAGGATCGACTGACGATCAAGCTTCTTGTGAGGGTCACGACCTCGAACGGCTGATCTGGTCCGGAACGGGTAGCGGGGTCAGCACCGGCCTGCTGCAGAACTTCGCCGCCGAAAACACAGGCTGATTCCGACGGTCGCTCCCATTTAATCGGCGCTCTCGTTCTTCGTCAAGTGAGGCAGATCATCGGACCTGCAGCGACCAGTTGATCGTGCGACACCGGCAATGCCGGGGCACCCACAACGGCATGACGCAGGGGGTGCCTACGCAGAACGCGGCCCCACTGCTGATGTGATGGGGTCGCTGCGACTGCCGGCACTGCCAGTCGGAACCGGCGTCGTTCCGGCCCACGATGTCGTTGTCCATGATCCGTGGCTGTCTGATCTCCCGTCCGGAGCAGGCCTTACGCCGCGTGGGCTTGGCTCGTCGGCGCCTTCAACCGCTTCAGGCAAGGGGGTCCGAGTCCGCGGTGAATCGGCTCGTGACACCGGAACCCGGGCCATTTGTGGCGGGATTTCCGCTGGCGCACGGCGTGCCGGAGGGGAACACTGCGTCCGATCGACAGCCGGCATGTGGAACCGGCCTGGAGTCGACCCAGCCGAGGCAGCACGCGATGAAGCCGGAGACGATCGCCAAGGCCAGGACGATGCTTGCCAGCGTCCTCATCGAGGGCCTGAGCTATCGCGAGGCCGGCGTGCCCTTCGGCCTGGGGCGCTCGACGGTCGAGCGCTCGATCAAGGGCCTGGTGCTGGAGGTCGCCCGCGAGCGTGGCATCCCCGAACTGGACGAGGACGGCTTGTCATGCCTGCCGCGCCTGCGGCAGTTCCGGGAGCCCGTGCTTCGCGCGGTGGACGAGTACACGCCGGTCCATCCGCGGCGCAAGCGCATCACCTTGCTGGAGCCCGACGAGATCGCAGCCGGCGCCAATCGCGTGCGCCTGCGCAGCGAGAACGCCAACCGGGACGTCGCGCTGATCTACGTGCTGTTCTGCACTGGCGCAAAGCCGATCGAGATCGCGCGGCTCGAAGTGCGCGACTACCTGAACCGCGACGGATCGATCCGCGAGCGCTCCGAGATGCGACCCGAGACGTCCGTCAACGGGCGGAGCCGACCGCTGTTCTTTACGTCGTCGCGGACTTGCGCCGCAGTCGATGCCTACCTCGTTGAACGCCGTCGCCGAAAGCTCGGCGTCGCAGGTTCGTCAGCGACCAACTGCGAAGCGTACCGGGGACTCGATCCTTCAAGTGCATTGTTTCTGACGGAAGGGGGCTGGCGTTTCGAGATCGGCGGGCGGGGCCCGAACGATCAACGTGAGACCTGCCGACTCATGATCGCGACCCTGCGCTCCATCTTCAAGCGGGCAGGGTGGACCGGTGTCACTGCCCAGTCGGCCAGGCGCATGGTGGCGCGACGTCTCGCCGACAAGGGCGCCGAAGGTGCACAGGTCGGGGAGATCCTGGGTCTCTCAAGCTCGCGAGCGGTTCGCCGCCTGCTCGGCAGCAACCGCAGGCCGCTCGAAAACCTGGCCCGCGAGCTGGTGTGACCGGAACGCGAAAGCTGGAAGGGTCAAGCGGGCAGGGCGAGGACAACACGATGGAGCCGACCCGGTACTTCATCAAGGGGCAGACCTACGCGGCTGCCGATCCCGGGCTGCAGGACGCCCTTGCCCGGGTCTATGGGTCGCCGGAGCGACCGCGTTGCCTGTGCATGTCCGGCGGCATCGAGATGTACATCTCCAGGCACGCCGAGTACGTCGTCAAGCGCATGCCCGACACCGGCAACCACCACCATCCGACCTGCCCGTCGTTCGAGCCGGAACCCGGGATTTCAGGGCTGGGCGAACTGGTCGGGCAAGCGATCATCGAGCACACACCGGACCAGGTCGAGATTCGGACGGACTTCGCGATGTCGCGGATGCCGGGCAAGTCGGTGCCGCGTGGCGAAGCGGTGACCGACCCGGCCGAGGGGCATGCGCCGCGCAAGCGCATGAGCCTGCTGGCGCTGCTGCATTTCCTGTACGAGCGGGCGGGGTTCAATCGTTGGTTTCCGGCGATGGAAGGCCGGCGCAACCAGGGCGTTCTTCACAAGTACCTGATCGAGGCAGCCAGAGGCGTGATGGTCAAGGGAGTATCCCTGGTCGAACGGCTGTACGTGCCGGAGCCGTTCAGGGCCGAACTCAAGGACGAGATCGGCCAGCGCAGGCGCAGGAAACTCGCCCTGCTGCTGTCACCTGAAGACGCCGTCCAGTTCAAGATGGCCATCATCGTCGGCGAGTACAACGGCTCGGAGCAGACGAACTTCGGTCGCAGGATCGTCGTCAAGCACATGCCCGATGTGCCGTTGTTCATCGAGACCAAGGACTGGGAGCGTATCGAGCGCAACTTCGCAGGCATCCTGCAGGCACGCGACGCGGATGTGCCGAGGAAGCCGCGCGTGATGATGGCCGCCCTGGTCTACGCCAAACGAGAGCACGTATACCAAGTGGAGAGAGTGAGCATGATGCTGACCACGGACCAGTGGATTCCACTGAACGGCTTGCATGAACTGCCACTGATCGAGTTGCTCCACCACGAGCAGCGGGCCTTCATGAAACCGCTGAGGTACGACGCCAGATCGGCAGCGGGTTTTCCGAACGTCTTGCTCCTGGACAGCGGCAAGGTGCCGGTGCAACTTCATGTGGTCAGTCCTTTCATGGAGGCGAAGGAGCGATCAACCAAGGAGAAGTTGCTGGCCGGCATTCCCTCGGCGTGGGTTTGGGCGACAGACCAAGACATGCCGCACCTGCCGGAGCGCAAGTGCGCAACTGAGGCTCTCTGAAGCTGCCGTTTACCAACACCCGGGATCGGCCAGGAGCAGAACTCCGCTAAGGTCAGCTTCGCTTAGGCGAGTTGGCCGATGGGCAGTGCGATCGGACGCAAGACGAAGGCCGAAGCACGTAGCCTTCAGGCTCGGCAGTCCTGCTCATATACAGGCTGCTGGCGTAACCGGATACGCCTGACAGAATGCGACGCGTAGTGACCTGTACCAGGATTTCGAACCGTTCGGTAACAGAGCGACCGGCATGATGGACGCCCATATCGCGCCCGCGTATCACACCCACATGATCACCCGCGCAGAAGTGCGATCTGCCGTGAACGAAGCGGCACTTAAGTTCAGAGATCCTGATCTCGACCCACGAGGGCCCTGAGATGCAGTAAACACGAATGGCATCTTTGAATCGACAATGAGTGGCTGTTCGGTGTAGGGTCGAGGCCCACCACCCGCACCGAGACTGCCGTGTTCAAGC
>JAUXVE010000008.1 GCA_030680415.1 Rubrivivax sp.
CTTGCCGCATCCTGTTTGAGCGCAGTGAGCGCAGCGAACGAAGCGAGTTATGCGGCACCCCCTCAAGGCGAGCAGCGCAGGGGAGTCGGTGCGCAGCACCGACCGCCACAGTCAGCGCCCCCGCCGGGCACCGCCTGCCGCGACCGGCGCAAAATGTCGAGCGCAGAAAACGGACACCCGGCAAGGTCCGCAACGGGCCGCAAGCGGGCAGCCCACTTCTCTTCGATTGAGTGCAAATCGGTATGAAACGCGCGCCGGCCAAGGCCGGCGCTTCGTCTGCTGACTGGAGCCCCCTCCCGGAGGAGCTCGGGGAGCCGTACGTTCTCCCGCAGGGTTGAACGCCGGCTGCGCCGGCGTTCAACCCATGTGCAAACCGCCGTTGCAGGACAGTTCGGCGCCGGTCGTGAAGCCCGAATCCTCGCCCGCGAGCCAGGCCACGATGGAGGCAATCTCCTCGGGCCGGCCCAGCCGCTTGACCGGGATCGTGGCGATGATCTTTTCCAGCACCTCGGGCTTGATCGCACGCACCATGTCGGTGCCGATGTAGCCTGGCGCCACGGTATTGACGGTCACGCCCTTGCTGGCCACCTCCTGCGCCAGCGCCATCGAGAAGCCGTGCATGCCGGCCTTGGCGGCCGAATAGTTGGTCTGGCCGGCCTGGCCCTTCTCGCCGTTGACCGAGCTGATCTGGATGATGCGGCCCCAGCCCTTCTCCACCATGCCCGGCACCACCTGCTTGGTGACGTTGAACATGCTGTTGAGGTTGGTGTCGATCACCGCGTGCCAGTCTTCCGGCGTCATCTTCAGGAACATGCGGTCGCGCGTGATGCCGGCGTTGTTGACGAGCACTTCGATCGGGCCATGCTCCTCGCGCGCCTTGGTGAAGGCGTCGACCGTGGACTCCCAGTCGGCGACGTTGCCGACCGAGGCGTGGAACTCGTAGCCCAGGGCCTTCTGTTCGTCGAGCCACTTCTGCCAGTCGCGGCTGGGGCCACAACCGGCGATGACCTTGAAGCCCTCCTTGGCCAGGCGCTGGCAGATCGCGGTACCGATGCCGCCCATGCCGCCGGTCACGTATGCCACCTTCTTTGCCATTTGTCTCTCCTTGGTTGCGTATCTCACCCGCAAGCGTGGCTTGCAGCCACGGGCTGGTCAATCAGGGTTAGCGTTCAAGCGGGCCGCCTGCGGCACGGGCTCCTGGACGTCCTCAAGCCTTGGCCTTGACGTAGCGGCCCGGCGCCGGCTCGATGGCCTTGAATTGCCGGTTGCCCGGCGCCTTGGGGGCCGCCACCTGCTTGCCGGACAGCGGCTTGAGCCAGCCGCTCCATTCGGGCCACCAGCTGCCGGCGTGCTCGGTGGCGCCTTCGAACCAGGCTTCGGCGCTGGCCGGCAGTTGGTCATTGATCCAGTGGCTGCGCTTGCCCTTGGCCGGCGGGTTGATGACGCCGGCGATATGGCCGGAGGCGCCGAGCACGAACTTGCGCTTGCCCTTCAGCAGCGGGATCGACGCATAGGCGGCCTGCCACGGCACGATGTGGTCCTCGCGCGAGGCATAGACGAACACCGGCGCCTGGATGCTGCCGAGGTCGACCTTCTTGCCGCACACCGTCAAGCGGCCCGGCACCTTGAGGTCGTTCTGCAGGTAGGTATGGCGCAGGTACCAGCAGTACATCGGGCCCGGCAGGTTGGTCGAGTCGCCGTTCCAGTACAGCAGGTCGAAGGGCGGCGGCGCCTCGCCCTTGAGGTAGTTGCCGACAACGTAGTTCCACACCAGGTCGTTGGGGCGCAGGAAACTGAACACGGTGGCCAGCTCCTTGCCCTTGAGCAGGCCCGGCCCCTGCGGCGCCTGCTCGCCGATGGTCATCTCGCGCAGTTTCACCGAGCCTTCGTCGACGAAGACGTCCAGGATGCCGGTGTTGGCAAAGTCCAGCAGCGTGGTCAGCAGCGTCACCGAATGTGCCGGCTGCTGCCCGCGCGCGGCCAGCACCGCCAGCGCGGTGGCCAGGATGGTGCCGCCGACACAGAAGCCCAGTGTGTTGATGGTCTGGGCACCGGTGATGGCCTGCACCGTGCGGATGGCGGTGAGGGGACCGTGCTCGATGTAGTCGTCCCAGGTCTTGCCGACCATGGTCGCATCCGGGTTGCGCCAGCTCATCACGAACGTGCGGTGCCCCTGCTCCACGGTGTAGCGGATGACCGAGTTCTCGGGCTGCAGGTCGAGGATGTAGTACTTGTTGATGCACGGCGGCACGAACAGCATCGGCCGCTCGTGCACCTTGGCCGTCAGCGGCTTGTATTCGATGAGCTGGAAGAACTCGTTTTCGAACACCACGCTGCCTTCGCTGGTGGCGACGTTGCGGCCGACCTCGAACACGCTCTCGTCGGTCTGCGAGACGTGGCCCTTGCGCAGGTCGGCCAGCAGTTGCTGCATGCCGGTGCTGATGCTCTCGCCCTTGGTCGCCAGTGCCTTGTGCAGCGCCTCGGGGTTGAGGGCGAGGAAGTTGCTCGGGCTGGCGGCGTCTATCCACTGTTGCACCGCGAAGCGCACACGCGCCTTGGTCTTGGCGTCGCCGTCCACGCTTTCGGCCATCTGCATCAGGGCCCGCGCGTTCAGCAGGTACAGCTGCGCGGTGAAGGCCGCCGCCGGGTTGGCCATCCACTCGCTGGCCGCAAAGCGGCGGTCGGCGATGGCGGCGGGCTTGGCGCCCGCAGTCGCCGGCGCCTGCAGTTGCTGCAGCGAATGGTTCCACATCTCGGTGGCACTCTTGACATAATCGGCCTGGATCTGCGCCAGTTGCTGCAGTGGCAGCTTCAGGCCCGACATGGATTTCATGATGCCTCCGACGGCAGCCCCGAATGCCGCGGCCGGCGCATCCGCCGCGGCCTGCTCCGGGTTGGTCTTGTCAGTCATCGTGTTGTCTCCTGCAGGCAGCCCGCTGGGCGCCGTCTCGGGCCCTTGGCCCCTGTCGTTGTGAACCATGCCGGTTCTAAGCTGGGCAGCTTACCTCGTCATGACGCTGCTGTTCATGTCGTAGAAATCGAAGTCACCCAAGTGCCATGCACATTGTTGCGATCGCCTGGATGTTCGTGGTGGTGATGATGGCCGTTGTCGAGGCGCTGTCCAGCCAAGGCACCGTGCTGGGCGCGGTCTTCACCTTCGTGCTGTACGGGGCGTTGCCGCTGTCGGTGGTGCTGTACATCATGGGCGAGCCGGCGCGCCGCCGCGCCCGGCGTGCCGCCGAATCAGCGGCGCCAGACGGCAGCGGCGTGGCGCCCGGTGACGCCGTCGCGCCGGAACGAAAAGAACCTTGAGCCTTCCTCGACGGTGCAGTCCGCGAGCTGGCTGACGGCGTGCACACCGGCGCCGGCCAGCCGGTCGCGCGCCAGCCGCGGCAGGTCGGCGAGCCAGCGCGGTGAGCCGTCGGCGCGCGGCCGGCTCGCGAAACGCGCCGCATCGGCCGCCCCCGGCTGCTGACCGAAGGCCAGCAAGACGTCGGCCCCGACCTCGAAATGCCGGGGGCCGATGCACGGGCCGAGCCAGGCGATGACGTCGCCAGGGCTGGCCCCGGTGCCGGTGCACAACGCATCGACGGTGGCCTCCAGCACCCCGGCCGCCAGCCCGCGCCAGCCGGCGTGCGCCGCAGCCACTGCGCGGCCGTCGCGCAAGGCCATCAACACCGGCAGGCAGTCGGCCACCAGCACCGCGCAGGCCATGCCGGGCTCGCTGGTCCAGGCGGCGTCGGCCGGCGGCAGGGGCGCATCGAACACGCTGGCGTCCAGGCGCACGACCTGGCTGCCGTGGACCTGCCGCAGCCAGACCGGGCGCGCGCCCAGCGCGGACGTGAAGCGCGCCCGGTTCTCGGCCACCGCAGCCGGGTCGTCACCGACCGCGACGCCGAGGTTGAGGCTGGCCCATGGCGCCCCGCTGACGCCGCCGGCGCGCTGGCTCATGCCGGCATGCACGTTCGGCGGTGCCGGCCATACCGGCTTCAGCAGCGGCGGCAGGCTCACGCTGCGGTCATTCGGCGTCGGGACAGGCCTCGGGCCGCGTCAACGCGAAGGCGTCCAGCTTCATGCAGGCTTCGAACACACGCATGACCTGCGGCACGTGGTCGAGCCGGCACTCGAAACGGCGGGCATTGAAGATCTGCGGCACCAGCACGCAATCGGCGAGCGTGGGCGTCTCGCCGTGGCAGTAGGTGCCGGGCCGTGCCGCCAGCTGGCGTTCGATGATCTCGAGCCCGGTCTCCACCCAGTGCCGGTACCAGCGGTTCTTGTCGTCTTCGCTGACCTTCAGGTCGCGCACCAGGTAGCGCAGCACACGCAGGTTGTTCAGCGGGTGGATCTCGCAGGCGATGTCCATCGCCAGCCCGCGCACGCGCGCACGCTCGGCGGGCGTGGCCGGCAGCAGCGGCGGCTGCGGGTGCGTCTCGTCGAGGTACTCGATGATCGCCAGCGACTGCGTCAGCGTGTGGTCGCCGTCGTGCAGGATGGGCACCAGCCGGGCTGCCGACACCGCGGCGTAGGACTCCTTGAACTGCTCGTTCTTCGCCAGGTGCACCGGCAGGTATTCGTATTCCAGGCCCTTCAAGGCGAGCGCGATGCGCACGCGGTACGAAGCCGACGAGCGGAAGTAGTTGTAGAGCTCCATGGTCTACCTCACGGCCACCTTCAGCGTGCCCAGGCCCTCGATGGCGCCTTCCATCACGTCGCCGCGCACCACCGCGCCGACGCCGGCGGGCGTGCCGGTGTAGATCAGGTCGCCGGGCTGCAGCGTCCATGCCGCACTCAGTTGCTCGATGGTTTCGTTGACGCTCCAGACGAGGTCCTTCAGGTCGCCCTTCTGCCTGGCTGCACCGTTGACGGTGACCGAGATCGCACCGTGCAGCAGCTCGCCGCAGCGGGCGATGGGCACGATGGGGCCGATGGGCGCGCTCTGCTCGAAAGCCTTGCCGATCGACCACGGCCGGCCCTGCTTCTTCATCTCGTTCTGCAGGTCGCGCCGCGTCATGTCCAGGCCCACGGCGTAGCCCCAGATGTGCGCCGCCGCGTCGGCGGCGCGGATGCCGCTGCCGCCGCGCCCGATGGCCACCACGAGCTCGATCTCGTGGTGCAGGTTGGACGTCAGCGTGGGGTAGTCGATGACACCGGTCGCGCCTTCGGCCACCGGCACCACGGCGTCGGCCGGCTTCATGAAGAAGAACGGCGGCTCGCGGCCGCTGCCGCCCATCTCGATGGCGTGCTCGGCGTAGTTGCGGCCGACGCAGTAGATGCGGTGGACGGGAAACTCACCGCCGCCGGCGCAGGGCACGGTGACGGCGGCAGGGGGTGCGAAAACAAGGCTCATGGCGGCTGTCGAGTGATGGGCAGACCACGATGCTACCCCCGCCCCGCCGCTACACTGCAGCGCATGTTCCTGCCCCGTCGCATCAAGCATTGCCGGGTCTGCGGTGCGCCGGCGCTGTATCTCGTGCCGGCCGACGACAACCGCGAGCGTGCGGTCTGCACGGCCTGCGCCGAGATCCACTACGAAAACCCGATCAACGTCGTCGGCACGCTGCCGGTGTGGGGCGAGCAGGTGCTGCTGTGCCGGCGCAACATCGAGCCCCGCTACGGCTTGTGGACGCTGCCGGCGGGTTTCCTGGAACTCGGCGAGAGCACCGCCGAGGGCGCCTTGCGCGAGACCGACGAAGAAGCCGGCGCGCGCGTCGAACTCGAGGGCTTGTTCACGGTGCTGAACGTCGTCCGCGTGGGCCAGCTGCACCTCTACTACCGCGCCCGCATGCTCGACACCACGCTGGCGCCGGGGCCGGAAACCATCGAGGCACGCTTGTTCCGCGAGGACGAGGTACCTTGGGACCAACTCGCCTTCCGCACCGTGCGGCAGACGCTGGAGCACTACTTCGCCGACCGCCGCAGCGGCGTGTTTCCGGTGCACGCAGGCGACATCGCCTAGGCCGACGGCCTGAGCGCCGGCCCGCTTGCACCGTCGAAACCCAGCGCCCACAGCACGGCCAGATCCTGGGCGTCGTTCACGCCGTCGGCCAGGGCCAGCAGGCCCAGGCCGTGCAGCAGCGCCACCAGGCTGTGCGCATAGGCGCGCACCGCGTCGTTCGAGGCCACGTCGCGCACGAGGCCGGCATCGACCTTGACGTAGTCGATGCCGGCCTCGTGCAGCTGCCGCAGCCGCTGCAGCGAGGCGCCGGCATGGGCAGCGCCGACGCGCGCGCCGTGGCGGTGCCACTGCGCCGCGGCCTCGGCCAGCGTGCGTGCGTCGGCTGGCCGCCTGGCGTCGACCCATTCGAGCGACAGCAGCCGCGCCGGACCGGGCGCAGCGTGCAGGCAGCGCGCCACCTCGGTGGCGAAGCCGGGCAAGGTGGCCGACGCCTGCGACACGCCGACGGCACGCGGCCGTCCGTCGGCGGCAGCGGCCTGCAGCGCCAGACCGAGCGCGGCCAGGTCGACCTCGGGCATCAGCCGGCTGCGGCTGGCCAGGGCCAGCCAGCGCACCGCGGGCTGGTATTCGCCCCCGGGCTCGAGCTGCATGCGCAGCGCGCACTCGAGGTGGAGCAGGCTGCCATCCGGCGCCAGCACCGGGGTTTCGCCCAGCCGCGTGCGCCTAGCAGCCAGGGCGTCGGCGATCTGTTGGCGCCAGGCGCGGGCGCCGGCGGGATCGGCCGCGAGGCCGGCACGCCCGTCGACAGCCACGCCATTGCCGGCCTCGGCGCGCGCCAGGGCAGCGTCGGCCTCGGCCAGCGCCGCACCGGCAGTGATGCCGAACAGGCCGTCGGCCGCGCCGACCGCGAGTTCGGCGCCACTGTCGCGCAGCGCCGGCGTCGCGGCCAGCGTGGCGTGGATCGACGCCGCGGTCTCGGCGGCCACGCCGGACACCGGCAGGCCGAGGCCGAAGTCGCTGCCGTTCAGCCGTCCGGCCAGCGTGCCGGAGACACGCTCGACATAGGTCTGCAGCACGTCGGCAATGGCACACAGCACGCGATCGGTGGCCTCGTGGCCGAGCCGGGCGTTCAACATCTCGAGCTCTGACACACGCACGAGGACCAGCGCCGATCCGGTCGCACCGGGTTCGTTCAGCTGATCCTGCAGCTGGCCGACGAAGTGCCGCCGCAGCGGCAGGCCGGTCACGGCGTCGAGATGCGCCTGCCTTTGCAGCAGCGCCACCTGCTCGGCCTGGGCACCCATGCCCTCGCGCAGGCGGCGCACGGTGGCGTTCATGCTGCGCGTGAGGTGGCGCAGTTCGGGCAGTGGCGGCTCTTGCGCTTCGACCAGGCGACCCTGCTCCAGCGCCTGCGCCTGCGCCACTGTGGCCAGCAGCGAGCGCCGCCACAGGCGCAGCAGCCAGCCTGCAGAGCCGCCGGCGGCCAGCAGCAGCAAGGCCACCAGCAGCCCGGTGCGCCTGGCATCGTCCCACAGCGCATCGTGCGCCCAGGCGGCATGCAACTCGACCTCGAGTCGGCCGATCTCGCGCCCGCCATCGCGGACCGGCGCGCTGCCCGTCGCCGCAACCATGGGCAGGGCGCGTTCGAACCAGGCCGGCGCGCGACCGGCGGGCGTGTCCTGCCGCAAGGCCAGCAGCGCCTGGCCGTCACGGCCCATCAGGCGCAGGCTGCGGTAGTGGCCGAGGTCGAACTGCGCCGCAGTCAGGGTCTGCAGCAAGACGGGGTCACCGTGCTGTCGGGACAGGGACGAAGCCAGCGCCGACGCCGCCTCGCGGTTGCGCAACTCCAGCTGCGACTGCAGCACCTGCCGCGCTGCCCGAGTGTGGATGGCCAGGCTGCCGACCAGCGCCAGCAGCAACACGCCGGCGATCAGCAATTGGATGCGTCTGGTCATCGTCAGCGGTGAGGCGTCCCGTGGCTGCGCGGATCATAGACGCGGCGCAGCGGCTGCGACGCCGGGCCGCAGCCGAGCGGCACACGAAAAAGCCCGCACGAGGCGGGCTGCTTGCTGGTGCGGCGAGCCCCGTCAGGCCGTGGCGGCACGCAACTTGAGCGAAAACTCCTGCAGCGCGGCGATGCCGCTTTCCTCGGCCTTGCGGCACCAAGCCTGCAGGTCGGCCACGAGTTGTTCGGCCGAGACATTGGTGCGTGTCCACAGCAAACGCAGTTCTTCGCGCATGGCCACCAGCTTGGCCAGCGTGGGGCTGGCGCCCAGCGCCTGCGCCAGCACCGGCTTGACACGCTGCGGGATCTTGTCGTCGTCGCGGTGCAACCACGCCTTGGCCAGGCGCAGATTGCGCCAGCCGGCGCTGTGTTCGGCGCCTTGCGACTTCAGGCGCTCGAGTTCGTGGGCTACCGCCCGCTTCATCTCGGCGGCATATCGCGCCATGACCTCGTAGCGGTTGGTGATGATGGCTTCGAGTGTCTTGCCGTCGGCCACCGCCTTGACCTCGCCGAGCGCCAGCCGGGGCGGCATCTTGCGCACCGTGGCCAGGCCGGCCATTTCCATCAGGCGGATATACATCCAGCCGATGTCGAACTCATGCGGCTTGACAGACAGCTTGGCCGAGGTCGGGTAGGTGTGGTGGTTGTTGTGCAGCTCCTCGCCGCCGATGACGATGCCCCAGGGCGAGATGTTGGTGGAGGCATCGGGCGCCTCGAAGTTGCGGTAGCCCCACCAGTGGCCCAGGCCGTTGATGATGCCGGCGGCGGTGATCGGGATCCACGCCATCTGCAGCGCCCACACCGCAGCGCCGGCCGCGCCGAACAGAAACAGGTCGATGACCAGCATGAGGCCCACGCCCTGCCAGCTGTAGCGGGTATAAAGGTTGCGTTCGATCCAGTCATCCGGCGTGTTGTGGCCGTACTTGGCCATGGTCTCGGGCACGCGCGATTCGGCACGGTAGAGCTCGGCACCGGTCAGCAGCACGGTCTTGATGCCACGCGTGACCGGGCTGTGCGGGTCGTCGACGGTTTCGCACTTGGCGTGGTGCTTGCGGTGGATGGCGACCCACTCCTTGGTCACCATGCCGGTGGTCAGCCACAGCCAGAAGCGGAAGAAGTGCGAGACGACTGGATGCAGTTCAAGCGCCCGGTGCGCCTGCGAGCGGTGCAGGTAGATCGTCACCGCGGCGATCGTGATGTGCGTGGCGAGCAGCGCGAAGATCACGATCTGCCACCAGGAGGCCGCCAGCAGGCCGTGGGTCAACCACTCCACGAGCGCGTCATGAGCGAGCCAAATTCCATTCATCGATAAGCTTTCAAAAAAATGATCAACTGCGCATTATAAAGGCGGCCCTGGCGTGAATGTTGCAGGCGCGACCGCAAGCACGTCAATCGCAGCGATCCGCAGCGCACCTGAATCGACACACGAAACGCCTGCATGACAGCCGTTGGGCGGCCAGTGCCGCCCATATGCGGCATTTGCGCGCCGATCAGCGCCGTTGCCAGACGGCGGCAAAGAAGCCGTCGGTGCGATGCACATGCGGCCACAGCCGCAGGTATGGCCCCGCAACCAGCAGGGCCGCATCCTCGACCCGCGCCGCCTCCAGCACCTGCAGCACCGGCAGCGGCGCGAAATCGGCCCCGTGGGCATCGGTGAAGGCCTGCGCCACCTGCTCGTTTTCAGCCGCCAGCAGGCTGCAGGTGGCATAAACCAGGCGCCCGCCGGGCTTGAGCAGCCGCGCCGCCGAGGCCAGGATCGCACCCTGCCTGGCCTGCAGCTCGGCCACCGACTTCGGTGACTGGCGCCACTTCAGGTAGGGGTTGCGACGCAGCGTGCCCAGGCCCGAGCAAGGGGCGTCGACGAGAACACGGTCGATCTTGCCGGCCAGCCGCTTGATGCGCTCGTCGCGCTCGTGGGCGATCTGTGCCGGGTGTACGTTGGACAGCCCGCTGCGCGCCAGCCGCGGCTTGAGCGCGTCGAGCCGGTGACCCGAAATGTCGAAGGCGTACAGGCGACCGGTGTTGCGCATCGAAGCCCCCAGCGCCAGCGTCTTGCCGCCGGCGCCGGCGCAGAAGTCGACCACCATCTCGCCGCGCCTGGCATCGGTCAGCAGCGCCAGCAGCTGGCTGCCTTCGTCCTGCACTTCGAAGTGACCTGAAGTAAAGGCGGCGAGCCTGGTCAGTGCCGGCTTGCCCTGGACGCGCAGCCCCCAGGGCGAAAACGGTGTCGGCTCGGCGGCGATGCCGGCTTCGGTCAGCGCGCGCTGCACCTCTTCGCGCCGGGCCTTGACGACGTTGACGCGCAGGTCCAGCGGCGCCGGCTCGGCCAGCGCCTGCACCAGCGGCCAGAACTGCTCGCCGAGCGACTCCTGCAGCAACGCGGCCAGCCAGTCGGGCAGGTTGTGGCGCAGCTTGTCGGGCAGCGTCTGGCGGTCGATGCGGCCGACCTCCGCCAGCCAGACCTGTTCGTGCGGGGCCAGCGCGCTGCGCAGGAAGGTGTCGCTGCCCTGCCAGGCCAGGATGGCCAGTCGGCGCTCCAGCGCGCCACTGCCACTTTGCGCCAGGTCCTGCATCAGCAGCCGCTCGCGCAGCACCCTGTACACGGTGTCGGCCAGTATCTGGCGTTCGCGCGTGCCCAGGGCGCGGTGCTTGCGGAAGAAGGCCGCCACGACGCCGTCTGCCGGGCTGTCGACCTTGAGCACGGAGCGCAGCAGTTCGGCGGCGAGTTCGAGCAGGGCATTCGGATGCATCGCGACCTCAGAGCAGAACCTGCGACGCGCCGCCGGTGTGGCTGACGATGCCGCCTTCGACACGCAACCGGCCCTCGACGAACCAGCGCACCGCCAGCGGGTAGATCACGTGCTCGGTGGCGAGCACGCGCGCGGCCAGCGCCTGCTCGTCGTCGCCCGGGTGCACCGGCACCACGCTTTGCATCACGATCGGGCCGTGGTCGAGCTCGGGGGTCACGAAGTGCACCGTGGCGCCCACCGCCTTGCAGCCGGCGGCGAGCGCGCGCCGGTGCGTGTGCAGGCCCGGGAAGGCCGGCAGCAGCGAGGGGTGGATGTTGAGCAGGCGGTTCTCGTAGCGGCGCACGAAGGCCGGGCCGAGGATGCGCATGAAGCCGGCCAGCACGACCAGGTCGGGGGCGTAGCCGTCGATGACGTCGGCCAGTGCCGTGTCGAAGTCCTCGCGGCTGGCGTGGGCCTTGTGGTCGACCACCGCGGTGGCGATGCCTTGCGCCGCGGCGTAGCGCAGCCCGGCGGTGTCGGCGCGGTTGGCCACCACCGCCACCACCTGCGCCGGCCAGCCCTCGGCGGCGCAGCGCTGGTGGATGGCCTCCATGTTGGAGCCGCGGCCGGAGACGAGGATGACGATGCGTTGCATGGCGGCCGGCAGTGTAGGCGCTGTGCCTGCTCGCAGCAGCGCAGGGCCGACCTGAGACAATCGGCGCCGTCCTTCCAACCGCCCTGCCCCCATGCGATCGCGAGTCCTCTCCGGCATGCGCCCCACCGGGTCCATGCACCTCGGCCACTACCACGGTGCGCTCAAGAACTGGGTGCGCCTGCAGCACGAGCACGACTGCATCTTCTTCGTCGCCGACTGGCACGCGCGGACGACGCACTACGAAGAGCGCGAAGTGATCGAGAAGACCGTCTACGACATGGTCGTCGACTGGCTCGCCGCCGGGCTCGACCCCGACAAGGCGACGATCTTCATCCAGAGCCGGCTGCCCGAGCACGCCGAGCTGTTCACGCTGCTGGCCATGGGCACGCCGCTGGGCTGGCTCGAGCGCGTGCCGACCTACAAGGACCAGATCGACAAGCTGCGCGACCGCGACCTCGCCACCTACGGCTTCCTGGGCTACCCCTTGCTGCAGGCCGCCGACATCCTGATCTACAAGGCCACCTACGTGCCGGTGGGCGAGGACCAGTCGTCGCACGTCGAGCTGACGCGCGAAGTGGCGCGCCGCTTCAACCACCTGTACGGCCGCCCACCGACCTTCGACGCCGACGTCGCCGCGGCGCTGGCCAAGCTCGCCAAGGACGACGCGCGTTACTTTGAGAAGCAGCGCAAGGCCTTCGGCCAGACCGGCCTGGCCGAGGCGCTGGTCAAAGGCGAAGGCATCGTGCGCAAGGCCGCTGCCGGCATGGCCGGCTGGAGCGAAGCCGACACCGAACTGCTGATGGGCCACCTGCGCGGCAGCGGCAAGAGCATCCTCGCCGAGCCGCTGGCGCTGCACACCGAAGTGGCCAAGCTGCCGGGGCTGGACGGCGCCAAGATGAGCAAGAGCTACGGCAACGCCATCCTGATGCGCGACGAACCCGAGGTGGTGACGAAGAAGGTGCGAGGCATGGTCACCGACCCCGCCCGCGTGCGCCGCACCGACCCCGGCGACCCCGAGAAGTGCCCGGTGTGGGACTTCCACAAGGTCTACAGCGACGAGGCCACGCGCGACTGGGTCGTCAAGGGCTGCACGACCGCCGGCATCGGCTGCCTGGAGTGCAAGCAGCCGGTGATCGACGCCATCGTGCAGGAACAGCAGCCCTGGCGCGAACGTGCCGCGGCGCTGCTGGCCGACCCGAAGAAGGTGCACTGGATCGTCGAGATGGGCACCGAGCGCGCGCGCACCGTGGCCCGGCAGACGATGAAGGACGTGCGCAGCGCCATGGGCCTGAACTACTGACGTCGGCGACGACCATGAGCGACACCGCCTTGCAGACCATCGAACTCGACCCGGGCGCCGAGCCGCGTGCCAGCGTCATCATCCTGCACGGCCTGGGCGCCGACGGCACCGACTTCCTGCCCATGGCCGACGAGCTGAAGCTGGCGCCCGTGGGCCCGGTGCGCTTCGTCTTTCCGCGCGCGCCGGTGCGGCCGGTGACCATCAACGGCGGCCTGGCGATGCGTGCCTGGTACGACATCCTCGGCGCCGACATCGTGCAGCGCGAAGACGAGGCCGGACTGCGTGAATCGATGCGGCTGGTGCAGCAGGTCATCGATCGTGAAGTCGCGCGCGGCGTGCCGGCGCGGCGCATCGTGCTGGCCGGCTTTTCGCAGGGCTGCGCGGTGACGCTGGGCGCCGGGCTGCGCCACCCCGAACGGCTGGCCGGTTTGGCCGGCCTGTCGGGTTACGTGCCGCTGGCCGCCACCACGGCCGCCGAACGCCATGCCGCCAACCACGACACGCCGGTGTTCCTGGCGCATGGTCGCCACGACGGCGTGGTGTCGCTGGCGCGCGGTATCGCGGGCCGCGACCTGCTGCTGGGCCTGGGCCACGCCGTGGAGTGGCACGACTACCCGATGGAGCATTCGGTGTGCATGGAAGAAGTGCAGGCGCTGAACCAGTGGCTGCTGAGGGTCCTGGGCTGACGGTGCGCCATGCACGGGATGCAGCTGGTGCGGCCCGGGCCGCAGCACCTGGCCGAATACACCGCGGCGCTGGAGCGCGGCTGGTCGGCTGACAACCTGCGCGGCGCGGTGGCGGCGCGCGAGGAACTCGAGCGCATCGCCGCCGACCCGGCGGCCTTCCTGGCGCTGATGGACGACCCCGAGGCGCTGGGCCCGCCGGTGACCCTGCCCGACGGCACGGTCAAGCCGCGCGTCCCGAGCCTGCGACGCTGGATGTGGGCCGACGGCGCTGGCGGCGGCGGTTTCGCCGGCACCATCGGCCTGCGCTGGGCGAAGGCAGGCGCGCCACTGCCGCCGCATGTGCTGGGCCACATCGGCTATGCCGTGGTGCCGTGGCAGCGGCGCCGCGGTTTTGCGACGCAGGCGCTGGCAGCGCTGCTGCCGCTGGCGCGGGCGCAGGGGCTGGCCAGCGTCGAGATCACCACCGACCCGGACAACACGGCGTCGCAGCGCGTCATCACGGCCAACGGCGGCGTGCTCGTCGAACGTTTCGACAAAGGCGCGGCCTACGGCCACGCCCCCGGGCTGCGCTTTCGCATCGAGCTGCAGCCGTGAGCGAGGCGGCGCCCGGCCTGTCGTTCAGCATGCACGACGACGCGATTGCGGCCGACGCTGGGCTGAAGCGCTCATACCGATTTGCGGCCATTCAGCTGGAAGTGCTGATTCGGCGCCTTGTGCCTTGGAAACTCTAGATCCGAGGTGCGTGCAGCGCATCGCGGCAGGCGGCACCCGGCGGCGGCTCATGCTGTGGCGGTCGGCGCGCAGCAACGACCGTCTCAGCGAGGCGCTGCGGCCTGCCCGGGCTCGCCTTTGCCGCGCGGACCTGCGCGCATCAAGCAAAGCGCCCCTGCAGGAACCAGCCCGCGTCGCCTGCCGCTGCCGGCAGGCGGCCGCGATAGACCCACACCAGCGAGCCATCTTCGGCCTGCGCGATGAAGTAGTCGCGCACCGCGGGCGTGCCGTCCCACCAGCCGGCCTCGATGCGCTCCGGGCCGCTCACCAGCTGCAGCGGCCCGCCTTCGAGCAGCGGCAGCGCGCCGCGTTCGGCCAGCGGCAGCGGCTCGGGCAGCAGCCAGGCCGGGCGATGGTGCGGCAGCGCCGAGCTGGCCAG
>JAUXVE010000009.1 GCA_030680415.1 Rubrivivax sp.
TTTGAGCGCAGTGAGCGCAGCGAACGAAGCGAGTTATGCGGCACCCCCTCAAGGCGAGCAGCGCAGGGGAGTCGGTGCGCAGCACCGACCGCCACAGTCAGCGCCCCCGCCGGGCACCGCCTGCCGCGACCGGCGCAAAACGTCGAGCGCAGAAAACGGACACCCGTCAAGGTCCGCAACGGGCCGCAAGCTGACTCGATGCCCGCGCGAACGATGCATGCGTCGCGGGTCGTGCAATGCGCTTGGGAACAATTGACATGAGCTTCGAGAAGACTCCCGGCTGGCTCGACTGGCACGCCAAGCCCAGCAAGCCGCGCTTCACCGTGCCGCCGGGCAGTGTCGACGCGCACTGCCATGTCTTCGGCCCCGGCGCCGTGTTTCCCTACGCAGCCGGGCGCAAGTACACGCCGTGCGACGCGTCGCGGCAGCAGCTCTACGCGCTGCGCGACCACCTCGGCCTGGCCCGCAACGTGGTCGTGCAGGCCACCTGCCACGGCACCGACAACCGGGCCATGGTCGATGCCGTCAAGCACGCGGACGGCCGCGCGCGCGGCGTGGCCACCGTCAAGCGCACGGTCACCGACCACGAATTGCACTACATGCACGCCTGCGGCGTGCGCGGCGTGCGCTTCAACTTCGTGCGTCGCCTGGTGGACTTCACGCCGCGCGACGAACTGCTGGAGATCGCCGGGCGCATCGCGCGCTTTAGCTGGCACGTGGTGGTCTATTTCGAGGCCGTGGACCTGCCCGAGCTGTGGGACTTCTTCACCGCGCTGCCGACCACCGTGGTGGTCGACCACATGGGCCGGCCCGACGTCGGCCAGCCGGTGGACGGCCCCGAGTTCGAGCTCTTCGTGAAGCTCATGCGCGAGCACGGCAACGTCTGGTCCAAGGTCAGTTGCCCAGAGCGGCTGTCGCACAGCGGCCCGCCGGCGCTTCCTGGTGAAGTGAGCGGCGAACAGGCGCCCTACCGCGACGTCGTGCCGTTCGCCCGCCGCATCGTCGAGACCTTCCCCGACCGCGTGCTGTGGGGCACCGACTGGCCGCACCCCAACCTGAAGGACCACATGCCCGACGACGGACTGCTGGTCGACTTCATCCCGCACATCGCGGTCACGCCGGAGCTGCAGACAAAGCTGCTGGTGACGAACCCGATGCGCCTGTACTGGCCCGAGGAATCCTGATGGCGCTGGACAAACCGTACAAGGACGTGCCCGGCACGACCATCTTCGACGCCGAACAGTCGCGCAAGGGCTACCACCTCAACCAGTTCTGCATGAGCCTGATGAAGGCCGCCAACCGCGAGCGCTTCAAGGCTGGCGAACGCGCCTACCTCGACGAATGGCCGATGAGCGAGGAGCAGAAACAGGCCGTGCTGGCGCGTGACCTCAACCGCTGCATCGCGCTGGGCGGCAACATCTACTTCCTGGCCAAGATCGGCGCTACCGACGGCAAGAGCTTCCAGCAGATGGCGGGCAGCATGACGGGAATGACCGAAGAGGAGTACCGCGACATGATGATCCGGGGCGGCCGCTCGATCGAGGGCAACCGCTACGTCGGGGAGAAGGAGTGATGGCCAGGATCACCGCCGGTGTCTACACCAGCCACGTGCCGGCCATCGGTGCCGCGCTCGACCTCGGCAAGAGCAGCGAACCGTACTGGCAGAAGGTCTTCGCCGGCTACGAATTCAGCAAGCGCTGGCTGCGCGAGAACCCGCCCGACGTCATCTTCCTCGTCTACAACGACCACGCCAACGCCTTCAGCCTGGAGATGATCCCCACCTTCGCCATCGGCACGGCGGCGGAGTTTCAGATCGCCGACGAAGGCTGGGGCCCGCGCCCGGTGCCCAAGGTCGTGGGCCACCCGGAACTGGCTGCGCACATCGCGCAGAGCGTGATCCAGGACGACTTCGACCTCACCATCGTCAACCGGATGGAGGTCGACCACGGCCTGACGGTGCCGCTGAGCCTGATGTGCGGCCAGCCCGCGGCCTGGCCGTGCCCGGTGATTCCGTTCGCGGTCAACGTCGTGCAGTACCCGGTGCCGTCGGGCCGGCGCTGCCTGGCGCTGGGCCGCGCCATCCGCAAGGCCGTGGCCAGCTACGACGAACCGCTGAAGGTGCAGGTCTGGGGCACCGGGGGCATGAGCCACCAGCTGCAGGGGCCGCGCGCCGGCCTCATCAACCGCGGGTTCGACAATGCCTTCCTCGACCGCCTGATCGCCGATCCGGAAGCGCAGGCCCAGGTGCCGCACATCGACTACGTGCGTGAAGCCGGCAGCGAGGGCATCGAACTCGTGATGTGGCTGATCGCGCGCGGCGCCATGAGCGACGCGCCGCCCAGGGTGCTGCACCGCTTCTATCACGTGCCGGCATCGAACACGGCCGTCGGCCATCTGATCCTGGAGAACACATGACCATCAACGTCGCCGTCGCCGGCGCCGGCGCCTTCGGCATCAAGCACCTCGACGCGATCAAGCAGATCCCCGGCGTGAAGGTGATCTCGCTGGTCAGCCGCGAGATGGGCAAGACGCTCGAGGTGGCCTCCAGGTACGGCATCGGCCACGTCAGCGTCGACCTCGCCGAGAGCCTGGAGATCAAGGAGGTGGACGCGGTCATCCTGTGCACGCCGACCCAGATCCATGCCGCGCAGGCCATCGCCTGCATGGAGGCCGGCAAGCACGTGCAGGTGGAGATCCCGCTGGCCGACAGCCTGCGCGACGCCGTCCGCGTCGTCGACGTCCAGAAGCAGACGGGGCTGGTGGCGATGTGCGGCCACACGCGGCGCTTCAACCCCAGCCACCAGTGGCTGCACGAGCGCATCGTGGCCGGCGCGTTCAACATCCAGCAGATGGACGTGCAGACCTACTTCTTCCGCCGCACGAACATGAACGCGCTGGGCCAGCCGCGCAGCTGGACCGACCACCTGCTGTGGCACCACGCGGCGCACACGGTCGACCTCTTCGCCTGGCAGACCGGCAGCCCGATAGTGAAGGCCAACGCCATCCAGGGCCCGCTCCACCCTGCGCTGGGCATCGCGATGGACATGAGCATCCAGCTGCAGGCCGCCAGCGGCGCCATTTGCACGCTGAGCCTGTCGTTCAACAACGAAGGCCCGCTGGGCACCTTCTTCCGCTACATCGGCGACACCGGCACCTACATTGCGCGCTACGACGACCTGTTCAACGGCAAGGAAGAGAAGATCGACGTCAGCGCGGTTGACGTGTCGATGAACGGCATCGAACTGCAGGACCGCGAGTTTTTCGCCGCCATCCGCGAAGGCCGCGAGCCCAACGCCGGTGTGGCGCAGGTGCTGCCGTGTTACGAGGTGCTGCACCGGTTGGAGCAGCAACTCCAATAGGTCGCCGCAGCGTGGTCAAGCTGGCTTGGTGCCAGTGGCGGAAAAGCAGCGCTCCGCCAGGGTGCCCTGCCAGGCGGCGTCGAACACCAGGTCGCAAATCAACTCCTCCGCGGAGCCGCCCTCCAGCGCCAGGCTGCCCACGCGTTGCCAGCGTTCGTCGCGGAACGCGGCCCCAAGACTGCTGAGCAGTCCTTGCTTGTAGACCGTGTCCTCGCCGGCCAGGTGCAGGCCCTTGGTTTCCAGCAGCACGAGTCGCCTTGTGTCGCGCGCCGTGTCCATCGCGAACACGAAGTCGGGATAGACCTTGCCGCGCTTCCAGCCTTGCAGGCCGACATGTGCCTTGGCCACGTTGCGGTGCCACCAGCGCACGGCCTGCTGCTGGTCGAGGTAGCCCGCGACCTTGACTTCAAACTCGTTCAGGTCAGCGGTTCGCAAGGCCGGTTCGAGCAGGCTCTTCTCCATCGGGTGCCCGTCGCTGTCGCGCACCAGGGGTTGCAACGATCCGGTCGTCTCGATGGTGTAGTGCTGCGGCAGCTCGTAGTCAGCGGCGTCGGCGCGCAGCCGGAACTCGATGCGCCCCGCGTCGAGCAGCGCCTTGAACTCGACTTCAGCCAGGCGGTCGCGCTCGGCTTGCACGTCCAGGCGCAGCCGTTCGATCAGTGATGCCGTGGATGCGGCCAGCGCCGATTCAGCGTACCCCGCGGCCAGCAACCGCTGCTCCACGGCCGCCAGCCAGGTCCAGGCGTGCCACGGGTTGGGCGCCAGATCGGACAGGGCGCGCACGATACGCACCCTGTCCAGGGTGCGGCCCGCATCGCCCTCGGCGGGCAGATCCGCCGGCACGGCGCCGGACAACACATCCAGGCCGATGGACAGGTGCCCCGTGCCCCCGCGTGCGGCATCGGGTGCCCATTGCCGCGCCAGGCCTTCGGCTGAAAAGTCCTGCCAGGGCACGCGCGCCAGCACGTCGCTTTCATATACCAGTGGGCGGCGCGAATGGTCGGCTTCCACCCAGGTGACCTTGGGCACGAAGATGCGCATGCCCTGCCAGGGTGCGCGCCGCAGTGTCTGGATGGGTCGTGGCACCCCCGGATCGGCCTCACCACCGCGCACGGTTACGCCCAGGTCGCCCATGCCTTCGTCTTCCAGCGACTTCTTGATCGCCCGCACCACGTCGCCGGTGCGAGCGTCGTGGCACAGCACATAGCAGGCGTCCAGCGCCGGCCGCCCGGTCTTGGCCACGTGCGGCAAGCGCAGGATGCGACCCACCAGCTGTGTCATCGCGGCCAGGTTGCGCCCCGCAGCCAACGCGCACAGCACATACGCGAACGGGCAGTCCCAGCCTTCCTGCAGCGCCTGCTTGGTGATGATCACCCGCACTTCGCACCGGGGTGAAAGCAGGTCGATATTTTCTGGCGCCTTCAGGTCGTTGCGTTCGCTGGTCTTGATGGCGATGTGGCGCTCTTGCAGGCCCAGACGCAGCAGGTAGTCCTTCACGTCCTCGGCGTGGATCAGGCCGGCGTCGCGTGTGTCGGCGCCGGTGCGTTCCACCTGCACCAGCATGATGGGGCGGATGTAGCGCGCCGTTTCGCCATGCAGCGCCGTGGCTTCGTGCTGCAGGTCGTCGAGCTGCTGCAAGGCGGCAGCCACGCAGCCCTGCCATTCGCTCCAGCCGCGCACGTCCACCTGGATGGGCAGCTTGATCATCTCGGCATCGTCGAGGTCGGTGCCGCGCACGTTGCACAGGATGTTGGAGCCGCCGCCCTTCGGACTTGCCAGCCGAGGTGTCGCCGAAAGCTCCAGCATGAAACTCGGGTTGAAGCCGTCGATGGTTCTCAGCGCCGTATCGCTGTAGGCGTGGTGACCTTCGTCGATCACCACCACGGGCCGCAGCAGGCGCATCACGTTGCCGAGCGAACTCTTGATGATGGAACCCATCTGTGCCCGGGCCTCGACGGCACTTTTGCCGCGGTCCATGTATACGTCGAGGTTCGGCACCGCGTGCACCAGATTCCAGTGCGCCTGCAGGTCGTCTTCGCGCGGCAGAAAGCCCAGCACGTTGCCGCGGTCGCGGAAGAACTTCAGCGTTTCCTTGCTGGCGCGGGCGGCGCTTTGCAGCATCAGCACCATCACGCACAAGTGGGATGCCACGTCTTGCCGGGTCAGCGGCGAGTTTTTTTCCAGCACCTTCACCCGGCCCGCCGCGGCGACATTGAGCATCTGGCGGTAGGGGTGGTCGCGGTGCGTCAGCGCGCCGAGGGTCTGGCGGTAGATGGCCTCGTTGGGCACCACCCACAGCACGAGCCCGGTGCTGCGCCCCAGGTAGGACTGCATCACCTGCGCCACCGAGGCGGCCGCCAGCAAGGTCTTGCCGCCGCCCGTGGGCACCTTCAGGCACAGGTTGGGAATGGCGCGGCCGGCGCCGTCCCAGCGGCTGTTGTAGGGCTGCGCGGCATATGCGGCGGGCAAACCATGGGTCTCCTTCAGCATGGCCCAGGCCCGGCTCGGAAAATCCGCCAAGCTGCGCGCCTGGTCTTCCATGCCTTCCATGGCGCGCAAGGCGGCCATCGCCGTTTCGGCCTGCGCACGGCAGCGGTTCAATGCGGTCAGGTAGCGGCCCAGGGCCGCCAGCGCCTCGGTTTGGAAGCCCTTGAGCGAGATGCCGCCCAGCGCCTCGACGTCGGCCGCCCGGCGCACCGGCTCCCAGAAGACGACGCGGTCGCGTTCTATGCGAGACCTGAACTTTGCATCCAGCGCTTCGCTGAGCAGGACATAGTCCAAGCGGTAGAGCAGTTGCAGTTGTTCGATCCGGGCTCCGAAAGCCGCGCGTTCGGCGGGCGACCAGCCCGGCGCATCGATGGCCAGATCGATATCGGAGTCGGGCCGTTCCAGGCCGCGCGCGCGCGAGCCGAAGACCCACACCCGGTCGATGCCGGGCACGCCGGCGAACAGTGCCCGCAGCCGGGCGACCGTGCCCGGTGCGATGCCGAAGAGCGGTGACGGTCTCACGGCTGCGACAGGCGCGCAGACAGGCGGTCGAAGGCGGCCACGCCGGGGCCCCGCACAAAGGCCGCCACCTGCACCGCCAGTGCCTCCTTGTAGGTGTGGCTGGTGAGATTGCGGCACTCGCGCAGCTGGTCCCAGACGTCGGCATCGTCGATGAGCTGCGACTGGAAGGCCACGGGAAGAACAGCCCAGGCCTGCTGGGCAACGCGCTCACCCTTGGTGGCAAGGTAGCGGTGCAGGCATCGCCAGGTCATCTCGAACGTGAACTCGAAGCGCTGGATCAGGGCGTCGCGGACGATGCCGGTTTCGTTTTCGCGCAGCACTTCGTGCAGACGGGCCAGAGCCCGCTCGAACTGCTCGCGCTGGTCCTCGAATCGTTCGTCCACGGCTCAACCCTCCCGGTACAGCGCAAACGGCAGAGGCGCATAGTCCACGCCATGCTGCTTGAGTTGCTGGTTGCTCAGGTATTTGGCGGGCGCGAAGACCAGGTGCGCCTTGCGCTCGCCGCCGGCCGCGTCGGCCTCACGGCCCCACTGCGCGATGCGCTGCGCCAGCGTCAGTGTCAGCGCGGCCTCGGGGCTTTTCAGGAAGGCGAGGTCGGGCCGGTACACCAGCCAGACGTGGCGGTCTTGCGCCTCAACCAGGTACCACGGTGGTGCATCGGCCGGCGGCGCCGGCAACGTGCCGCCGGTGGCGGTGTGGAAGAGCCATTCACCCAGCGCGGCAACGGTGGGCAGACGTTCACCCGACAACATCATTTCCAGGTTCAACGGCTCGCCCAGCGTGCAGTAGGTGAAGCTGCCGCCCAGCCCCGGCGCGCGTTCGCTGACCTTGCGCACGCCCTCGACACGCAGCACGCCGTCGTCGACCGTGGCTTCGATGCTGTCGAAGCGCCTGGGCGCCGTGCTGCCCTGGTCGGCCAAGTCGCCGGCGGCGAAGCTTTCGCGGGCCTTGATCGCTTCCACCTGCGCCAGCAGTGCGTCGGCCTTCTTCAGCTGCGTGTAGGTGATCTTCTGTGCCAGCAGCGTCTCGCGCTGCGTGCCTTCCCAGGCATAGCCCTTGATGGCGCGGCGCACGCGTTCGGCAGTGAGCGTGTCGGCGTAGGCCTCGCCTTCCACCAGAATGAAACGGCGTGTGCCGCCGTCCTTGGCGTTGGCCCTGAGCACGGCGTGTGCGGTGGTGCCGGAGCCGGCGAAGGAGTCGAGGATGAGGGAGTCGCACCCACTGCACAGATCGATTACTCGCTCCGCAAAGGGTAGCGGCTTCGGGAAGTCGAAGACTCGCGCCCCCATGATTCGGTCAACTTCATCGAAGCCGGAGACACCCTTGAACTCTGTCCAGAATGTCGATTCGGGCATGCGCTCGGCCGTCTCCGATAGGAAGCGCTTTTTTCGAGGCTTGCCCGTCTTCGGGTTCGGCGGCCACCAAATGCGGCGGTCGTTCAAGAGAGCCTGGAAGCCAGCCGCGTCCGTGATCCAACCAAGAGACGGATCCGGCGCGTACAGGTCGCCCGTTCCCGGGTTCTCGATGATGTAGTGCAGGTTGGCGCGCCTCTCAGCCGTCGCTTTTCCGGTCAACGGATCAGTCACATAGGCGCCGCGGTTGTCGCCATCTGGGTTCGCAAAGTCGCTGCGGTCGATCACCCTTCCACGTACCGTCCGGCTGCCGGAGTAGAGCAAGACGTACTCATGGTCCACAGACAGGCGAGACTTGACGCGGTTGTCGGCATTCCTGGTTCGCCAAACAATCGACCCTACGAACTGCTCATCACCAAGGAGTTCGCTGCAGGCGTTGTGGAGTCGGTGCAGTTCGTTATCGTCAATGCACATCGCCAGAACCCCAGTGGGGCTGAGCAACTCCCGCAGCAGCGTCAGCCGCGGCCACATCATGCACAGCCACTTGTCATGGCGCAGCATGTCGTCTGCGTCCACCGGGTTGGTGCTCAGCCACTCGCGCATGATCGGCGAGTTGACGCCGTCGCTGTAGCACCAGCCCTCGTTGCCGGTGTTGTACGGCGGGTCGATGAAAATGAGGTCCACTTTGCCGGCGTAGCGCGGCAGCAGGCTCTTCAGCGCGGCCAGGTTGTCGCCGTGGATGATGAGGTTGCCGCCCAGGTCCGGCGCACCTACGCCTTTGTCGGCATCCACCACCAGGGGCCGGTAGGGCACGGTGAGGTGGTGGTTGTAGACAAACTCCTTGCCCTTGAAAATGATCTCTGGCATGAACGCAAACGCTCCCGTGAACGCCCATTCTCGCCTGTCCAGGACGCTGGGGCCCTTCGAAGTGCCGCCCATCGGCCTGGGCTGCATGAACCTCAGCCACGCCTATGGCGCGCCGCCGCCGGCGGAGGTGGCCGAGCGGCTGCTGCTGGAAGCGCTGGACCTCGGCGTGACCTTGTTCGACACCGCCGCGCTGTACGGCTTCGGCGCCAACGAAACGCTGGTCGGCCGCGTGCTGAAGCCGCACCGGTCGAAGATCGTGCTGTGCAGCAAGGGCGGCATGGCCGGGGTGCAGTTCGACGATGGCATGAAGCGCGTCATCGACGGCCGCCCCGAGGCTATCCGCCGCAACTGCGAAGACAGCCTGCGCCGCCTGCAGACGGATGTCATCGACCTGTACTACCTGCACCGCTGGGACAAGCGCGTGCCCATCGAGGACAGCGTCGGCGCCATGGCCGACCTGGTGCACGCGGGCAAGGTGCGCACGATCGGCCTGTCGGAGGTTTCGGCAGCGACGCTAAGGAAGGCGCACGCCGTGCACCCGATCGCCGCGGTGCAGACCGAATATTCGCTGTGGACACGCAATGCAGAGATCGCGGTGCTCGACACCTGCCGCGACATCGGCGCCGCCTTCGTCGCCTTCAGTCCGGTGGCGCGGGGTTTCCTGACGCTCGAGCCGCCCGACGTGGCCGCGCTCGACGCCAAGGACATCCGCCTCGGCATGCCGCGCTTCCACGCCGAGCCTTACGCCGCCAACCTGCGCCTGCTGCCGGCCTACCAGGCCGTCGCCGCCGAGGTCGGCTGCACGCCGGCACGGCTGGCGCTGGCCTGGCTGCTGGCGCGCGGCGAGCACGTGATCCCGATCCCGGGCACGTCGAACATCGAGCACCTGCGCGACAACGTCGGCGCCGCTGCAGTGAGGCTCGCGCCCGGCGTCGTGGCACGGCTCGACGCGCTGATCAACCAGGACACGGTTGCCGGCGAACGCTATGGTGCGCAGTCGGCGAGCGAAGTCGACACCGAGGTCTTCACGGCCGCGCGCTGATGCCGTGACGGCGCAGCAGGCAAAGGGGGCGCGCATGCAGGACCTCGGCTCATGGATCGGCCGCACCGAGACGCTGCGCGACACGCTCGGCCCGACGCCGGTGGCGGCACTCGCGGCCACGCTCGACCACACCGCCGCCGACGTGCCGCCAGGCACGCCGCTGCCGCCGCTGTGGCACTGGCTGTACTTCCTGCCGCTGCACCGTGCCAGCGAAATCGGCCCTGACGGCCACGCCCGGCGCGGCGGCTTCCTGCCGCCGGTGCCGCTGCCGCGGCGCATGTGGGCCGGCAGCCAGTTCGAGTTCCGCGCGCCGATCCGCGTCGGCGACGCCGTCGCGCGCGTATCGACGATCGAAAACGTGGTGAGCAAGCCGGGCCGCAGCGGCGCGCTGGTGTTCGTGAAGGTGCGCCACGAACTGTTCTGCAACCAGGCTGCCGAGCCGGCGCTGGTGGAGTTCCACGACATCGTGTACCGCGACGCGAAGCAGCCCGGCGACGCCGAGCCGCCGCCACGGCCGGCCCCGCAGGGCGCCGCCTGGCAACGCGAGATCACGCCCGACGACGTGCTGCTGTTCCGCTACAGCGCGCTCACCTTCAACGGCCACCGCATCCACTACGACCGCCGCTACGTGACCGAGGTCGAGGGCTACCCCGGCCTCGTCGTGCACGGGCCGCTGATCGCCACGCTGCTGCTGGACCTGCTGCACCGCCACGCGCCTGCTGCCGAGCTTGCGGCCTTCTGCTTCAAGGCCGTGCGGCCGGCCTTCGACGGCCAGCCGCTGCGTCTCAACGGCGCAGCGCAGGGGCGGGACGTCAGGTTGTGGGCCCAGGACGCCGAGGGCTGGCTGACGATGGACGCCGTGGCGACGCTGAAGGCCTGAACGTGCAACCGCTGCAGGGCCTCACCGTCGTCGCGCTCGAACACGCGGTCGCAGCGCCTTTCGCGACGCGCCAGCTGGCCGACCTCGGCGCGCGCGTGATCAAGGTCGAGCGTCCCGGCAGCGGCGACTTCGCCCGCGCCTACGACGACCGCGTGCGCGGCCTGTCGTCGCACTTCGTCTGGACCAACCGCAGCAAGGAAAGCCTGACGCTGGACCTCAAGCACCCGCAGGCGGTGGCGCTGCTCGAGCGGCTGGTGCTGGAGCAGGCCGACGTGCTGGTGCAGAACCTGGCCCCCGGCGCAGCGGCCCGGCTGGGCCTGTCGCACGAGGCACTGAGCCCGCGCAAGCCGGGGCTCATCGTCTGCGACATCTCGGGCTACGGCGACGACCCGCTGCACCCGGGGCCCTATCGCGACAAGAAGGCCTACGACCTGTTGATCCAGGGCGAGGCCGGCTTCGTCTCCATCACCGGCACGCCCGACGAGCCCAGCAAGGCCGGCATCTCGATCGCCGACATTGCCGCCGGCATGCATGCCTACAGCAACATCCTGGCCGCCTTGTTGCAGCGCGCGATCGACGGCAAGGGCCGGCGCATCGACGTCTCGATGCTCGAAGCGATGACCGAGTGGATGGGCTACCCGATGTACTACGCCTTCGATGGCGCCGCGCCGCCGCCGCGCAGCGGCGCCAGCCACGCCACGATCTACCCCTACGGCCCGTTCCCGGCCGGCGACGGCAAGACGGTGATGCTGGGCCTGCAGAACGAGCGCGAGTGGGTGGTCTTCTGCGAGCAGGTGCTGCGCCAGCCGGCGCTGGCGAGCGACCCGCGTTTTGCCGGCAACGCGCAGCGCAGCGCCGGGCGCGCGGCGCTGCGCGCGGTCATCGTCGAGGCTTTTGCTGCGCTGGGCGCCGACGCGCTCGTCGCGCGGCTCGAAGCGGCGCAGATCGCCAACGCTCGGGTCAATACCCTGCACGAGGTCTGGGCGCACCCGCAGCTGGCGGCGCGGCAGCGCTGGCGCACGGTGGCCTCGCCCGCCGGCCCCCTGCCGGCGCTGCTGCCGCCGGGATCGTGGGACGACGGCGCCCCACGCCTGGGCGCGGTGCCGGCCTTGGGCGAACACACCGAGAGCATCCTGCGCGAGCTCGGTCTCGACGGCGATCGGATCTCTGCGCTGCGCGCGGCCGGCGCGGTTTGACCGTGACACCGGCCTCGATGCCGGGCGGGTCGGCATGGCCGTGAGAGGGCAGAACTGGGCCGCGTACTGGCTCGGGTCGATCGTCGCGCCGATGACCAGGGGCCGGTCGTTCGAACGGGGAGCGGCCAGTGCCGCTTCGACCCTGCGCACGCTGTCGACGTTGACGCCGTCGCAGCCCATCGCCTGCGCCAGCAGCGCGATGTCGGTCGAGTCGATCTTGGTGCCCCAGCTCGGGTAGTGGCGCGCCATCTGCTTGAGCTCGCTGCGGTTCAGGCTGTTGTCGCAGAAGACGACGACAGGCGCCGGTTTCAGCGACGTGGCGACGCGCAATTCGCCCTGACCGCGCCGGCAGCCCTTGTGCGCCACGGTATTGAGCGGCGCGCTGAAGGACGTGATCGCGCACACCACGCCCAGCGTCACGCGCAAGGCCACGCGCAGCAGGCACCGGTGGTGCGTCCACGAGAGATTGGGGCTCAGTCGGCCGGGCTGCCAGGCACCCGCCTCGTTGGCGGCCGGGATGAGCAGCGTCGTGGCAAGGGCGCAGGACCGGCAGATTTCCGACGCGGTGCGTCGGAAGTCGTCGCTGGCTCGGCAGCGGCCAGGGGCTGCAGGTACTCGAGGTAGAAGCGCCTGAAAAGCTCCAGGTTGTCGACCCCGTCGCCGGTGCCGAACTCGGCCTGCAGCCGCTCGGCCAGTTCGCCCGGCAACGCGGTGCCGTAGCCGGCGCGGCCCGGCGGCCTTCGCTTTGACCTTGGCTGCCGGCATGTCAGGTGTCAGCCGCGTCGAACAGGCCTGGCTGCGGCCAACGGCCCTTGGCGGAGTGCGCCGCGTCATCGACCGCAATCTCGTTCCGAGTTGATGTCGGAGACGAGGGCAGGTTCTCGACGTTCAGGCTGTCGGCGTCGCGGCCCCACTCGCTTTCTTGCAGCACCTCGGCATCGAGCGCTTGCGTCGTGACGTAGATGAAGTCGGTCTCGGTGCTGCAGCCATGGCGCCAGTGGGCGTCAGCATTGGTCGCGAACCGGGCGCGCTCAGGCGGCGAGCGCCGGCGTGACGGCTTCGACCACCGCCAACTGCGGCGGGCTCAAGGTGACGCCTTGCCGGGCCCCGGTCTCGACCAGCTGGCGCACGACGCGGCGCAGTTCGTCGCGCGTCACCAGCGGGCTCGCGGCGGGCAGGATGACGAACAGCTCTTCGTCCAGCAGCGGCTCCACCGTGAGCTCAGACGCCGCGGTCTGGCTGAAGTGATAGCCCCTGGCGCGCGGGGCGGCGGGTAGCATCGGCGTTCATGCGCCGCCGCACCGCACTGCTGGCCCTGGCCGCCGTCGCCGCGCTGGCCGGCGGCAGCCGCGCCCAGGGCCGGTTCCCGGAGCGCCCGATCTCGCTGCTGGTGCCCTTCGGTCCCGGTGGTATCGCCGACCTCGTCGCGCGCGCCGTGGCGGAGTCGATGACGAAGTCGCTCGACCAGCTGGTGGTGGTCGAGAACCGCCCCAGCGCCGGCAGCATCGTGGCCTCGCAGGCCGTGGCCACGGCCCGGCTCGACGGCCACACGCTGCTGCTGATGAGCAACGGCAATGCCGTCAGCGTGGGGCTGTTCAAGAAGCTGCCCTACGACACCGTGCGCGACTTCGCGCCCATCACCACGCTGGGCACCTTCGACATCGGCGTCTTCGTGGCGGCGAACTCGCGCTTTGCCACGCTGCGCGACGCGGTGGCGTCACCGGCGGTGCAGGACAAGCTGGGCAAGCTGGGCACGCGGCTGCAAGGCAGCACGCCAGCGGAGTTGCAGGCGCTGCTGTCCAGCGAGATCAAGCGCTGGGGCGAGGTCATCCGCGCCGCCAGGATCGAGCCGGAGTGAAGACCCACCCAAGCCCCCGCAGCCCATCGGCCGGGTCGAGTGCAGTCGCCCGCGGGAGAGATGGTCTTGATCCCGTGGCCTGATACCGCGCCGCCGCCGCTCACGCCGCGCACACTGCTGGCCTTGCTCAAGGACGCCGGGGCGTCCTGGCTCGACGATCGTGCAGCCACCATGGGCGCGGCGCTGGCCTACTACACGCTGTTCTCGATGGCGCCGCTGCTGCTGATCGCCATCTCGGTGGCCGGCGCGGTGTTCGGCATCGACACCGCGCGCGGCGAGATCCTGGCGCAGCTGCGCGCCTTGCTCGGCGACGACGGTGCCGCAGCGGTGGCCGCATTGCTTCAGAGCGTGCAGCGCAGCGGCCAGTCCACCCTGGGCATCTTGCTGGGCGCGCTGTTGCTCGGCATCGGCGCCACCACCGTGTTTGCCGAACTGCAGGGGTCGCTGGACCGTATCTGGCGAGTGGACACGCCGCCCGCCGGCGGCTCGCTCTGGCAGTGGCTGCGGTCGCGGCTGCTGTCCTTCGGCCTCGTGCTGGGCGTGGGCTTCCTGCTGCTGGTGTCGCTGGCCGTCAGCGCCGCGCTGGCAGCCTGGGGGCGCTGGTGGGCACCGGTGTTCGGCAGCGCGCCGGTGCTGCTGCAATGGGCCAACCACGGGCTGGGTTTCGTGCTCACCGCGCTGCTGTTCGCAGCGATCTACAAGTGGATGCCGCGGGCCCGCATCGGCTGGCGCGACGTGGCGCTGGGCAGTGCCATCACCGCCACGCTCTTCACCCTGGGCAAGGCGCTCATCGGCTGGTACATCGGCAGCAGCGGCGTGGCCTCTGGCTTTGGCGCGGCCAGCGCCATCGTGGCGCTGCTGGTGTGGGTGTATGGCTCGGCGCAGGTGTTCCTGTACGGTGCCGAGGTCACCTGGCTCTTCGCGCAGCGCTTCGGTTCGCGGCGCGACCTGCTCGCTCAGCGCCGGGACTGAGAGGTTGAGAGGGAGTCGCTCGAAGAGAGGTCGGCGTCAGGGCCGTTGGGCGGGCACATAGAGAGCTCAGTTCGCACACCCGTCGCCCGCCCGTCTGTCCGCTGGCGCACAGCAGCGGACAGACGGTGCGCGGTCGCGGCACAATCGCGGCCCTTGAAAGAGCGGGGGCCAGACCCCACCATTGATGGGTTCAACCGTCTTGCGTCGCGGCTCCTCGCGTACCCGGCGCCCACCCACGTTCATCCAGGATCATGGAAAAACAAACCCTGTCGTTCCAGGCCGAGGTCAAGCAGATCCTGCACCTCGTCACCCACTCGCTGTATTCGAACAAGGAGATCTTCCTGCGCGAACTGGTCTCCAATGCCTCCGACGCCTGCGACAAGCTGCGCTTCGAGGCGCTGGACAATAGCGCCCTGTTCGAGGACGCGCCCAACCTGGAAGTGCGCGTCTGGTACGACGAGCAGGCCAGGACCATCACCGTCCGCGACAACGGCATCGGCCTGAGCGCCGAAGAAGCCGTGCAGCACCTGGGCACCATCGCCAAGAGCGGCACGCGCGAGTTCGTGGCCAGGCTCGAAGGCGAGCAGAAGAAGGACGCCAAGCTGATCGGCCAGTTCGGCGTCGGTTTCTACTCGGGTTTCATCGTCGCCGACCGCATCACGGTGGAATCGCGCCGCGCCGGCGCCAGGCCGGACGAGGGCGTGCGCTGGAGCAGCGAGGGCACGGGTGACTTCGAGGTCGAGACGATCGACCGCCCGGCGCGCGGCACCGACGTCATCCTGCACTTGCGCGACGGCGAGGAGGAGTTCCTCAGCGCCTGGAAGCTGAAGTCGATCATCGGCAAATACTCCGACCACATTTCGCTGCCCATCCTGATGCCCAAGCAGACCTGGGACGAGGAAAAGAAAGAGCAGGTCACCAGCGACGAATGGGAGCCGGTGAACAAGGCCGCCGCGCTGTGGACGCGCGCCAAGAGCGACATCACCGACGCGCAGTACCAGGAGTTCTACAAGCAGCTCAGCTACGACAGCGAACCGCCGCTGGCCTATACGCACAACCGCGTCGAGGGCCGCACCGAGTACACCCAGCTGCTGTACGTGCCGGCCAAGGCGCCGTTCGACCTGTGGAACCGCGACAAGCGCGGCGGCGTCAAGCTCTACGTCAAGCGTGTCTTCATCATGGACGACGCCGAGGCACTGATGCCGGTCTACCTGCGCTTCGTCAAGGGCGTCATCGACAGCGCCGACCTGCCGCTGAACGTCAGCCGCGAACTGCTGCAGGAAAGCCGCGACGTCAAGGCCATCCGCGAGGGCTGCACCAAGCGCGTCTTGTCCATGCTGGAAGACGTGGCCGAGAACCAGAAGGACAAGTACGCCGAGTTCTGGGCCCAGTTCGGCGCCGTGCTCAAGGAAGGCATCGGCGAGGATCACGCCAACCAGGAGCGACTCGCCAGGCTGCTGCGCTTCGCCTCCACGCAGGCCGACGCCGGTGTCTCGCTGGCCGACTACGTGGGGCGCATGAAGGAAGGCCAGGAGGCCATCTACTACATCACCGCCGACACGCTGGCGGCGGCCAAGGGCAGCCCGCAGCTCGAGGTCTTCCGCAAGAAGGGCATCGAGGTGCTGCTGCTGGTGGACCGCGTCGACGAGTGGATGCTGAGCCACCTGTACGAATTCGACGGCAAGCCGCTGCAGAGCGTGGCCAAGGGCGGCGTCGACCTCGGCAAGCTGCAGGACGAGGCCGAGAAGAAGCAGGCCGAGGAAGCCGCCGCGGCCTTCAAGCCGGTGCTCGAGCGCCTGAAGACGGCACTGAAGGACCGCGCCAAGGACGTGCGCGCGACGACGCGGCTGGTCGATTCACCGGCCTGCATCGTGGTCGACGAAGGCGACATGAGCTCGCACCTGGCGCGGCTGCTCAAGCAGGCCGGGCAGGACGCGCCCAAGGGCCAGCCGATCCTGGAGGTGAACCCGGTGCATGCCTTGGTCAAGCGGCTGGAGGCCACGGCCGAAGGCGACGAACGCTTCGACGACCTGGCGCAGATCCTGTTCGATCAGGCACTGCTGGCCGAGGGCGGGCAACTCGAGGACCCGGCTGCCTACGTGCAGCGCGTGAACCGCCTGCTGACGGCATAGTTTGGCGCCACGCCGTCCGCGTCCGAACGCGCTGTTTTCGGCGGGGCGCGCGGTGGTCGTCTACGGGGCCATCAACTCGACCTGCTCGCGCAGCTGGGCGGTCTGCTGGCTCCAGTAGGCCGCGGTGCCGAAATACGGGAAGTTGAGCGGGAAGGTCGGGTCGCCCCAGCGCTCGGCCAGCCAGGCGCTGTGACGCACCATGCGCAGCGTGCGCAGCGGCTCGATGAGGGCACGTTCCCGGTCGTCGAAGTCGGCGAATTGCTCGTAGCCACCGAGCAGGACGTTGAGCTGCAGCGCCATCGTGGCCGCGTCGCCCGAGACCAGCATCCACAGGTCCTGCACGGCCGGGCCCTGCATGGCATCGTCGAGGTCGACCACGTTGGGGCCGGTGTCGCGCCAGAGCACGTTGCCGGGGTGGCAGTCGCCGTGCAGGCGCAGCGTGGCCAACGGTGCGGCGGCAGTCAAGGCGTCGAAGGCGGCAGTGGTGGCGGCCAATGCCCGCTCGCACGCGTCCTGCCAGGCCGCCTGTTCGGTGGGCGGCACGAAGCCGCCTTGCAGCAGCAACTGCAGCGCGCGCCGGCCGTCGGCGCGCGGGTCGAGGTGGTGCCGGTGAGCGAACGGCCGGCGCCTGCCCACCGCATGAAGGCGGCCGATGAAGCGGCCGATCTGCGCCAGCGTGGCCGGATCGTCGAGCTCCGGCTCGCGGCCCGCGCAGCGGTCTGCGACGGTGTAGCGGTGCGTGATGCCGTCCACGGAGTGGCAGGCCAGCGTCGGCGGGTCGCCGTGCAGTACCAGCCC
Organism: Rubrivivax sp.; assembly: GCA_030680415.1. Lineage (GTDB taxonomy): Bacteria > Pseudomonadota > Gammaproteobacteria > Burkholderiales > Burkholderiaceae_C > Rubrivivax. The sequence goes on from JAUXVE010000009.1 coordinate 17,466, forward strand.
CGGCACATCGGGCTCGGCTCGCAGCACCAGCGGCGGCACCACCGAGACCTCGGCAGCGGCGAGTTCCAGCGCGAAGGCGTGTTCCTCGACGATCTGCTCGTTGCTCCAGCGCCCCGGCCGGTAGAACTTGGCCACCACCGCGCGGCCGTCTTCCAGGAAGACCTGGAAGACGCGGTTCTCGTAGGAGTTGAGCTGCAGGATGCGCCCGTCGCCGCGCAAGCCCACGGCGTCCAGCGAGTCGAGCACCTGCCGCGGCGTGAGCTGGCTGTAGTTCACTGCGCCGCCACCGGGCAGCGGGTGCAGCCTTCGCGGCGTGTCGTCAATGGCGAACCGGCGCCACCGGCGTGTCGACGACGACACCGCCGATGTCGTCGGGCGCCTCCGGGACATCGCGCATGGACAGACCCGGCCGCAGGTTTCCGAACGTGCTGGTCGAGCTGAGATCGGCGCGGGCGTCGACGCCGAAGAAGGAATCCTGCATGAAGCCCGAGTCCTGCCACAAAGTCGTACGCGCACGGCGGCGCGATGTCGTCGCGCTCACGCGTTCGTCGCGCGACGGGCTCGCCGTCGGCGCCGGCTGCGGGCCGCGCGCGGCGGCGCCGCCGGTCTGCGGCACCAGCAACTGCAACTCGGCGATCGACGGCAGGTGGTCGACCGGGCAGCGTACGTAGCGCACCCGGCAGGCCGCCAGGACGGACTGCTTGATCTGGGTGGCGCGGCGCGAGTCGCCGCGGTCGTTGTCGAGGTCGATCGCTGCCAGCACGCGCCCGTTGGCGCTGCAGATCGCAAAGGTGACGTTGAGCGAGCCCAGCAGCGTGTACCAGAAGCGCACCTCGTTCGGATCGGTGGGCTGGCTGAAGCGCACCAGCGGCAGCTTGGAAAGCACGATGTGGTGCGGCAGTGCCTCGCGCAGATGACGGTAGACGCGCCGCTCGTCACTGCTGAAGACCGGGCGCGCCGTGAGCGTCCACTCCGTCGGCAGCGGACGCGACCTGGGCCGTTGCCGTCGCGTCAACCAGAGCACGCCCGCGGCGAGCAGGAGTGCCAGTGACAGCGAAGCGAGGATCCAGGGAAGTGCGTTTTGCATGAACGGCCGGGCCCTAGAGTGCCTGCATACGAACGCAGGCGAGGCGATGTGGCTGACAAAGATGTTACAGCGTGTTCCAGGCCGCGGATCCCCCGCAATTGCGTGTGCCGGGTCTGTTCAGTGCTTGCGCGACGTCGCCGACATGCAGCCTGGCCACAGCTTGTCCAGTTGCAGGACATGCCACTTGATGCGGTAGTCGATCTCGGCGGCCCGTTGACCCAGCAGTTCCTCGAGCTGCGAACCGAGCGTGTCGAGCGGCAGCGGCAGTTCGGCGGTGACATCGGCGCCGTCGAACTGCAGGCTGGCGCCGGCGCGCCTGACGATGCCCATCATGGCCGAGTTCTCGCGGGCGATGTAGATCAGCAGGTTCCTCGCGCCGCGGTTGCGGGCGTGCGTCACCGCGTGGTCGAACAGCTGTGCGCCATAGCCCCGGCCGCGTGCACGCTCGAGCACCGAGACGCCGAATTCAGCTGCTCGGGCCGGTTGGTCGATCGACGGCGCGAAAGCCAGGTGGGCCATCGCCACCAGTTGCAGCCGGCGGTTGAAGACACCGAAGACGAGGTCGCGCTCGAAATCGATATGTTTGACGTAGTGCTGGATCTGCTCGTCCGTCGCTGCCTGACCAAAGCGCAGGAGCCGGTCTGGCTCGTTCAAGGCCAGCAGATGGGCCAGGATGCGGGTTTTGTGGTGTGGCCCGAGGTCTCGGATGGCCACCCAGGTCCGCCGCGCACGCGTACCAGCGTCGCTGGGCAGTGCCGCTTCGAGTGCTTCGGTTTGCTGTGTCATGCAAGCCTCCGGATAGGTCTGCTCAACATGCTACGCGAAGGTTCTAGGGTTTACCCTCAAATCCAAGTGGCGACAGTCGTGGGCAGCGGACGGTGTCCTTTGCCGGTGGGCGCGTGTTCGTCGTATACTGCAAGGCTTTCCCGCTCACGGCCGGGAATGCTTTTTGCGCTTTTCGCTGGCGCCTGAGCTTCAGGGGACGCTGCTCGCGGCATCCCGCAAGTGCCCAGGCGCCGAGCGATACGACACGCCCTGAGAGGCCGCCTCCACAAGCGGTTCCGAAGGGCTGGGCGGGGCGCCGATTCGCCGTGGAACCCGCGGGCTTCACCAGAAGACCGCATTCAGGAAGACCCTCATGAAGACCTTCAGCGCCAAGCCGGCCGAAGTGAAGCACGAGTGGTTTGTGATTGACGCCACCGACAAGGTGCTCGGACGTGTTGCCAGCGAAGTGGCACTCCGTTTGCGCGGCAAGCACAAGGCCATCTACACGCCTCACGTCGACACCGGCGATTTCATCGTCATCGTCAACGCCGAAAAGATCCGTGTCACGGGGGCCAAGGCCACCGACAAGATCTATTACCGGCATTCCGGTTACCCGGGCGGCATCACGGCCACGTCCTTCAAGGACATGCAGGCCCGCCACCCCGGTCGCGCCATCGAGAAGGCCGTCAAGGGCATGCTGCCCAAGGGACCGCTCGGTTACGCGATGATCAAGAAGCTGAAGGTGTACGCCGGTGCCACGCACCCGCACACCGCCCAGCAGCCCAAACCGCTCGAGCTTTGAGGACGCCGTGATGATCGGAAATTGGAACTACGGTACCGGCCGCCGCAAATCGAGCGTGGCCCGCGTCTTCATGAAGAAGGGCAGCGGCCAGATCGTCATCAACGGCAAGGCCATCGGCGACTATTTCGGCCGCCAGACCTCGATCATGATCGTCAAGCAGCCCTTGCTGCTGACGGCCAACGACGGCGCCTTCGACATCAAGATCAACGTGCACGGCGGCGGTGAATCCGGCCAGGCCGGCGCGGTGCGCCACGGCATCACGCGCGCGCTGATCGACTACGACACCGCGCTCAAGCCCGACCTCAGCCGTGCCGGCTTCGTGACGCGCGACGCGCGCGAAGTCGAACGCAAGAAGGTCGGCTTGCACGGCGCCCGCCGTCGCAAGCAGTTCAGCAAGCGTTGAGGCCGTACGCGGACAGTCCGGCGGACTGTCCGTGCCCGGTGCCCAAGCCCGCGGGGGCCGGGCGGCGCCGTATCGGATCGGTGAAAATGTCCGGGTCCAAGGCAAGGTCAAGACCTGCCAGGGGTTCATCAATGGTGAAATCAGTGGCCCTTGAAGAACGCTGAAAAGCCCGCATTGATACTTGCCACGTCCAACGACGCTTGAACCTGCATCCTGAAGGAACTTCCATGAACGCCCTGGCTGAACCGCTTGCCCCGTCTACCGACGACATGCCAGCGCCGTTGATCTTCACCGACAGCGCCGCCGACAAGGTGCGCCAGCTGGTCGAAGAGGAAGGTAACCCCGACCTCAAGCTGCGCGTGTTCGTGCAGGGCGGTGGCTGTTCCGGCTTCCAGTACGGCTTCACCTTCGATGAAGTGATCAACGAAGACGACACGCAGATGGCCAAGAACGGCGTCATGCTGCTGATCGACGCCATGAGCCTGCAGTATCTGATGGGTGCCGAGATCGACTACAAGGAAGATCTGCAGGGTGCGCAGTTCGTGATCAGGAACCCGAACGCCACGACGACCTGTGGCTGCGGGTCGTCCTTCTCGGCCTGAGCCGCGGCCGCGGCTCGCCCCTCGCGGCCTGGGAACGCCGGGCCGCGTCAGCGAGCCGGGTAGAGCGCGCCGAGAACGCGAGGCCCCCGAGCCCCGGTGACTGCCGGCAGGTTGCCGCTGCGCCGGGCCAGGTGGGCCTGGGCCAGCCAGGCAAAGGCCAGCGCCTCGACCTGCTCCGGCGGCAGGCCGGTGTCGGCGCTGCTGCGTACCGTCGAGTCGCGGCCCAGCAATTCGGCCAGACACGACATCAGGTGGCCGTTGTAGGCGCCCCCGCCGCAGACCAGCAGTGAACGAGTGTTTGGTGCGTGGCGCCGCAGCGCGTCCACCGCGGCGCGCGCCGTGAGCTCGACCAGCGTGGCCATCACGTCCTGCGTTGACGCCGTGGTCGCGGCCAGCCTCGTGTCCAGCCAGGCGGCGTCGAAGAGATCCCGCCCCGTGCTCTTGGGCGGCGCGCGGCCGAAGTAGGGTTCAGCCAGCAGGCGTTCCAGCAAGACGGCGTCCACCCGTCCGCCGGCGGCCCAGGCACCGCCGGCATCGATGGCCGTGCCGCGGTGGCGCCTGCACCACAGGTCCATCAGCACGTTGCCGGGGCCGCAATCGAAGCCCTGCACGTCGCCATCGGCGCGCAGCAGGGTCAGGTTGGCAATGCCGCCGACGTTGAGCACCGCGACATCGGTACCCGGCTGAGCGAAGCAGGCGGCGTGAAACGCCGGCACCAGTGGTGCCCCCTGGCCGCCGGCAGCGACGTCACGGCTGCGGAAGTCGCACACCACGCCGATGCCCGTGCGTTCGGCCAGCAATGCGCCGTTGATGAGCTGCAGCGTGTAGCCCGTGCCGTCGAATTCCTGCGGGCGATGGCGCACCGTCTGGCCATGGGCGCCTATCGCAGCCACGTCTGCGGCCGTCACGCCGGCCTGCCTGAGCAGCTTCGCCACCGCTTCGGCATAGAGCTCGCTGACCGCGTTGGCAGCCAGCGCGCCGCGGTGCAATTCATTGGCACCGGCCTGGTTCAGGGCCAGCAACTCGCCGCGAAGTGTCTCGGGCATCGACAGGCTGACATGCGCCGACGCACGAACCTGGGCATTGCCGCCGGCCGTGTCGTGAGCCAGAACGGCATCGACGCCGTCGAGCGAGGTGCCCGACATGAGCCCGATGTAGCAGGCCATGGCGCGCGCGCTGCGCTGGTGCGGGCCTTACTCGGCCAGCACGCGTTGCCCGGCCAGAGTTTCGGCGACGTCCAGCTTGGCCTGCAGGCTGCGGGCGATCTCGGCGAAGTGCGCCCGTGCCGCGGTATCGAGCGACACCGTCTCGGAGGCCCTGGCCACACGCAGCGGGTCCTGGTGCTGGCCGGCGATGCGGAATTCGAAGTGCAGGTGCGGCCCGGTGGTCCAGCCGGTCATGCCGACGGCGCCCAGGCGTTGGCCCTGCTCGATGCGCTGGCCCTTGCGCACGTCGATGCGGCTCAAATGGGCGTACAGCGTGCTGCGCTCGCCGCCGTGCCTGATCTGCACGACGTTGCCGTACCCGTTCTGTGTGCCCGCGAAGTCGACAATGCCGTCGGCCACCGAACGCACGGGCGTGCCGATCGGCGCGCCGTAGTCCACGCCCAGGTGGCGGCGCCACTGATTCAAGGTCGGGTGCATGCGCATGGCGAAGCCCGAGGTGACACGCGAGAACTCCATCGGGCTACTGAGAAAGACGCGGCGCTTGCTGCGGCCGTCGAGCCCGAAATAGGCGCCGCGGTCGCTGGCGGGCTGGTACCACACGGCGTGGTGGGCGCGGCCGGCGTTCACGAACTCGGCCGCCAGCACGCGACCGGCGCCGCCGTTCCAGACCACCGGCTCGCCGTCGGCCGTGAGTGTCTCGTAGACGACGCTGAAAGTGTCGCCGCGGCGCAACTCGCGGTGGAAATCGATGTCGGCGGAGAACATCTCGGCCAGTTGCGCCGCCACGGTGTCGGGCACGCCGGCTGCGTCGGAGGCGCCGAACAGCGTGCTGCTGATGGTGCCGCTGGCCAGACGGGTCTGTGCCGAGTAGGGCACCGTCTGCAGCTGGGCGAGCCAGTGGCCTTCGATGCGGTTGAGCGTGAGGCGGGAGAAATGCGAGGTGCTCAGCTCCGAACGCTCGGCGGGGTAGCGCGCCACCAGCTGTTCCAGCGCACCGCTGGCGTCGGTCCGGGCCTGCACCATCTTGCCGCCGCGGCTGCCGCGGCCGCCGAGGACCAGCCGCGCCGTGCTGTCGCTGCGCAGGAAGGCCGCAGCCGCTGGATCACGCACGCCCAGGCGCACGAGCAAGCCCTCCGCAGTGTCGGTGGCACGCGTGATGTCGCTGCGCGTCAGCGTCATCTCGTGTGACGCCAGGGCTTCGAGTTGCGCGGCCATGCCCTCGGGCTCGACCGCCTCGGTGACCAGGCGCTGCGGCAGCATGGCGGGGTCGGGCACCATCGGGGCCACCGCCACTGCGGTGATGCCAAAACCCGCCATCAGTGCGATCAAGGTCGCGACGATGCCCAGGCGGTGCCGCCTGGCGAATTCCGGTATGGCGGGCCAGGCGTCTTTGGTCTGTTGTGTCAAAAGCGGAATCTGCTCTGATGGCCGCGGCGCCCCTCTTGCGAGATGCGCCGTGCCGTTGTCGACCGGAGGCCATGCCGCTGGCCGTCCACTAGAATCAACAGGCGACGCTGGCAGCGAGACATCCGCCGCGGCACCCGCCGGCACCAAGAAGGGGCTGAGTATACCCAGGCCTGCTGCCTCTTCTGCCTCGAAAAAACCCGCATATGTTACCGATCCCCGAGACCACCCAGGCGCCGGTGGCCCTGCCGCACCCGATCACCGACCGCGTGCGCGAGGCGATGGCGATTTCGCTCCGCGGTTGCGAAGAACTGCTGCCGCAAGCCGACTGGCTGCGCAAGCTGGCCCGCTCCGAAGCGACCGGCCAGCCCTTGCGCATCAAGCTCGGCCTGGACCCGACTGCACCCGACATCCATATCGGCCACACGGTGGTGCTGAACAAGCTGCGCCAGCTGCAGGACCTGGGGCACACCGTGATCTTCCTCATCGGCGACTTCACGTCGATGATCGGCGACCCTTCGGGCCGCAACGCCACGCGCCCGCCGCTGACGCGCGAGCAGATCGAGGCCAACGCCCAGACCTACTACCGCCAGGCGAGCCTGGTGCTCGACCCCGAGAAGACCGAGATTCGCTACAACAGCGAGTGGAGCGACCCGCTGGGCGCGCGCGGCATGATCCAGCTGGCCGCCAAGTACACGCTGGCGCGCATGCTGGAGCGCGACGACTTCACGAAACGCTTCAAGGCCGGCTCACCGATCTCGGTGCACGAATTGCTGTACCCGCTAATGCAGGGCTACGACTCGGTGGCGCTGCGCGCGGACCTCGAACTGGGGGGCACCGACCAGAAGTTCAACCTGCTGGTGGGCCGTGCCCTGCAACAGGAATACGGCCAGGAGCCGCAGTGTGTGCTCACCATGCCGCTGCTGGAAGGGCTCGATGGCGTGGAAAAGATGTCCAAGAGCAAGGGCAACTATGTCGGCATCACAGAGCCGGCCAACACCATGTTCGCCAAGTTGCTGTCGATCAGCGACACGATGATGTGGAAGTACTACACGCTGCTGTCGTTCCGGCCCGAAGCCGAGATCGCCGAGCTCAGGCGCGAAGTCGAGGCTGGCCGCAACCCCAAGGACGCCAAGGTGCTGCTGGCGCGTGAGATCACCACGCGCTTCCACAGCGCGGCCGCCGCCGATGCGGCTGCCGCCGACTTTCAGCGTCGCGCCAGCGGCGGCGTGCCCGACGACATCACCGAGTTGTCGCTGACCGGCGCGCCGCTGGCCATCGGCGCGCTGCTCAAGCAGGCTGGGCTGGTGCCTTCCAGCAGCGAGGCGCTGCGTCTGGTCGAGCAAGGCGGTGTGCGTATCGACGGCGCGGTGGTCCACGACAAGGTCCTGAAGGTGGCCGCCGGCACGTTTGTCGTGCAGGTCGGCAAGCGCAAGTTCGCGCGCGTGACGCTGAGCGGGAACGCGTGAGGGTCTGTGGCTGTCCCGGCGCGACGCCATGCAGGTCAGTGCCTACCTGAAGCTGTCGATCGCGGTGGCACTGACCACCATCGCGCTGAAGACCGGCGCCTGGTGGATCAGCGACAGCGTCAGCCTGCTGTCGGACGCGCTGGAGTCGCTGGTCAACCTGGCCGGAGCGATGTTCGCGCTGGCCATGGTCACGGTGGCGGCGCGGCCTGCCGACGACGACCACCCCTACGGCCACCACAAGGCCGAGTACTTTTCCAGCGGCTTCGAGGGTGTGCTCATCTTTGCCGCCGCGCTGGCCATCGTCTGGGCCGCCGTGCAGCGCCTGCTCGACCCGCAGCCGCTGCAGGCGGTGGGGCTGGGCATCGCACTCTCGGTGCTCAGCTCGGCGTTGAACGGGGCCCTGGCCTGGTCGATGCTGAAGAAGGCCCGCAGCGCACGTTCGATGGCGCTGGAGGCCGACGCGCGACACCTGTTCACCGACGTCTGGACCTCGGCCGGCGTGGTGGCGGGCCTGCTGGCGGTGACGGCCACCGGCTGGCTGTGGCTGGACCCGGTGGTCGCCATCGCGGTGGCCTTGAACATCCTGCGCGAAGGAGCCTCGCTCGTGCGGCGCTCGGCCGACGGCCTGATGGACCGCGCGCTGGACAACGACGCACGCGCCGAGATCGACCAGGTGCTGGCCGACTTCGCCCACCAGGCCATCCGTTTCGACCACATCGTCACGCGCCGCGCCGGCCAGCGCCGCTTCGTCGACCTGCACATGCACATGCCGGCGGCCTGGTCGCTGGGCCGCGCCGCAGCGGTGCGCGCTTCGGTGGAGCAGGCACTGATGAGCGCCGTGCCGGGCCTGCGCGCCACCATCCAGCTGCTGCCGATGGACGTCGAAGCGCACTTCGACGACGCCGAGGACCTGATTTGATCGCACTGGTCCAGCGGGTGCGGCAGGCGCGCGTCGAGGTTGCGGGCGCAGTGGTGGGCGCCATCGGCCCCGGGCTGTTGGTGCTGGTGTGCGCCGAACCCGCGGACACCGCGGCGCAGGCGGCGAAGCTGGTCGACAAGCTGCTCAGGCTGCGCATCTTCAGCGACGCGGCCGGCAAGATGAACCGCAGCCTGCAGGACGTGGGCGGCGGATTGCTGCTGGTGTCGCAGTTCACGCTGGCTGCAGACACTTCCGCGGGCAACCGACCGAGCTTTACCGGCGCCGCGCCGGCGGCGCAGGGCCGCGAGCTCTACGAGGAAACGCTGCGCCTGGCGCGGGCGAGGCACCCGCTGGTGCAGGCCGGCGTGTTCGGTGCCGACATGCAGGTGCATCTGGTCAACGACGGGCCGGTGACGATTCCGCTGACGGTGCGCTGAATGACCCTCACCCCTACCCTACCCAGAAACCTGCACCAATGCGAACTGTATGGCCCCCTCGCCCGCCTGGGCGGGAGAGGGCTGGGGTGAGGGTGGGAGAGACGCGCATGACCCTCACCCCAACCCTCTCCCACAAGTGGGAGAGGGAGCAATACCCGCGGTTCCTGGTCACAAGCCGGCGCCGCCAAGCGGCGCATGGGTCGCTCCCCAGAGGGGAGAGGAAGCAAATGCGGTTGTGGCCGAAGCGCTCTCACGCTCTCAGTCCGCGTACTGACCTGCGGCCTTGATCGCCGTGCCCCACTTGATGATCTCGGCTTCGACGAACTTCTTGTGGTCGGCCGGGTTGACGCGGCTGTCGGTGACGATGACCGCGCCCAGCGCTTCCTGGCGCTTGATGAACTCGGCGTCCTTCAGCGCGTCGCGCAGTGCCGCGTTGATCTTGTCCACCACCGGCTTGGGCGTACCCTTGGGCGCATACAGGCCATGCCAGATCGAGACGTTGAAGCCCTTCAGGCCGGCCTCATCCATCGTCGGCAGGTTGCGCAATGCCGGCGTCGTGAGCCTCTTGCTGGTGGTGACGGCGTAGGCCTTGACCTTGCCGGCCTCGATCTGCGTCGAGGTGTTGGTGGTCTGGTCGCACATGAGGTCGACCTGGCCGCCGAGCAGGTCGGTCATGGCCGGCGCGGTGCCTTTGTAGGGCACGGTGGTCATCTCGGTCTTCATGCCCTGCTGGAACAGCAGCCCGCACAGGTGCGAGGCAGCGCCCAGGCCGGCATTGGCGAGGTTGATCTTGCCCTTGTTGTCGGCCATCCACTTCGTCAGTTCGGCGAAGTTGTTGGCCGGCAGCGTGGAGTGGCCGATCAGCGTCATCGGCACCTCGTTGATCATGCCCAGGTACTCGAAGTCTTCGAGCGTCTTGTAGGGCATGTTTCGGTACAAGGAAGGCGAGGTGGACATGCCGATGTGGTACAGCAGCAGCGTGTGGCCGTCGAGCGCGGCCTTGGCCACCTTGTTGGCACCCAGCGTGCCACCGGCACCGCTGACGTTCTCGACCACGATGGTGGTGCCACCCAGCGGTTTGCGCATGGCCTCGGCGAAGTCGCGCGCGACCTTGTCGGTGGGGCCGCCGGCGGCGAAGGGTACGACGATGGTGACGGTCTTGTCGGGGTAGGCATACGCGCTGGCGGCCACGGTCGTGGCGAAGAGCGCGGCCAGCAGCCGGCGGGTCTTGGTCATGCGGTCTGTCTCCGGATTCGCGGCCAGGGGCGGGTCGGTCGGGCTACGGTTTGACCCACCATGCAAAGATGCTAGCCGGCCACCGGCGCCGCCAAGAAGCGGAAAACACGTACGCCGGCCCCGAGCGGGACGCGCTGCAGAAGCCTTCGAACCTTCAGTCGTAGCGCCGGGCGTCCTCGATCACCTTGCCGTCGTTGGGCAGGCTGCCCGGCGGCGCCAGCATCACTTCGCCGCGCAGCTTGGTCACCTCGCGCAGCGTCTGCGCCACGGCCTGGGCCAGGCCCTCGGGCGCGGCGGCGGCTTCGGCGTGCAGCGTCATGCGGTCGTTGGCCATCTCGCCTTCGATCACCAGCCGCGCGCGGCCGATCTCGGGGTGGCGCTTCAGCACCTCGGCCACCTGGCTGGGGTGCACGAACATGCCGCGCACCTTGGCCGTCTGGTCGGCACGGCCCAGCCAGCCGCGGATGCGCGTCTGCGTGCGGCCGGTGGGGCACTGGCCAGGCAACATGGCAGACAGGTCGCCGGTGCCGAAGCGCACCAGCGGGTAGTCGGGGTTGAGCACGGTGACCACGACCTCGCCGACCTCGGGTGCCTGGCCCGCCTGCGGCTCGGGCACCGGTTCGCCGGTGCCGGGGCGGACGATCTCGACGATCACGCCCTCGTCCAGCACCAGACCCTCGCGCGCCGCGGTCTCGTAGGCGATGAGGCCGACGTCGGCGGTGCCGTAGCTCTGGTAGGCATGCACGCCACGCGCGGCCAGTGCGTCGCGCAGCGCCGGCGGGAAGGCCTCGCCGCCGACCGAAGCCTTGGTCAGCCACGGCAGCGCGATGCCTGCTTCGTCGGCCTTCTCCAGCGCGATGCGCAGGAAGCTCGGCGTGCCGGCGTAGGCCTGCGGGCGCAGTTCGGACATCGCCTGCAATTGCAGTTCGGTGTTGCCCACGCCACCCGGGAACACGGTGCAGCCGATGGCGTGCGCGCCGGTCTCCATCATCGAGCCGGCGGGTGTGAGGTGGTAGCTGAAGCTGTTGTGCACCAGGTCGCCGGCGCGGAATCCGGCAGCGAACAAGGCACGGCCGAAACGCCAGTAATCGGCGCGTTCACCTTCGGGCTCGTAGATCGGTCCCGGCGACTGGAACACGCGCCGCGCCGGCCGCAGTGCGCCCTGACTGCGCCAGCCGATGGCCGCAAAGCCGCCGAAGGGGTCGCCGCCGGCGGCGCGCGCGGCTTTCTGGCGCTCCAGCAGTTCGTGCTTGCGCGTCACCGGCAGGCGGGCCAGCGCGCTGCGCGTGGTGATGTCGCCGGCATCGACGCCGGCGAGCAGGGCGCCGAAGGCCGCGGTGGCCTGCGCGGCGCGCAGTTGGGCCGGCAGCGCGGCCAGCAGCGCGGCTTCGCGGGCTTGCGGATCGCGGGTTTCGAGTGCGTCGTAGTGTTGGGTGGTCATTGCGGGTCCTTTGTGCTGCGCGCGTCGGAGTTCACTCCGGGCGGCGCTGCGGCGTCATGTCGCGATTCCCGTTTCCCGCTGCAGCTTCTTCGTCAGCCGTGCTGCCACCAGCGCGTGGGAATGGCGCACCAGCGCGTCCAGGTCGGCGGCGGCCAGACCGTGCTTGGGGCCGACCTGCACCCACTTGGCGCGGGCGAGGTAAGGCGCCGGGATCACGCCCGGCACGCCGGTGAGTTCGAGGAAACGCTCGTCGTCGACCTTGAAGGAACAGGTACGGGCGCGGCCGGCGTCAAGCAGGAAGACGCAGAACATCTTGCCGCCGACGCTGTAGACGAGGTCGGCGCCCCACTTGATGTCCTCGGTGGCGCCGGGCAGCGCGGCGGCCAGCGCGCGCTGGGCTTCGAAACCCGTGGCGAGGCGGGGCTGCGGCATCAGTCTTCACGCTCCCAGCGCGCCAGGCGTTTCTTGACCTCGTCGAGCAGCCGGCGCGTGTCGGCGGCACCCTTCATCGTGAGCGTGTCCCACTCGGGCGTGATCATCAGGCGCCTGGCGATGCGCGCGCGCACCGAAGCCTCTTCGGCGGTCAGTTCGAGCACTCGCTTGCCGCGCAAATCGAAGCCGGCGCCACGCTCGGCCAGGCCGAGCTCGCGCAGTGCGCGCCGCAGCGTGACCAGGGCCTCGTCGGGCTTGAACGGCGGCGGCGCGAAGCCGAAGTCGTCGCTCATGACGTGGTGCTGGAGGCCATTGCCAAGCGCGCGCCGCGGAACCGGCTTCGCCGGGCCGCAGGCGCGGCCCCCCTGGGGGGGAGCGCCGAAGGCGCTACGGGGGGGGTCATGAAAGCCAACGCTTGCGGCGCTTGTAGCTCTTCACGTCCCTGAAGCTCTTGCGGTCGCCGCCGCCCATGCCGAGGTAGAACTCCTTGACGTCCTCGTTCTCGCGCAGGTCCTTGGCCGCGCCCTCCATCACGATGCGGCCGCTTTCCAGGATGTAGCCGTGGTCGGCGTAGCGCAGCGCCATGTTGGTGTTCTGCTCGGCCAGCAGGAAGGTCACCTTCTCGCGCTGGTTGAGGTCCTTCACGATCTCGAACACCTCTTCGACGATCTGCGGCGCCAGGCCCATGCTGGGCTCGTCGAGCAGTACCATCTTCGGGTTGGCCATCAGTGCGCGGCCGATGGCGCACATCTGCTGCTCTCCGCCCGACGTGTAGGCGGCCTGGCTGCTGCGGCGTGTCTTCAGGCGCGGAAAGTAGTTGTAGACCTTCTCCAGTGTCGCGGCCACAGCGGCCTTGCCGTCCTTGCGCGTGTAGGCGCCGGTCATCAGGTTGTCCTCGATGGTCAGGTGGGCAAAGCAGTGCCTGCCCTCCATGACCTGGATCACGCCGCGGTTGACCATCTCGGAGGTGCTGAGCTTCTCGATGCGCTCACCGCGCAGTTCGATCGAGCCCTTGGTGACCTCGCCACGCTCGCCGGCCAGCAGGTTGCTCACGGCGCGCAAGGTCGTCGTCTTGCCGGCGCCATTGCCGCCCAGGATGGCCACCACGCCGCCCTCGGGCACCTGCAGGCTCACGCCCTTGAGCACCAGGATGACGTGGCTGTAGATGACCTCGATGCCGTTGACGTTGAGGAGGATGTTGCTCATGTGGATCCTTCGTCTCGTTCAAGCGCCGTACGCGGCGCTTGAACGAGGGCCCCGCCAGGGGCCCACCCCCGCGCGGCGGGGGCTGGGGGTGCTCCGGACCCCTCCCTCTCGGAGGGAGGGGAAGGGGTGGGAGCGGTGCATGCGGACGACGAAGTCCTGAGCCGCCTCGCGGCTCAGGACTGGCAGTCCTGGGGCGTGCGGCGCTCCAGCTTCTTCTCGGCCAGGTACTTTTCGGCCGAAGCCTTGACCAGCGGCTTGATGATGGCTTCGTCCGCCTGATACCAGTCCGAACTGAAGTTCCACTTCGCGCCGTCCCAGGTGTGCACCCGCGCCCAGCTCGAACCCACGTGGTCGGCGCACGACGTGGACACCGGACGCATGACGCCCGAGAACCCGAGCGCGTCGAGCTTCTTCTGGTCGAGCGCCAGGTTCTCCAGGCCCCAGCGCACCTGCTCACCGGTCATCACCTTGCCCTTGCCGAAGCGTTCCTGCGCGCGCATGACGCCCTCGACACCCAGCATCGATGAGATCAGACCGCGCATGTACAACACCTGGCCGACTTCGTCCTTGGGTCCCGTGCCCTGGCCCTTGCCGTGGACCATGGCCAGCACGTCCTTGACGACCTTGGCGTTGGGCTCGGCCCCGTGCTGCATCGCCAGCGCGTGGTAGCCCTTGGCGCCCATGCCCACGTCCTTGACGTCGGGCTCGGCGCCCGACCACCACACGCCGTACATCTTCTCGCGCGGGTAGCCGGTGGCCTGGGCTTCTTTCAGCGAGGTGGAGTTCATCACGCCCCAGCCCCAAAGGAAGACGTAATCCGGGCGCGACTGCCGGATCTGCAACCAGGTCGCCTTCTGTTCAACGCCGGGGTGCGCGACCGGCAACAACTGGAGTTCGAAGCCGTCGAATTTGGCGCGCTCCTGCAGCAGGGTGATCGGCTCCTTGCCGTAGGGGCTGTCGTGGTAGACGAGTGCGATCTTCTTGCCCTTCAGGGGGCCCTGCGTCTTCGTGACGTGCTGCACCAGAATGTCGGCCCCGGTCCAGTAGGTGCCCAGCAGCGGGAAGTTCCATTTGAACGCGATGCCGTCGGCCGTGTCAGCGCGCCCATAGCCCGCAGTGATGAGCGGGATCTTGTCGCCGGGCGCTTTCTCGGTCAGCGCGAAGGTGATGCCGGTCGACAGCGGCTGGAACAAGGTTGCGCCGCCGTGCTTGCCCTTCAGACGTTCATAGCACTCCACACCGCGATCGGTGGCGTAGCCGGTCTCGCACTCTTCCCAGATGATCTTCACGCCATTGATGCCGCCCTTGGCATTGACGAGCTTGAAGTAGTCGACATAGCCATTGGCGAAAGGCACGCCGTTCGGCGCGTAGGCGCCGGTGCGGTACACCAGGGCCGGAAAGAACTGCTCCTTGGCCTGGGCGTAGGCCGCGGTGGCGGTGAGCAGGGCGCTGGCCCCCGCGGCCGCCAGGGTGGCGCCGAGGGCGAAGTTTCCGAATTTCATGTCTGCCTCCAGAGGTGGGTCTAGAAAAATGCACTCGTCAGTGCCTCAGATCGAGCAGCCCGTCGGCCATCCGAACGCTTGGATTCAGTGCGGGAAGGGCCACAGCCGCAGCTTTTCCTTGGCGGTGGACCACAGCCGAGCCAGCCCGTGCGGCTCGACGATGAGAAAGAAGACGATCAGCACGCCGAAGATCATGAGCTCGGTGTGGCTGACGAGCGCCGTGTCGATCTGCACGCCGACCAGGCTGCCCAGCCACGGCAGCACCTGGTTCAGGAAGATCGGCAGGATGACGATGAAGGCGGCGCCGAAGAAGCTGCCCATGATCGAGCCCAGGCCGCCGATGATGATCATGAACAGCAGCTGGAACGAGCGGTCGATCGAGAACGCCGCCGGCTCCCACGAACCCAGGTGCACGAAGCCCCACAGCGCGCCGGCCACGCCGACGATGAAGCTGCTGACCGCGAACGCGCTGAGTTTGGCGTAGACGGGCCGGATGCCGATCACTGCCGCGGCCACGTCCATGTCGCGAATGGCCATCCACTCGCGCCCGATGTGGCTGCGCACCAGGTTCTTGGCCGCGATCGCGAAGACGACCAGGATCGCCAGGCACAGCAGGTATTTCTCTTGCGGCGAGTCGATGGGGATGCCGAAGACATCCAGGCTCGACACCGACACCGAGCCCGACGCGGTGTAGTTGGTGAACCACTTGATGCGCAGGAAGGCCCAGTCCCAGAAGAACTGCGCCGCCAGCGTGGCCACCGCCAGGTACAGGCCCTTGATGCGCAGTGACGGGATGCCGAACAGCACCCCTGCCAAGGTGGCACAGACACCCCCCATCAACAGCGACAACAGCAGCGGCATGCCTTCGATGCGGATCGAGAAGTTGTAGGCCGCATAAGCGCCCACGGCCATGAAGGCGCCCGTGCCCAGCGAGATCTGGCCGCAGTAGCCGACCAGGATGTTCAGGCCCAGCGCCGCCAGCGACAGGATCAGGAACGGGATCAGGATGGCGCGGAACAGGTATTCGTCGGCCAGCAGCGGCACGCCGATGACGGCGAAGGCCAGCAGCAGCCCGATGGCGATGCGGTCCTGCGTGATCGGGAAGACCTGCTGGTCGGCCCGGTAAGAGGTCTTGAACTGGCCGTTCTCTCTGTACAACATGGTTCAGACCCGATCGATGATCTTCTCGCCGAACAGGCCCTGGGGCCGCACCAGCAGGACGAAGAGAACGAGCACGTAGCCGAACCAGATCTCGATGCCGCCCCCCAGGTAGGGGCCGATGAAGACCTCGGAGAGCTTCTCTCCCACACCGATGATCAGTCCGCCGACGATGGCGCCCGGCACGCTGGTCAGCCCCCCGAGGATCACCACCGGCAGCGCCTTCAGCGCCACCAGGCTCAGCGAGAACTGCACCCCGAGCTTGCTGCCCCAGATGACGCCGGCCACCAGCGCCACGAAGCCGGCCACGCTCCAGACGATGACCCAGATGCGGTTGAGCGGGATGCCGATACTCTGTGCCGCCTGGTGGTCGTCGGCCACCGCACGCAGCGCACGGCCGGTGGCCGTCTTCTGGAAGAACAGGCTCAGCAGCGCCACCAGCGCGGCGGCGATGGCCGCGGCGTAGAGGTCTTCCTTGTTGATGAGGATGCCGCCGTCGAAGGTGCTCTCCATCAGGAAGATCGGATCCTTGGGCAGACCGACGTCGATCTTGTAGATATCGCTGCCGAACAGCGTCTGCCCCGAGCCGTCCATGAAGTAGGCGATGCCCAGCGTGGCCATCAGCAGCGTGATGCCCTCCTGGTTGACGAGCTTGCTCAGCACCAGTCTTTCGATCAGCCAGGCGGCCACGATCATCATCGCCATCGCCACGGCAAACGCCAGCACATTGGCCAGCAGCTTGTTGTCGAAGCCCAGCCACTGCGGGATCCACTCCGAGAAGCGCGCCATCGCCAGGGCCGCCGACAGCACCATCGCGCCCTGCGCAAAATTGAACACGCCGCTGGCCTTGAAGATGAGCACGAAGCCCAGCGCCACCAGCGAATACAGCATGCCCGTCATGAGGCCGCCGAGCAGGGTTTCGAGGAAGGGTCCCATCGCGTTTTACCTCAGTGGCTCGTACCGAGGTACGCGCTGATGACGTCGGGGTTGGCGCGCACCTCGGCCGGGGTGCCGTCGCCGATCTTCTTGCCGTAGTCGAGCACGACGACGCGGTCGCTGATGTCCATCACCACGCTCATGTCGTGTTCGATAAGCACGATCGTGGTGCCGTATTCGTCGTTCACGTCCAGGATGAAGCGGCTCATGTCCTGCTTCTCTTCCACGTTCATGCCGGCCATCGGTTCGTCCAGCAGCAGCACCTGCGGCTCCATGGCCAGAGCGCGGCCGAGGTCGACGCGCTTCTGCAGGCCGTAGGGCAGGCGGCCCACGGGCGTCTTGCGGTAGGCCTGGATCTCCAGGAAGTCGATGATCTTCTCAACGAATTCGCGCTGCTCGCCTTCCTCGCGCTCGGCGGCACCCCAGCCGAAACCACGTACAGCCTGCTGGAAGATATTGGTCTTCATGCGCAGGTTGCGCCCGGTCATGATGTTGTCGAGCACGCTCATGCCCTTGAACAAGGCCAGGCTCTGGAAGGTGCGGGCAAAGCCCATCACGGCCACCTGGCGCGAGTTCATGTTCGAGAAGGTCTTGCCGCGGAAGGTGATGCTGCCTTGCTGCGGCGTGTACACGCCGTTGATGCAGTTGAGCATGCTGCTCTTGCCGGCACCGTTGGGGCCGATGATGGCGCGCACCTCGTGCTCGCACACGTTGAAGCTGATGTCGGTGAGTGCCTTCACGCCGCCGAAACTCAGCGAGATATTGTTCACCTCGAGGATGACGTCGCCGATCTTGCGGTCCGCCATGGTCAGGCTGCCTTCTTCATGACGGGATACGTCTTGGCGTCGATGATCGTGATCGTCGCCGACACGCTGCCGCTGCGCCCGTCCTCGAACTTGACCGCGGTCTCGATGAACTGTTCCGACTTGCCGCCGTACAGCGCGTCGACCAGCACCTGGTACTTGTCGCCGATGTAGCCGCGGCGCACCTTGCGCGTGCGCGTGAGTTCGCCGTCGTCGGCGTCCAGTTCCTTGTGCAGCACCAGGAAGCGGCTGATCTGGCTGCCGGCCAGCATGGCGTCGGCCGAGAGGTCGGCGTTGACCTTCTCGACGCACTCGCGCACCAGCTCCAGCACCTCGGGCTTGGCCGCCAGGTCGGTGTAGCCGGCGTAGGGCAGGTTGCGCTTCTCGGCCCAGTTGCCGACGGCCTCGAAGTCGATATTGACGAAGGCGCAGACCTTCTCGCGCTTGTCGCCGAAGGCCACCGCCTCCTTGATGAAGGGAAAGAACTTGAGCTTGTTCTCGACATACTTGGGCGCGAACATGGCGCCGTCGCTGGCGCCGCCCATGATGCGGCCGACGTCCTTGGCGCGGTCGATGATCTTCAGGTGCCCGCCGGCGTCCAGGAAACCGGCGTCGCCGGTGTGGTACCAGCCGTCGGCGGTCAGCACCTCGGCCGTGGCCGCCGGGTTCTTGTAGTACTCCTTGAGCAGGCCGGCGCTCTTGACGAGCACCTCGCCGTTGTCGGCGACGCGGATCTCCACGCCCTCGATCGGTACGCCCACGGTGTCGGCCTTGACCTCGTTGTCGGGCTGCAGGCACACGAAGACCGCCGTCTCGGTGCTGCCGTAGAGCTGCTTGAGGTTGACGCCGATCGAGCGGTAGAAGGTGAAGAGGTCGGGGCCGATGGCCTCGCCCGCGGTGTAGGCCACGCGCACGCGGGAAAAGCCCAGCGTGTTGCGCAGCGGGCCGTAGATGAATTTGTCGCCCAGCGCATACAGCAGGCGATCGGCGGCGCCGACGGTCTTGCCGTCCATCAGCGCCGGCCCCACGCGCTTGGCCACGTCCATGAAGGTGTGGAACAGCCACTTCTTCACGCTGCCGGCGTCCTCCATGCGGATCATGACGCTGGTCAGCAGGCCCTCGAAGACCCGCGGCGGCGCGAAGTAGTAGGTGGGCCCGATCTCCTTGAGGTCGATCATCACCGTGGCCGCCGACTCGGGGCAGTTGACGACGTAGCCGCAGGCCAGCCATTGCGCGTAGCTGAAGATGTTCTGGCCGATCCACGCCGGCGGCAGGTAGGCCAGCACCTCTTCGGCGTTGCCGAGCTTGTCGAAGCGGGCGCCGGCGCCAGCGCGGTCGAGCAGCGTGAAGTGCGTGTGCACCACCCCCTTGGGGTTGCCGGTGGTGCCCGAAGTGAAGAACATCGCGGCCACGTCCTGCGGCTGCGCCCTGGCGACCTCGGCGTCGAAGAAACCAGCGTGCGCCTTGTCGAACGCCTGCCCGGCTTCGATCAGTGCGTCCAGCGAAGCCAATCCGGGTTCGCTGTAGTTGCGCAGCCCGCGCGGGTCGTCGAACCAGATGTGTGCCAGCAGCGGGCAGCTTTCGCGCACTTCCACCATCTTGTCGACCTGCTCCTGGTCCTCGACGATGGCAAAGCGCACCTCGGCGTTATTGATCGGGAACACGTACTCGGTGGTCGCCGCATCCTGGTACAGCGGCACCGGCACCGCGCCCAGCGACTGCACCGCCAGCATGGTGGCGTACAGCCGCGGCCGGTTCTCGCCCACGACCACGACATGGTCGTCGCGCACCATGCCGGCCTCGTGCAGGCCGCAGGCGATGTCCCGCACCAGCTGCGCCAGTTCGGCCCAGGTGGTGGTCTGCCAGATGCCGTAGACCTTCTCGCGCAATGCCGGCGCCTGGGGGCGTTGCTTGGCGTGGTCCAGCATGAGGCGGGGGAACGTCGTCTGCACCTTGTCGTCTCCTGTGCACAGCGGCCTGCGCGGGCCGCGCTCTTCTCTTGCCGCGGATTCTGTGCAAGACTTTGACGCCAGGTTGTCATTGCGACGACAATTACGGGTTTTTACTGAGAGGCCTTTCCCCCGCATCCGCCAGCCATGGTGCAGCCAGTCTTTCCAACGGCGTCCCACGCCAGTGCCGTCCGGCCTTCGCGGTCGCGCGCGCCGCTGCCCGAAGAGCTGCGCCAGATCCCGTGGCTCGCCCGGCTGGATGAAGTCGAACGCCAGCGTATCGTCGCCGACCTGCGTGTCGTCGCCGTCGAACCGGGCGAGCTGGTGTGCCGCGTCGGGCGGCCGGTGACTTATTGGTTCGGCGTCATCGACGGGCTGCTCAAGATGAGCAACGACAGCGCGCTGGGCGTCCCCATCACCTTCACCGGCGTGCCCTCGGGCGGCTGGTTCGGCGAAGGCACGGTATTGAAGAACGAGGTCTACCGCTACAACATCCAGGCCCTGCGCAAGAGCACCGTGGCCGGCATCACCACGGCCACCTTCCACTGGCTGCTCGATCGCAGCATCGGCTTCAACCGCTTCGTGATGAACCAGCTCAACGAGCGGCTCGGCCAGTTCATCGGCGCGCGCGAGATCGACCGCCTGACAAGTCCCGACGAACGTGTCGCGCGCAGCCTGGCTGCCCTCTTCCACCCCGTGCTCTACCCGGGCGTGGGCGAGTTGCTGCGCATCACGCAGCAGGAGCTGGGCTACCTGGTGGGGCTGTCGCGCCAGCGTGTCAACGAGGCGCTGCACGCCTTGCAGGAAGCCGGCGTGATTCGCGTCGAGTACGGCGGCGTGCGCGTGCTCGACCTCGAGCATCTGCGCCGCTACCAGCAGCTCGACTGACGCGCTGTCGACGCGTCTGGCTCCCTCTCCCACGCATGGGAGAGGGGGTGCGTGCCGCAGGCTGGTATGGTCGCGCCATGCGTGACGTGGAGCCGGACTTCTGGCGCAATCTGCGCGAAGAGCTCGCCGCCGGCCGCCACTGGGTCGACCGCAGCGTGGTGCTCGGCTATGCCGCCCTCACCGGCGGCGTGGTGGTCGGCTTCACCCTGCTGTCAGAGGCCGCCAGCCACGGCTTTGAGCAGCTGCGCGGCGGCCACGCCTGGGCGCCCTGGCTGATGCTGGCCTGGACGCCCCTGCTCACGGTGGCACTGCTGTGGTGGACGCGCCGCTTCGTGCCCGGCGCCACGGGCTCGGGCATCCCGCAGGTGGTGCGGGCGCTCGACGACGAGTTGCCCGAAGACCAACGCTCGGTGCTGGTCTCGCTGCGCGTCTCGCTGCACAAGATCGGACTCGTCGCCGGCGGGCTGCTGGCCGGGCTGTCGATCGGGCGCGAGGGGCCGACGGTTCAGGTGGGCGCCGGCGTCATGGCCCATGCGAAACGCTGGCTGTCGCCACAGTCCGGCATCGACAGCCACGACCTGATGGTGGCTGGCGCCGCGGCCGGCATCGCCGCGGCCTTCAACACACCGCTGGGGGGTGTGATCTTCGCGCTGGAGCAGCTCTCGCGCCGGCGCAGCATCTCGCACAGCTCGCTGGTCATCGTCAGCATCGTGCTCGCCGGCCTGGTGGCGGTGGCGATGTTCGGCAACAACTCCTACTTCGGCGAACTGCGCGTGCAGCATCTGGGCTGGTCGCTGCTCGGCCCGGGCTTGCTGGTCGCACTGGTGGCGGGGCTGGCCGGGGGCTTGTTCTCGCGCCTGGTCGTGGTTTCGGCGCGCGGCCTGCCCGACCGCTTCAGCCGCTGGCGCGCCAGCCATCCGCTGCGCTTTGCCGCCGGCTGCGCCTTTGCGGTGGCGGTGATCGGCCTCGTCACCGGCGGCACCACGGCGGGCGCCGGCTATGCGCCGACGCGTGCGCTGCTCGAGGGCCAGGCGGAACTGCCCGGCGTCTACACCCTCCTCAAGTTCTGCGCCACCTGGCTCTCCGCCTGGACCGGTGTGCCGGCGGGTGTGTTCGCTCCGTCGCTGGCCATCGGTGCCGGCATCGGCAACGACGTGGCGCTGCTCACGCGCGTCGGCCCGCAGGCCGCGATCCCGCTCATCGCGCTGGGCATGGTCGGTTTCCTGGCCGCCACCACGCAGGGGCCGATCACCGCCTTCATCATCGTCATGGAAATGGTCTCGGGCCACGCCATGGTGCTGAGCCTGATGGCCTGCTCCCTGCTGGCCAGCGGCGTGGCACGCCTCATCACGCGGCCGATGTACCTGGAGCTGGCGGCGCTGCTGCTGCCGCCATCCCCGCCGCCGGCTGCCGCAGCGGCGTCGGCATCCGACGGGAGAACAACATGAAACCCTGGCTGGCGCGTGTCCTGCATCGAGCCGTGCGCTGGGTCGGCAAGCGGCTCGGCCCGCACGAGCCCATGCCTGGCGGCGAGACACCGGTGCTGCCGGCGGCGTCGTTCGACGCACTGCCGCCCAAGGCCTGCGTGACGGTGGTGATCCCGGCGCTGAACGAGGCCAGGCGCATCGCCGGCGTCGTCGCCTATGCGCTGGCCGACCCGGCCACCGCCGAAGTGGTGGTGGTCGACGACAGCTCGATCGACGACACCGCGGCGCTGGCCCGCGCCGCCGGCGCGCGCATCGTCACCAGCTCCATGCTCGGCAAGGGCCCGTCGATGCACGACGGCATGCTGGCCGCCCAGTGCGAGATCGTGGCCTACCTCGATGGCGACCTCGCCGGCCTGCGCCCCGGCATCATCGGCGACCTCTGCCGCCCGCTGCTGCGCAACGAGGCCGACTTCGTGAAGGCCCGCTTCGGCCGCGGCGGCGGCCGCGTCACCGAGCTCACCGCCAAGCCCATGCTGAAGGTCTTCTTCCCCGAACTGGCCGGCTTCGGCCAGCCGCTGGGCGGCATCATCGCGGCGCGGCGCTCGCTGCTGCAGCAACTGGCCTTCGAAGACGGCTACGGCGTCGACATCGGGCTGCTGGTCGACGCCCACCGCGCCGGCGCGCGGCTGGCCGAGGTCGACATCGGCTCGCTCGAGCACGACAGCCAGCCGCTGCACGACCTCACGGTGATGGCCAACGAGGTCTCGCGCGTGATCTACACGCGGGCCCGTGCCGCCGGCCGGCTGCACGCCGAGCAGATCAGCGCCATGTTCGAAAGCCAGCGCCAGGCCGCGTCGGCGCTGGACTACATCCTGACACGGCGACGCGGGCGCCAGCGCCTGCTGCTGCTGGACATGGACGGCACGCTCACCACCACCCGCTTCGCGCTCGAACTGGCACGCGCCACCGGCCAGGAGGCGGCGCTGATGGAGATGCTGGACAACGCCGAGGACGACGCCGCCACGCGCAGCGAACGCATCGCGGCGCTGTTCCGCTTCGTGCACAGGCAGCAGTTCGAGCGCGTGGCGCGTGCAGCGCCGCTGCGCCCGGGCGTGATCGAGTTCGTCAACCGCATGCGGCGTGCCGGCTTCATGGTCGGCGTGCTCAGCGACAGTTACTTCGTCGCCGCCGACATCGTGCGCCGGCGGGTCTTCGCCGATTTCGCGCTGGCGCACACGATGCAGTTCGACGCCGACGTCTGCAGCGGCCACGTGCGCCTGAACACGGCATTCCAGCCGCTGGCCGAAGGCGACGGTGAGCCGGTGTGCAAGAGCCATGTGCTGCGCCGCTTCAGGGCCGACGACGGCGGGCCGCCGCTGCTGGAGTGCTGGGCCGTTGGCGACAACCTCAACGACCTCGGCCTGATGCGCCTGGCCGACCGCGCCTTCGCCATCGATCCCAAAGCGGCGGCGCTGCGCGGCGAGCCGGGGGTGGTCGTGATCCAGTCCTTCGAAGAGCTGCTGCCGCTGGTGCCCGAGCCGCCGGCGCAGCGTGAGGGCGCCTGAAGGTGCCGGGCCGCGCGCGGCGCAGGCTTGCCGGCACACGGCGCGGCTGACGGCAGGGCATGTCGACGCTCGACTGGTTCGTCATCGTCGTCTACCTCGCGGGCACGCTGGGCCTGAGCGCCTGGCTGGCGCGCATGCAGCAGACGCCGGCCGACTACTACGTGGGAGGCCGCACGCTGCCGTGGTGGGCGCTGGCGCTGTCGATGCTGGCCACGCAGTCGTCGGCGAATTCCTTCCTCGGCATCCCGGCCTTCGTGGCGCTGGTGCCCGGCGGCGGATTGACCTGGCTGCAGTACGAGCTGATGCTGCCGCTGGCCATGGTCCTCATCATGCTGGTGCTGGTGCCGGTGCTGCGCGGTCTGGCGCTGATCAGCGTCTACGAGTACCTTGAGCGCCGTTTCGACCGCGCCACGCGCCATGTGCTGAGTGCCGTGTTCCTGCTCTCGCGCGGCCTGGCCACCGGCGTGGCCGTGTACGCCGCGGCGGTGGTGGTGCAGGTGTGCACCGGGCTGCCGCTGGCCTGGTGCATCGTCGGCGTCGGCGGCATGACGGTGGTCTACGACACCATGGGCGGCATGCGCGCCGTGGTCTGGACCGACGTCATCCAGATGGCCGTGCTGCTGGCCGGCATCGTGGTGTGCATCGCCTATGCCTGGCAGCTGGCCGGCGGCGGCGCGGCGATCCTGGCCGCGCACGACCCGGCAAGGCTGGCCGCGGTGGAATGGGCGCACGGCGTGGGCGACGGCGCTCGCGCGCCGCTGTGGGGTTTCGTCGTCGGTGGGCTGGTGCTCTATGTCGCCTATTACGGTGTCGACCAGAGCCAGGTGCAGCGCCAGCTGGCCGCCCCCGACGTGAAGAGCGCGCAGCGCGCACTGCTGCTCAACGGGCTGGCGCGGTTTCCGCTCACTTTGCTGTACTGCGGCCTCGGGCTGGCGGTCGGCGCCGTCTACCTGGCGAGCGAGCCGCTGCGCGCTGCGGTGCCGGCGGGGCGGCTGGACTACCTGATGCCGCGCTTCATCGAACTGCACCTGCCCGTCGGCGTGCGCGGGCTGCTGGTGGCGGCGATCCTGGCCGCCGCGATGTCGAGCCTGGACTCGGCGCTCAACAGCCTGTCGGCGGCCACGCTGCGCGACTTCGTCGAGCCGCGCCTGGGGCCGCAGGCGCCGGAGTCGCGCCGCCTGCTGGCCTCCAGGCTGGTGACGCTGGGCTGGGGCGTCTTGATCGTCGGCTTCGGACTCGTCGTCGGCGACCTCGCCAGCAGCGTGGTCGAGGGCATCAACCGCATCGGCGCGCTGTTCTACGGCCCGCTGCTGGCGGCCTTCGGCTGCGGCATCCTCGACCGCCGCGCGCGCGGCCCGGGGGTACTGGCGGGCGTGGCCGCAGGCCTCGGCCTCAACGCGGTGCTGGCCTGGGGTCTGGGGCCGCAGCTGTTCTGGATGTGGTGGAACGTCACCGGCCTGGTCGCGGCAGTGGCGGTCACGTTGGGGGTCAGCCGCATGCTCGCGCCGCCGACCGCGGCGCAGCTGGACGGCACCACGCTCGGCGCTGCCGCGCTGCGCCGCGCCTGGGCCGCCGGCCGCCGCTTGTACCTGGGCCTGCTGGGTTACGGCGTGACCATGGCGGCAGTGGCCGTGGCGCTGGGCGTGCGCTGAGACAATCGAAACGGAAGTGCACACATGTCATTGCGACAGTTCATCTCGGCGCGGCGCCTGCTGCGCGCGCTCGGTTCCGTCAAGAGCGGCATCGAATACAGCTGGACCGAGGCCGCGCGTCTGCTCGGCCTGCACGAAGACCTGTACACGCACCCGCTGCACCGCGACCTGACGCGGCCGGTGACGGTGGTGCTGATCGGCGCCGGGCACCGCGGCTCGATCTACGCCGACTTCGCGGACAAGAACCCGAAGGAGATGAAGATCGTCGGCGTCGCCGATGCCAACCCGCAACGTGTGCAGCGCATCGCCAATGCACACCACGTGCCGGCGCGGCACTGCTATGCCAACTGGGAGTCGGTATTCGACGTGCCGCGCCTGGCCGACGCGGTGATCGTCGCCACCCCCGACCAGGTGCATACGGCGCCCTGCCTGCGCGCGCTGGCGCTGGGCTACGACGTGCTGCTGGAAAAGCCCATCGCCCCCACCGAGGTCGAATGCCGGCAGATCCTGGCTGCCGCGCGGGCCAGCAAGCGCATCGTCGGCGTCTGCCACGTGCTGCGCTACACGCCCTACTTCCGCGAGCTCAAGGAGATCCTCGACGCCGGCATGATCGGCCAGATCATCAGCGTGCAGCACATGGAGCCCATCGAACACACGCACATGAGCCATTCCTACGTGCGCGGCGCCTGGCGCAACAGCAAGACGGCCACCCCCATCATCCTGGCCAAGAGCTGCCACGACACCGACATCATCCGCTGGCTGGTCGGCGGCCACGCGCAGGAGGTGCACTGCTTCGGCAACCTGAAGTGGTTCAAGCAGGCCAACGCCCCCGAAGGCAGCACCGAGCGCTGCACCGACGGCTGCCTGGTCGAAGGCGAGTGCCCGTACTCGGCGCTGCAGATCTACTACCGCGACCGCAAGCGGCTGTACGTGTTCGACCTGCCCGACGAGCAGACGAACTGGGACGCGCTCATCATGCAGGGGCTGAAGACCACCGACTACGGCCGCTGCGTCTACCGCATGGACAACGACCAGCCCGACCACCTGACGGTCAACATCCTGTTCCACAACGGCGTCACCGCGGGCTTCTCGATGGAGGCCTTCGTCTCCTACGAGGGCCGGCGCACGCGCATCATGGGCTCGATGGGCGACATCGTGGGCAACATGGAGAGCTTCACGCTGACCACCTTCAAGGGCGGCCAGCGCCGCAGCTGGAGCCTGAAGACCGACGCCCACGGCGGCGGCGACCACCGCATGGTCGCCGACTGGGTGCAGGCCGTGGGCCAGCAGAACCCGACGCTGCTGAGCTCGCCGATCGAGGACTCGGTGGAAAGCCACCTCATGGCCTTCGCGGCCGAGAAGAGCCGGCTCAGCCGGACGATCGAGGCCGTGGTCGTCTGAGAGGGTGTAGACGAAATCCCGTGCACCCGGGTGCATGGGATGGCCTCTCAACCTCTGAGCGGGAACCGCCCCGGCACCGCGGGCGCAGGGTCGTCGCACGCTATCTTCGGGATCAACCGATCTCGACCTGCAAGGTGTTGCGCCCGGGCGCGCAGGCCGCCACGAAGGCCGACCACGCGACCAAGGCCGCGCCCCTGCGGTAGGCGTTGGCGCGGCGCGTGTATGCGAGAGGCTGGCCGTTGAGCGTGAGCGAGCGCACGCCGCAGCCCGCCGCGCCGACGCGGTAGTGCAGCACCAGCGCATGCCCGTCCAGATCGGTCTCGACGCGCAGGCCGTCGAGCGCGCTCGGCAGCACCGGGTCGATGACCAGCCGGCCGTGTTCGCGGTCGATGCCGACGAAGTGCCGCATCACCAGGCCCAGCGCCAGGCCGGGGCCGCTGGAATAGATGCGCCAGCCGCCCTCCAGCGGCACCGTGCCGGCGTTGATGCGGGCGTAGTCGCGCAGTGCTTCGTAACGGTCGGGGAAGGCGGCGTCGGAACTCGAGTAGTAGCAGTTGGCCTGGCGCGCGGCGGCACTCGGCACCCAGTGGCGCAGGCCGATCGGGTGCGCCCGGCACAGCGCGGCGAAGAAGCCCACGGCGTCGCCCACGTGCGCCAGCGTCTCGGCGTAGCGCAGGTGCGCGTGCATGTACATGACGCCGATCTCGCGGCCGAAGTAGGCGCTGCTCTCGGCGCGCTGGAACAGCGTTTGCGGCCCGCCGCGGTAGGCCATGGGGGCGTCGAACAGGCGCGCACCGTCGGCGCCGCTCAGGTGGCGGGCGATCAGCGCCAGTTGCTCGTGCGCCTGCGCCGGCGTGAGCATGTCTTCCAGCACCGCATGCATCATCGGCAGCAGGCTGTAGCGCAGGCCCGTGAGGCGGTCGCCGGGGTGCAGCAGCAGCGCCGGCGCTGCGTCTCCTTGCTCTGGAAACAGCGCATAACCGGCCACCACGCCGTCCTGCACCAGCAGGCGCTGGAAGTCGGCGTGCACACGCGCGGCCTCTTCGGCCAGCGGCTGCGCGTCGGCGGCGCGGCCGCTGCCGCGCAGCGCCGCGACCAGCGCCACCAGCATCTGGTGGTGCAGCGTCACCGTCCAGGCGCTGCACATGCGTTCGCGCAGCGCCGGGTCGGCCGGCTGCAGCGCGTCGTTCCAGTCGCCGTGCCAGTAGGCTGCCAGGTGCGTGCCGGCGATGCGGCGCGACGCGATCAATGCCAGTGCGCGCTGCACGTGCTGCCACAGCGCAAACACCTCGTCGCTGCCGTGGAAGGGCAGCGGCTCGTCGAGCAGGCCCGCGTCACCCGAGGCCGTGAGGTAGCGCGCCAGGCCCAGCAGCGGCCAGAACACGATGTCGCCGTGCGAGTCGCCGGCGCGCAGGTGGCGGTCGCGCTCGAAGAACATGAACCACTGCGGCCAGTCGCCGTCGTCGTTCTGCGCCGCAAAGGTGCGCAGCAGCAGGTCGCGCACGGGCGCCGTGCGGCCGCAGGCCAGCAGCAGCTCCAGCGGGCCCTGGCAGACGTCGCGCGTGCCCCAGCCGCCCCCCGAGTACTGCTCCAGTCCACGCGGTGCCAGGTAGTGCACCAGCGCGTTGTGCAGGTACCAGGGCAGGATGTCGGACAGCCGCGACACGTCGGCGGCGTGCGGCCCGGGCGCTGCATGCAGGCGCAGCGCCGGCAGCGGCGGCGCTGCCGGCACGGCCGGGCCCGGCACCAGCCGGCCGAAGATGCGCAGCGCGAACGCCGGCGCGGCCACGGCCTCGATGCAGACGTAGGGCTGGCCATGCGGGCGGCCGTCGGCAAACAGCGCTTCGTCGCCGGCGACGCGGGCAAAACGGCTGTCCGCTGCCGGCTCGATGACGAAGCCGCCGTGCGGGAAGCGCTGCGCGAGCTCGCTGCCGGGCGGCGGCGTGAGCAGGACGCCGTCGCCGTCACTGCGCCAGCACGCCGCGCCGCCGCCGCTGCCGTCGTCGCCGCCGAGCGCCACGTGGTGGGTGACGAGCAGGCGCAGGGACCCGCCGCTCGTCACGTCCACCGCCAGCTCCAGCGCCTGCGGTGCATGCAGCGCGAGACTGCGCACGGCAAAGCTGCCGCCGCGATGCTTGTAGATCCAGCAGCAGCCGTCGGGCCGCATCTCGAACGCCGAGGGCAGGCCGAGCTGCTGCCATACGCCGTCGAGGTGGACGAAAACGCGCTGGCCTTGTGAACGGAACTGCCCCAGGTAGCCGTGCACCGTGGACAGGAGGCGGTTGATGCTGACGTGTCCCTGCGTGACCATGGAATGGAAGACGCCGCCCATCCACACCGTGGAGGTCAGCGAGGTCTCGTCCGGCGTCAGGTGCCTGCCGGTGCGCAGGATGTGACCGTGCGGGCGCAGCACCTGTCCCTCCTTGGCGCGCATCACGACATGGCAGGCGTCGCTGGTGAAGAAGGACAGCAGCGCCTCGCCGTCGTGTTCTTCGTGCCGGCGCGCGCTGCCGAAGAGGGCATCGATCTCGGCGGCGTCGAGATCCAGCGTGGCCAGCCAGGGTGCGGCGCTGAACAGCGTGGCGGCCGGCGCGATGCCTGGCGTCACGGGCGCGCTGGCCGCCGCCGACGCTTCGGGCAGGGCCAGCGTGGCGTCGACGAACGCCAGGTCGGCGTCGCCGCTGGCGGCTGGGTGGTCGGCTTCGACGCGACCGAAGAATCCGAGCCTGGCGGTCTCACCCGGCTGCAGCGTGAGCGGTGCGTCCTGCACCGCGATCATCGCGTGCTCGTGCTGCAGGCGCTGTGCCGGCAGGCCTTGCAGCAGGCCGGCCGGCGCCGCACCGGAGCGCGCGGCCAAGCCCAGCACCTGCAGCGCATCGGTGGCAAATGCCACGCCGCGGCGCAGGGAACCCAGCACCGCCCAGGGGTGGCGCCCGCCGAGGCCGCCCACGGCAAGGTTCTGCCGCGCCGCCACCACGCAGCCGCGCTCGGCGTGCTGCAGCGGCGTGAGGTCGATGTAGTGGCTGACGTAGTGTTCGTTCAGGCGCACCGCTGCGTAGGCGCTGAGTGCGATGTCCTGCACCAGCACGAGGTCGATCACCTGTGCCTGGGCGTCGTCGTTCTCCACTTGCACATGCCAGAACCAGGCCGCGGCGCCCTGCGCGAGCCTGAGCGTGAGCAGCCAGCGCAGCCCGTGCGCGCTGCCCGCGGCCGCATAGCCGGCGTCGGCCGTGTCGCCGAAGTGCAGCCGCGACCCGCTCGCCGGCCCGAGCAGCGGCACGAGTTGAACGCCGCCAGCGCCATGCCGCCGCAGCCACAGGTTGGCGGGCGCGCCCTCGACTTCATTGCCGACGAACAGGTTCAGCAGGTCTGCGCCGCGACCCAGGCGGCGCATCGAGCCGTTGGCGTTGATCTCGCACCACAGGCCCGACGGGCTGCGCAGCGTGCATGCGTGCTTGGCACGGCGGCTGATCATCGCGGGCGTCCCGGTGCCGCCGCGGCGGGGTCGGCGAGCAAGTGCACCAGCGCGGGTGCCGGCGGCAGCGGCAGTTCACGCCCTTGCCAGGCCAGCGCCTGCCCCTGGTGCCAGGCACGAGGCAGCGGCAGGCCCTTCGGCCAGGCCAGGCGCAAAGCGGCCGGGGCCGCCAGTGCCCGCGGCAACTGCAGCGTCCAGCCACCTCTGGCAGGCTGCAGGCTGTACTCGAGCCGTCCATGCGAGGTGGACAGGCCGCGCACCGCGACGCCATGTGCCAGCCACTCGGGCTTGAAGCCGGCACCGATGACCAGCGTGTCGTCGGCCTCGCGCTCGTAGGCGAAGAGGTCGAGCGCCGAGCGGATGTAGTCCGACGACACCCAGGCGTGCGGCATGTCGCCCAGGAACCTGAGGTCGCGCAGGCCGGGCAGCACGACCTCGGCCCATTGGTTCCAGCCCGGCGGGCGTTGATCGGCGAAGAAGAAGCGCAGCAGCGCGTGCGCGCGTTCGGCCTGCCCCAGCCGCACCAGCGTGCCCACGGTGCGCAGTTCGTAGGGTGTGTAGTCCTTCCAGGCGCGCCGGCCTTCGGCGCGCTGCTGCGCGAACTGCCAATAGCGTTCGAAGGTGGCCGCCAGCAAGTCCGGTGGCACGGCGGCCTGTGCCGGGTTCAGCGCCATGGTGGTCGACGTGGCGTCGAAGTCGCCGCGATCGGCGGCGCCGGCGATGAACCCGATGCCGTGAAACGCGGCGGTGGCCGTGATCGACGCCGACAGTTCGCGCTCGAACGCGTCGCGCCAGCCGGCCCACAGGGCAGCCTGCGGTTCGTGGCCCAGCGCGCGTGCGATGAGCACCGCGTCCTTGTATCCGCGCAGGCCCCAGAAGTCGTCCCAGTAGGAATAGGCCGGCTTGTCGGCGTAACCCTCGTGGCTGATCGAAGGCGGCAGCAGACCGAACAGGTGCGCGCGCTGCGGCGTGCGGTTGGCGGCCGTGCGCTCGCTCTGGCGCAGGCCCTCCTGGTAGGCCACCACGCGCTGCACGCGCAGCCAGTGGCGGGCGAGCCAGGCGGTGTCGCGGGTGTGGCGCCACAGCTCGGCCACTGCGTAGAGGTACTGGCCGTGGCTGTCGTTCTCGGCCACCGGGTCGGCGCCGCGAGCGTCGACGCAGCAGGGAACCTTGCCCGACTCGAAGATGTGGCCGGCGTACCAGTCGGTGAACTGGCGCGCGGCGTCGATCTCGCCCAGCCGTACCAGGCCGGCGACCATCATCGCGCCGTCGCGCACCCACGACCGTGCGTAGGAACGCGTGCCGGGCTGCAGCGCCGGGCCGTCGCGCGACATCAGGATGTGAGCCAGCGAAGTGCGCAGCGTGTCGACGAGGGGCAAGGCGTCGGGCGGCACGTCGAGCGCGACGCGGTGCAGGCGCTGGCGCCAGTGGGCGGCGGCGGCGTCGAAGCGGGCGTCGAGCGTGGCGCGTGTGACAGCGGCAGAGGCTGCCCCTGAACCCGGCAGTCCCAGCGGCGCGACCCAGCCGAAGACATGGCTGCCACCGGGAGGCAGCGTGACGCTGAACTGCAGCGCTGCGGAGGCGTGGCGCTGCGGGTCGCGCAGCGTGGCCAGCGCCGGTGCAGCCAGCAGGGTGTCGAGCCCGATGCCACCGTCGAGAGGCAAGGCGGTGACGCGCTGCGGCGCGGCCGTGGCGCGCAGCGTCCTGCCGTTCACCGCCAGCCTCTCGCTCTGCCAGCGCAGCGTGTCGATGGCGCTGGCGCCGCCCGGCGTGGCCAGGAACTGCTGCGGCGGGTTGACCTGCCAGGGCCGCACCGCGAGCACCAGCGTAACGCGGCGCGCCGCGGCACCGGTGTTGCGCAGCACGTAGCGCGCCAGCACTTCGGGGGCGCCGCGCGGGCCGTCGGCCGCGGCCTCGATCTCCAGCGTGAAGGCGGCGTGGCGCCAGCGCACCAGCGGCAGAGGCAATGAGCGATCGCGCAGGCTCTGCGTCACTTCGACGTCGGCCCAGCCCAGCGGCGCACCACCGTCGACGCGCACCGCCGGCTCGACGCTGAAGCCGCCGCGGCCGACTTCGATGGCGCCGTCTTCGCTCATCAGCGCCGAGCGCGCGCCGCCGCCGTCGACCCCCACCAGTGCCCAGTAGTTCTGCTCGCCGACGAAGGCCCGCGGCAGCTGTCCGCGCGGTGCGTCGGCGGCCAGGCTGGCGAGCACCGCGTTCAGTGTCGGCCACTGCTCGGCGCTGCGCAGTTCGACCGTGGGCCGCCCCATGCTGCGCCGCCGCTGCACGCGCAGGTGGCGGGCTTCGCTCTCGGGCAGGAACAGCGCGTCCAGGCCACCGTCGCTGCCGCGCAGGCGGCGCAGCGCGCGCCAGTGTCGGCCGTCGCTGGAACCCAGCACGTCGTAGTCGATATCGCGCACGCCGTCGGGCCAGCGCAGCGCCAGGCCGTTGAATTCACGCACCCGGCCGAGGTCAATGTCGGTCGTGCGTGCGTCATGGCGGACCTGCGGTGCGGGCCAGGCCGCCGGGTCGGGCTGGCGCTCCTGCAGCGTCAGCCGCGCCACGCACAGCGAGCTGCGGCCGCCGCCGCGGCCGGCGGCGACGACGAATTCGACGAACTGCGTTTCGCGCAGCGTGCGGTCGGCCGCCGGGCCCCAGGCGAAGTCGATGTGGCGGCGGCGGATTTTCAGCTCGGTGAGCCGGCCCGGCAACGCAAGATCGGGGCGGTTCATCCACCAGACGTTGTCGCCGCCGGCGTCGACGAGCTTGAACTGGATGTCGTTGGTGGCGCCGCCGCCCTTCAGCCGCGCCACGAGGTCGAAGTGCTCCGGCCAGGCAACGGGCAGCGCGCGCCGCATCACCGCGTAGCCGGAGACGCCGGCATAGTCGACGTCCAGGCACAGGCTGCCGTCGCTATCGCGTCGCAGCGCGGCGCGTACCTGGTCCGACGCCGTGGCCTGCCAGGCGCCCGCACCACGGAAGTCGTCGAGCACCTCGTGGCGCAACGGCGCTGCCTGCGTCACCTGTACCAGCAGCGCCCACGGCAGCCACAGTGCAGCGAACCACCTCGTCACTTCACGCTGCCCATCAGCAGCCCCTGCATGTAGTAGCGCTGCAGCGCCAGGAACAGCAGCAGCACCGGCAGCACCGTGATCACCGCGCCGGCCATCATCAGCTCGCTGTCCTGCACGTGTTCGCGCGCCAGCGAGGCCAGCGCCACCGGCAGCGTGTGCAGGTCGCCGTCGGTGAGCACGATCAGCGGCCACATGAAGTCGTTCCAGCTGCCGAGGAAGGCGAACACCGCCAGCGTCACCAGCACCGGCTTGAGCACCGGCAGCACGATCGAGAAGAAGATGCGGAACTCGCCCGCGCCGTCCATGCGCGCGGCTTCGATCAGCTCGTCAGGGATGCTGCGTGCGTACTGGCGCACCAGGAAGATGCCGAAGATGCTGGCCAGCCCCGGCACCAGCACGCCGGCGTAGGTGTTGACCAGGCCCATGCCTTTGAGCATCAGGAACAACGGCAGCATCGCCACCTGACCCGGGATCACCAGCGCCGCAATGAGCAGCGCGAACACCTTGTCGCGCCCGGCAAATTTCAACTTGGCGAAGGCGTAGCCGGCGAGCGCGTTGAGCAGCGTCGAGATCGCGGTGGCGGCCACGGCGAGCACGAGGCTGTTGACGAAGGCGCGGCCGATGCCGCCCTGCGCCAGCAGCTGTGTGTAGTGCTGCAGCGTCGGCGCGCCGGGCAGCAGCGGCGGCGGGTAGGTGCTGGCCGCGCCGGTGGGCATGAACGACACCGAGACCATCCAGAACAGCGGGAACACCGCCAGCAGCGCGGCCAGCAGCAGCGCGGCGTTGACGGCCAGCGTGGCGAGCGGCCGCTTCATGCCAACCTGTCCCCGGTGGTGCGCGCCGCCAGCCACAGCAGCCCCTTGGTCACCGCGACGATGATCAGGAACAGCACGAAGGCCACCGCCGAAGCGGTGCCCAGGTTCCACCACTTGAAGCCTTCGTCGTACATCAGGTACAGCACGCTGACCGTGCTTTGCAGCGGACCGCCCTGCGTCATCACGTAGGGCTCGGCGAAGAGCTGGAAGTAGCCGGCTGTGGTGAGGATGCTGACCATCAGCATCGTCGGCGCCAGCGAGGGCAGCGTGATGTGGCGGAACATCGCCCAGGTGCGTGCGCCGTCAAGCCGCGCCGCTTCGTACAGGTCTTCGGGGATGGCCTGCAGCGCGGCGATGA
Organism: Rubrivivax sp.; assembly: GCA_030680415.1. Lineage (GTDB taxonomy): Bacteria > Pseudomonadota > Gammaproteobacteria > Burkholderiales > Burkholderiaceae_C > Rubrivivax. The sequence continues at coordinate 51,838 of JAUXVE010000009.1, forward strand.
AGATGATCATGTTGCCGCCGAAGTTCTTCCACACTGCGAACAGGATGATCGTCGGCATCGACCAGTGCGGGTCGCCCAGCCAGTCGATGGGGTCGATGCCGATGCCCAGCAACACCTGGTTGACGAGGCCGTAGCGGACGTGGAACAGGTAGCGCCAGATCACGGCCACCGCCACCAGCGTCGTCACCACCGGCGCGAACAATGCCGTGCGGAAGATGGGCTTGAAGCGTGTCAGCTTGCTCTGCAGCAGCACTGCCGCGAATAGCGACACGCCGATCGACAGCGGCACCCCCAGCACGACGAAATACGCGGTGTTGCCCAGCGCCTTCCAGAACAGCGGCAACTGCAGCACGTGAGCGTAGTTGTCCAGACCGACGAAGCGCAGGTTGTGCAGGCTGGCCAGCGCGTAGATGTCGAAATCGGTCAGGCTCAGCACCAGCCCGGCCGCCACCGGGAACACGAAGAACAGGCCGATGACGGCCAGCGCCGGCGCGACGAAGCCCCAGGCGGCGAGGGTGTGGCGCGAGTTGGCCATCGCTGCTTCAGCCCGCTGCCGCGCGGTCGAGCATCCAGCGCCGCTTTCCCAGGATGCTGTCGACGCGCGCATCGAGCGCGCGCAGCGTGGCGTCGATGTCGGCGCGCTCGTGCACGGCGCGCGCCGCGAAGAGCTGCATCTCCTGCGCAATGCGTTCCCACTCCGGCACCGCAGGCGCAGCGCGCACGTGCTCGAGCTGGGCCGCGAAGGCACGCGCGTGCGCGTCGTCGGCCAGCGGCGTGCCGTCCTCGCGCGGCAGTGCCCAAGTGCTGCGCCGCGGTGGCAGGTTGCCGGTGAGGCGGTAGAAGTGCAGCTGCACCGCCGGCCGCGTCAGGTACTCGACGAGTTTCCAGGCCAACGGCTTGACGCGCGAGCGCTTGAACAGCACCAGGCTGGCGCCGCCTGCGATCGACGCCCCCGGCCCAGCGCCTGCGATGGGCCCGGGCAGCGGCGCGGTCATCCAGCTCGCCTGCAACTCGGGCGGCAGCCGGCGCTTGAACTCGCCGATGTTCCACGGCCCGGAGATGTAGAACGCGAAAGTGCCGCGGCCGAACTCCTGCCAGACGTTGGCGACCTGGTTGTTGGTGACACCCGGCGCCCAGCCGCGCTCGAACATCTGCAGGTAGAACTGCAGCGCGCGGCGGAATCCGGGGCCGGAAAAGTTGCCGCGTCGCCCGCCTTCGCGCAGGACTTCGCCTTCCTGCTGCAGCGCCAGCGCCAGCAGCGGCTCGAATTCGTTGGTCGGCAACAGGATCGGTGTCGCCACGCCGCCGGCCTGCAGCGCCGCCAGGCAGCGTGTCCACTCGGCCCAGTCGGCCGGCGGCCGCGCGAAGCCGGCCCGCGCGAGCAGGTCGCGGCGGTAGAACAGCAGCCGCGTGTCGACATACCACGGCACGCCCACCGCCTGGCCCGCGACCTGGTTGGTCTGCCAGATGCCGCTGTAGTGGTCGACCGGGTCGATCGACGGCGTGCCGGCCAGCAGCGGCCCCAGGGGTTCGAGCGCGCCCAGGGCGGCCATCTCGGGCAGCCAGGTGTTGCCCATCTGCGCCATGTCGGGCGTGGCGTCGCCGGCGAAGGCGGTGAGCAGCTTCTCGTGCGCCGAGGTCCAGGGCAGGCTCTCGACGCGCACGCGCAGGCCCGGGTTCTCGCGCTCGAAGCCGGCCACCAGTTCGGCCGCGACCTCGCCTTCGCGCCCCATGGCCCAGAAACGGATGGTGCGCTCGTCGCCGCGCGTGCAGGCCGCCGTGCCGAAGGCGGCAGCGGCAGCGAGCCACGAGCGGCGGGTCCAGCGCACACGGGAGCGTCTCGCCGGGCCGGGCCTGTCGGTGACGGCCATCGACGTCACCCCAGCCACCCGCCAGCGAAGCCTGCCCGCCGCAGCCCCAGCTTCAGGTGCGCATTGCCGCGCATCGCCTTCCACACGAATTCGCCGCGGTGATTGCCGAGCATGGCCAGCAGCGGCCCCTGGTCGATGCCGAGGTGGTCGACGTCGACCCAGCCGAAGCCGGGCACGACGCGGCCGTGGGTGAGTTTCACATCGGTGAACGTGAAGCTCGGGTTGAAGGCATCGATGAAGCCGTAGCGGCCGTAGATCTGGGTGCCGTAGCGTTCGTGCATCGCGGCCAGCGCGGGAACCACGATCTCGGGGGCGAAGGCGATCGACGAACCGGCGCCGTAGGGTGCGATCGTGCCGTCGTCGTGCAGCCCCATGCCGCGGCCGGCGTAGCTGATGAAGCGGCGCATGCGGCCGCCGAATTCGCGCCGCACGTCGGCCGGCCCGTCGCAGGCGGTGATGCCCCAGACATCGGCGCCGTAGCCGGCCCAGCCCTCGGGGTTGTGCAAGGCGTAGGCGCGCTGGGCATAGGTGGCGCGGCGCGAGTTCTCGAAGTAGTCGATGCCGCGGCGACGCATGTAAGTGTCCTGCAGGCCGCGGAAGTCGACCCAGCAGTGCGTGAACTGGTGGCCGAACAGCGGCGGGAAGCGCAGGTAGGTCTGGCCGTAATCGGTGCCCCAGCTGTCGCGGTCGTAGGTGCTGGTCCAGGCCTCCCAGGCGTCGCGCTGTACGGGGAAGGTGGGCGACGCCAGCGCCAGCAGGTAGACGAGCATCGCTTCGTTGTAGCCCTTCCAGTCGTTGGCGATGAAACCGCTCTCCGGATGCCAGCCGTGACCGATGGACGGCGGCCGCACCTGCGCCCAGCGCCAGTCGACGCGGGCGTAGATCTCGTCGGCCAGCGCGCGGATCTCGGCCTCGGCGGCGTCGTTGCCGTCGAACCAGCTCTGGCAATGCAGCGCGCCGGCCAGCAGCAGCGCGGTGTCGACGGTGGACAGTTCACAGCGCCCGAAGCGCGTGCCGCTCTTCATGTCGAGGAAGTGATAGAAGAATCCCTTGTGGCCGGCCATGCCGCGCGCGGCCGGGCCCTGCGGCGCGTCGCGGAAGGTGCGCAGCGTGGTGCGGACGCGCTCGCGGGCCTGCTCGCGGGTGATCCAGCCGCGCTCGACACCTACCGGATAGGCGCTGAGCGCAAAGCCGACCGCGGCGATGCTGCAGAAAGAAGGCGTTGGCCAGCGGTCGGGCGCCAGCCCGGTGGCGGCGTCGGTGGTTTCCCAGAAGTAGCGGAAGGTGCGCTGCTCGAGGTCGTCGAGCAGCGCGGCTGCGTGCGGCGGCACAGGGCCCGGCGGCGCATCGGCCACGCGGCCCGGCGGCGCGCAGCCGGCCAGCCACGCCGCTGCCGGCAGCAGCAGCGCCTGCCGGCGCGTGAGGTGGGCATTGAAGAGCTTGGACATCTGGTCACCGGACAACGGGTCGCCCGCGGCTCGGCAGGCGCGGGCCCGTTGCCGAGGCATAGATCGATGGGCTCCCGGCGCGCTACACGGCCATGATGCCGTGCGCGCGCGCCGGGGCGGCGCCTAGAACTTGACGCCCAGCGCCAGCCGGAAGGTGCGTGTGTCGCCGCGGATGCTGTTGGGCTTGCCGAGGTTGGCGTTGTCGCCGCCCACCGCGTTCTGCGGGTTGCCCGGGCCGCCGCCCCAGTCGTCGAAGCCGCCGTAGTTGGTGCGGTCAAAGAGGTTGAGCACGTCGGCGCGCACGCTGAAGCTATGGCCGAAGACGGCGAAGGCCTTGCTCAGACTCAGATCGACCTGGTTGAACGAAGGCGCATCGCCCTTGACGTAGACGCACTTGTCCCAGCCTGCGGCGCAACTCGTGATGCGGCGAGGCATGCCGCTGTCCCAACTCAGCTTGCCGGCCAGCGTGATGCCCCAGGGCAGCAGCGTGTCGGTCATGGCCGCTGCCACCAGGCGGTGTTCGGCGACCAGGATGCTGTCGTTGAAGCCGCGCACGCCCGGCCGGCCGTAGGTCCAGTCGAAGATGTCGTTGTTCCACTCCTTGTGCGTGGTCTTGGCGTCGCTGTAGGTGTAGGCGATGTTGGCCGACCAGCCCGAACCTCGCGTGTAGGGCTTGCTGGCTGAAAGCAGCAGCGCGCTGGTCTTGGTCTCGCCGACAAAGTCGCCCAGGATCAGCGTGCCGTAGCCGTTGGGGCCGCCCCACAGGGGGTCGATCGGGCTTTGTGTGCCGTAGCCGCCGTTGGGGTCGCGGTTGCCGCCGAACCAGACGAACTGGTTCCTGGCATCCACGCGGCTGAGCGTGACTTCCATGTTCCACGTCCCCACCGCCTGGCGCAGGCCCAGCGAGAGCTGGTCGGCATAGGGCATCTTGAATTCATTGCGGATGAGCCAGATCTCGCCCCCGGGCTGGGCGTTCTTCTGCCGCTCGTCCAGCGCGTGGTTGGCCATGGTGCGGCTGTAGCTGCGGCCCCAGCCGCCGAAGACCACCGAGGCGCGGTCAGCGAACAGGTCGTACGACGCGCCCAGGCGCGGTGCAATGGCGCCCTTGTAGGTGTTGCGCGAACTGCCGCTGCTGATGTAATCGTCGATGTTGATGCCGCCCTTGGCCAGCGACTGCGCGTAGGTCTGCCCGGCCGGCGCGGTGATGCCCCCGACCGTGCGCCCGTCCACGGCCTTGAGTGTGGCCACGCGGTCGGCCGGTGTGACGTAGTCGTTGTTGAGCATGTTGCTCTCGACATCCCAGCGCAGGCCCATGTTCAGCTCGAGCTGCCGGGTGAGGGCCCAGTCGTCCTGGAAGTACAGGCCGAGCTGCTTGTTCTTGTAGCTGGTGTCGGCGGCGGCCAGCGCGCGGTCGATCCTGCACTGGTCGCTTTCCAGGCCTGCGTTGGTGATGTTCGTGCCCGTGCACAGGCCGTTGCTGTAGTAGGGCAGGCCGGTGCCGGTGTCGAGCAGCACCTCGACCACGTCCACGCCGCGCGCGGTGCCCGACAGGTCGTATTCCATCGCCTTGAACTTGACGCCGCCCTTCATCACATGGCCCCTCAGGCCGGTGTAGGTCAGGTCCTCGGACAGGTAGGTGCCCTTCTGGCCGCGGTTCTGTGCGTCGGGCGAGCCACCGCCGAAGGCCACGTCGCCCGAGTTCCTGCGTTCCTGCGGCGTGCCGAACCCGACCCTGTACTTGAAGAAGGGCGAGGTGGCATCCGAATGCGGGTTCCAGGCGGAGTCCTCGAAGCCCACGCGAGCTTCGCTGAGCACCGAGCCCAGCGCCCACTCGTGCTTGACGTCGAAGCGCGTTTCGTCATTGCTGCGGTTCTTGACGTTGCCGGGCAGACTCAGCACGCGGTCTTCGGGCAGCTTGTCGTCTTCGCGCCGCAGGCGCAGGCTCACGCTCAGACGCTGATCGTCACCGAACTGGGCGTCGACCTTGCCGAACAACAGGTGCTCGGTGAAGCTGTCGACCTGGCTGCCTTGGGCGGCGATGATGCCCGGCACGAGGCCCTGGCTGGCCGGCAGCCGGTCCAGGTTGCGCGGCACGAACTGGCGCGAATCGTCGATCTGCTTGCCATCGTAGGCAAAGAAGAAGTGCACCTGGTCGCGCACGATGGGCCCGCCCAGGCTGAAGCCGAATTCCTTCTTCGAAGATGCCGGCAGGGGCACGCCCTGCGCTTCGCGTTCCTTCTCGAACACCGACTTCTCGCGCCAGTTGGTCCCGGTGCGGTCGACATAGGCTTCGCCGTGCAGCTCGTTGGTGCCCGAACGCGTGATGGCCGTGATGGCCACGCTGCTGACCTGCTCCAGCTCGGCCTTGTAGTTCTGCGTCAGCACGCGGTATTCGCTGATCGCCGATTACGGGAAGGGGTTGCCGCGCGTGCTGTCCTGGCCGCTCAGGCCGCCGCGCAGGACGTTGTTCTTCTGGCTCACGCCGTCGATGAAGACGTTCACATGGTCGAAGTTCTGCGCCCCCGCCTGCACCTTGGTGTTGCCGCCGGCGTCGGCGATGAAGGTCACCCCTGGCGCCAGGTCGGCCGAGCTGAGGAAGTTGCGCGTGTTCTGCGGCAGGGTTTCGATGAGTCGGCGCGAGACGCTGGTGCCGACCTCGGAGCTGCGCACACCCTGGCGCTGCGCGCTGCCGAGTATCGTGACCTGCTGGCCGGCAGCCAGTGCCAGGTCCACGGCAGCGGTTTCGCCCACCGCCACGGTGATGTTTTGCGTGCGGCCCGTGCCCGCCGGGCCGGCCACGCGGATCTCGTAGGGCCCCGGCGCCAGGCCGGTCAGGACATAGCTGCCGTCGGCCAGCGTGACGGTGCGGTAGGTGTTGCCGTTGGCCTGGTTGACGGCCGTCACCGCCAGGCCCTGCGGCGCGCCGACGCCGCTGATCTGGCCCTTGATGGTGGCGGTGCTGAGCTGGGCCTGTGCGGCGCCGGCCAATGCCAGCACCATGGCGCTGGCCAGCGCGTGACGGCGGAAGTTGCTGCTCGGGTTACGCATGTCTTTCAGTCTCCTGGTGTTGTAGTCGACGGGGCCGGAAAAGCAGGGGCGATAACGGTGAGGCGGCGGGCTTCAGACGCGCGCGCAGGACTTGCGGATGACGAGTTCGGTGGGCACGGTGACGCGGCGCGCGGCGGCGGCCGGCGGGTCTTCGAGTGCGGCCACCAGGCCTTCGAGCGCGCGCCGGCCGAGGTCGGCGATGCCCACGCGCACGGTGCTCAGCGGCGGCGACAGGTAGCGCGCCACCGGGATGTCGTCGAAACCGGCCACCGCCAGGTCTTCGGGCACACGCAGTCCGGCGTCGGCCAGCGCGGCCATGCAGCCGATGGCCATCATGTCGTTGGCGGCGAAGACGGCGTCGGGCCGCGGCTCGGCCTGCGCGATGCGCCGGCCGGCGGCCCAGCCCGACTCCTCGGTGAAGTCGCCATCGAAGACGATCTCGTGCACGCCGCGCCGCAGCCCGGCCTTGTAGCCGCGCCGGCGTTCGCGCGCCTCGTGGTTGCCGGCCGGCCCGCCGATGAACGCGATGCGCTCGAAACCGCGGCCCCCGAGATGGCGTGTCATCGCTTTCGCGCCACCGAAGTTGTCGACCGAGTAGGCCGCGTGGCCGGGCAGGTCGACACCCGAGTTCACCAGCACCGCGGGCAGCCTGGCCGGCAGGTTCTGGGCCAGGAACTCGGCGTCGGCGTGCGGCGACATCACGATCAGGCCGTCGACGCGGCCGTTCATCGCCCGCAGCGCGGCGGCGGCCTCGCTGGCGTCGCCGTGCGAACTGGACACCAGCAAGTGCAGCCGCCGTGCGCGTGCCGCCTGGTCGATGCCGCGGATGAGCTCCGAGAAGTACTCGCCGAAGAGGTCGGGCAGCAGCGCGCCGACGGTGTCGGTGCGGCGCGTGATCAGGCTGCGCGCGGCGCCCGAGGGCGTGAAGCGCAGCGTGGCTGCGGCTGCCAGGATGCGGGCCCGGGTGTCGGGCAGCACGTTGTCGGCACCATTGAGCGCGCGCGACACGGTGGCGACCGAAACCCCGGCGGCTTTGGCGACATCGCGGATGGTGGTGGGCATGACGGCCGGGTGCGTGTGCGGGTGGTGGTGGGAGGGCCGGAACTGTCGTGTAAAGGTTTACATGGATTGGACATCGCGCCGCCGGGGCGGCGTGTAATCGTTTCCACTTACCGCGAAGCGGTGCCGGCGAGCGCGCCACCGCCCGACGCGATGACGTCGGCATAGAAGCGGGCGCTGGCCTTGGGCGTGCGCTGCTGCGTCGCGAAGTCCACGTGTACGAGGCCGAAGCGCCTGGAGGTGCCGTGCGCCCACTCCAGGTTGTCGAGCAGCGACCAGGCGCAGTAGCCGCGCACGTCGGCGCCGCGCGCCAGCGCGTCCTGCACCGCGGCGAGGTGGGTGCGCAGGTAGTGCACGCGCAGCGGATCTTCGACGCGGCCTTCGATCGGGTGCGGCGGGTCGTAGAAGGCGGCGCCGTTTTCGGTCACGTACAGCGGCAGGCCGCCGTAGCGCTGGTGCAGCCACACCAGCGTGTCGGCCAGGCCTTGCGGGTACAGCTCCCAGCCGGTCTCGGTGTGGATGGCCTGCGGCTGGCGCACCGCCGTGGCGGGCACCGGCCAGGCCGCCGCGTCGTGGCGCACGACGCTGCGCGTGTAGTAGTTGAGGCCGAGGAAGTCCACCGGTACGCGCAGCGCCTCGACCTCGTCGTCGCGCCAGCCGGGCCACGCGGCTCCGAAGATCGCCGGCATCTCCTGCGGGTAGCGGCCCAGCAGCGCCGGGTCGAGGTACTGGCGGTTCATGTAGGCATCGGCGAGGTCGCGCGCGCGGCGGTCGGCGTCGCTGGCATCGGCGGCCAGGTGCTTGGGCTCGATGTTGACGACCAGCCCCACCTCGTGCCGGCCCAGCGCGCGATAGGCCTGCACGCCGGCCGCATGCGCGCGCAGCAGGTGATGCGCGGCGATGGCGGCCTCGAAGGCGCTGCGGTGCCCGGGCGCCAGCACGCCGTGCATGTAGCCGCCGTCGGCCACCACCCAGGGCTCGTTGATCGTCGTCCACAGCGGCACGCGGTCGTCGAGCGCGCGGTAGACGACGCCGGCGTAGTCGGCGAACCACGGTGCGATGTCGGGGTTGAGCCAGCCGCCGCGGTCGTCCAGCGCCGCCGGCAGGTCCCAGTGGTACAGCGTGGCCATCGGCGTGATGCCGGCGCGCAGCAGTTCGTCGACCAGCCGCTCGTAGAAACCGAGCCCGGCCGGGTTGACGCGGCCGCGGCCGTCGGGCAGCACGCGGCCCCAGGCGATGCTGAAGCGGTAGGCGGTCAGGCCCAGATCGCGCATCAGCGCCACGTCTTCGCGCATGCGCCGATAGTGGTCGCAGGCGATGTCGCCGGTGTCGCCACCGCTGACGCGGCCCGGCGTGTGCGCGAAGCGGTGCCAGATGCTGGGTCCGGCGCCGTCGGCCAAGGGTGAGCCCTCGATCTGGTAGGCAGATGTGGCGCAGCCCCACAGGAAGCGGTCGGGAAAGGTGGGGGGCATGGCGTGGCAGCGGCTGGCACCCGACCGACGGTGCGTGTAAACGGTTACACCACTCTAGGGACCGGTTGCGCCCCTGTCAACGCCGGCTTGCCCGCGGCCCGGCTGCCCGCGGCCGGCATCACGGCGGGGCCGACGCCGCAACGGAGCGGTTTCGGTGCTGCGCCGCCGGCCGGCGCCGCCGTTCTCCTCACAAAGCACTTTCATACCCCATGCCAAGTGCTTCATTTAGAAGAAGTTTTTCACGTGCTGAACTGCTGCAACTTGTATCCCTAAGTTATTGATTTGATTGATGTTTCGGACACGCAACGGATTGACCCGGAGGATTTGCTCGGTTAGAGTGGGAATTCGTGTCGATTAGTGGGGCTTTGTGTCTTCAATGGTCTTTCGGGGCGGTCCGGTGCTGACGCTGGACGGGAAAGGGCGCATCACCGTGCCCGCCCGCTGGCGTGACGTGCTGGTGGCCACCGTGCAGGGCCAGTTGGTGGTGGTCAAGAATCCCGACCGTTGCCTGTCGCTGTATCCGCTGCCGGTGTGGGAGCAGTTCGAATCCAGCGTGCTGTCGCTGCCGGTGGAAGACGAGGCCTGGCGCCGCATCTTCGTCGGCAGCGCCACGGACGTGGAAATCGACAGCGCCTCGCGCGTGCTGATCCCGCCCGAACTGCGCGCTTGGGCGGGACTGGAGCGCGAGGTGAAGTTCATGGGGGTGGGCCCGAACTTCGAATTGTGGGACATGGCCCGCTACGAAGCGCGCGAGGCCGAGGTCATCGCGCGCGGCCGCCCCGAAGCCTTGCGCACGCTGGTCATCCGGTGAACGCCGCGAGCCCATGGCGCCACACCACCGTCTTGCTCACCGAAGCCGTACAGGCGCTGGTGACGCAGCCCGCTGGCACCTATGTCGACGGCACCTTCGGCCGCGGCGGCCATGCGCGGGCGATCCTGCAGCGGCTCGCGCCGGCGGGCCGGCTCGTCGCCTTCGACAAGGACCTCGAGGCGGTGGCCGCGGCGGCCGAGATCAGCGACGCGCGCCTGACCATGCGCCACGCCAGCTTTGCCGACATGGCGGGCGAGCTGGCGGCGCTGGGCATCGACCGCGTGCACGGCATCCTGCTCGACCTGGGCGTGAGCTCGCCGCAGATCGACGACCCGCAGCGTGGTTTCAGCTTCCGCTTCGATGCGCCGCTGGACATGCGCATGGACACCACGCGCGGCGAGACCGCGGCCGAATTCCTGGAACGCGCCGAACAACGCGAGATCGCAGAGGTGATACGTGACTATGGCGAAGAACGGTTTGCTGTTCCGATTGCAAAGGCGCTTGTGGCTCGCCGGGAGAGCGGGGCTCCCGTGCGAAGCACCGGCGAGCTTTCCGCGCTCGTGGCTCGTGCAGTCAAGACCCGCGAGCCGGGCCAGGACCCTGCAACGCGCACGTTTCAGGCTCTTCGGATTCACGTCAACGCCGAGCTTGAGGCGCTGCAGCAAGGGCTGAAAGCCGCGCTCGGCTTGCTCGCACCGCAGGGACGCCTGGTCGTGATCAGCTTCCACTCGCTCGAAGACCGCATCGTCAAGACCTTCATCGCCCGCGAGAGCCGCGACGAGGTCGACCGCCGTGCGCCCTTCGCGCCGGCACGGCCGATGCGGCTGGTGGCGCTGGGACGCATCAAGCCCGACTACCGCGAAGTGCTCGCCAACCCGCGCGCGCGCTCGGCGGTGCTGCGGGTGGCCGAACGCACCGAGGTGCCGGCATGACGAAACTGAACGTGCTGCTGCTCGTCGCCTTGCTGGCCAGCAGCCTGCTGGCGGTGAACAACGCCTACGAGTCGCGCCGCGTGTTTTCGGAGCTCGACCGCGCGCGCCAGGTGCTGGCACAGCTGGATGCCGAATTCAAGCGCCTGGACGCCGAGCGCCAGGCCCAGGGCACGCACCTGCTGGTGGAAAAGGCGGCGCGCGAGAAGCTGAAGATGCGCACCGCCAGCCCGGCGGTGACGGCATATGTCTTCGACGCCGCGGCGTCGGCGGTGCCGCGATGAAGAAGAGCCGCCCGGCCCACAACAGCGTGCGCAGCGTCAACTACGCCACCAGCCCCTTGCTGGCGAGCAAGACGCCACCGTTGCGATCGCGCTTCGTCGTCGTGCTCGTCGGCGCGGCCTTCCTGGTGCTGCTGGGGCGCGCCGTGCACGTGCAGATCGTCAGCTCCGGCTTCTACCAGGCCGAGGGCGAGAAGCGCTTCGTGCACAAGCAGCCGCTGCCGGCCAGCCGCGGCCGCATCGTCGACCGCAACGGCCTCGTGCTGGCCACCAGCGTGGCCATGCCCTCGGTGCAGGTCGACGCCAAGACCTTTGCCGCCGACAGCGCCCAGCGCAAGGCGCTGGCCGGCCTGCTGTCGATGCCGGTGGCCGAGCTCGAGCAGCGGCTGGCCACCGCCAACGGCACCGTGACGCTGCGCCGCCATGTCCAGGAAGCGGCCTGGCAGGAAGTGAAGGCGCTCAAGCTCAGGGGCGTGCAGGAAGTGCGCGAGTACCAGCGCCGTTATCCCGAGGGCGAAGCCGCTGCGCACGTGGTGGGCTTCACCGACGTCGACGACCGCGGCCAGGAAGGCATCGAGCTCGGCTTCCAGGCGCAGCTGCTGGGTCGTAGCGGCCAGCGCACCGTCGTGCGCGACCGCCTGGGCCGCGTGGTGGAGGACATCGGCGACCAGGCCGACCCGGTGCACGGCCGCGACGTCACCCTGTCCATCGACTCCAAGGTGCAGTTCTTCGCCTGGCAGCGGCTGCGCGACGCCGTGCGCGAGCACGGCGCGCGTGCCGGCAGCGTGGTCGTGCTGGACGTGCACACCGGCGAGGTGCTGGCGCTGGCCAACTACCCCAGCTTCGACCCCGCCCGGCGCCGCAACCTGAGCGGCGCCCAGCTGCGCAATCGCGCGCTCACCGACATCTTCGAGCCGGGCTCGACGATGAAGCCGTTCACCGTCGCGCTGGCGCTGCAGACCGGCCGCGTCACGCCCAGCACGCTCATCCAGACGGCACCCGGCCGCATCAGCATCACCGGCTCCACGATCAGCGACGCGCACCCGTACGGCATGCTGACAGTGGCCCAGGTGATCCAGAAGTCGAGCAACGTCGGCACCGTGAAGATGGCGATGCAGATGCCGGCGCGAGAGATGTGGGAGATGTATGCGCAGATCGGCCTCGGCCAGAAGCCGCGCATCGACTTTCCCGGTGCCGTCACCGGCCGCCTGCGGCCCTACAAGACCTGGCGGCCGATCGAGCAGGCCACCATGAGCTACGGCTACGGCCTGTCGGCGAGCCTGTTCCAGCTGGCGCGCGCCTACACCGTGTTCGCGCGCGACGGCGAGCTGATACCCGTCACCATCCAGCGCCAGGACGAGCCCGCCGTCGGCCAGCGCGTGGTTTCGGCGAAGACGGCGCAGCAGGTGCGCGAGATGCTGCGCCTGGCCGCCGGGCCGGGCGGCACCGCGCCGCAGGCGCAGGCCATCGGTTATTCGGTGGGCGGCAAGACCGGCACCGCGCGCAAGCAGGAAGGCAAGGGCTACACCAACAAGTACCGCGCCTGGTTCGTCGGCCTGGCGCCGGTCGGTGAACCGCGCATCGTGGTGGCGGTGATGATCGACGAGCCGAGCAAGGGCGTGTACTACGGCGGCGCTGTCGCGGCACCGGTGTTCAGCCAGGTCGTGCAGCAGACGCTGCGCATGATGAACGTGGCGCCCGACATCGACGTCCAGGCGCAGATCAACGCCAAGCCGGTGGCGGCCGAGCTGGAGAGCTTCTAGCGTGCTTGCCCGCCTCGACTCACCTGCCGCCGCTGCGACGTGGCTGCGCGAGCGCGTCACGGGCACGCTGCGCAGCGACAGCCGTGCCGTGCATGCCGGCGACGGCTTCATCGCCTGGCCGGGATCGGCCACCGACGGCCGGCGTTTCGTGCCGGCGGCGCTGGCCGCCGGCGCGGCGGCGTGCCTGGTGGAAGCCGACGGTGTCGCGGCATTCGGCTTCAGCGATGCGCGCATCGCGGCGCTGCCAGGCCTGAAGGCGGCGGCCGGCGCGGTGGCCGACGCCTGGTTCGGCGCGCCGAGCCGGCAGCTCAGCGTCGTTGCCTGCACCGGCACCAACGGCAAGACGAGCACGGCCTGGTGGACGGCGCAGTCGCTCACCTCGCTGGGCCGGCGCTGCGGCGTCGTCGGCACCCTGGGGATCGGCGAGCCGCCGGTGCCCGGGGCCGTGGACGGGGCGGGCGAAGTCGTCGCCACCGGGCTGACCACGCCCGACCCGGTGACGCTGCACGCTGCGCTGCGCAGCTTCGTCGACCAGGGCTTCGCGGCCTGCGCAATGGAAGCGTCGTCGATCGGCCTGGCAGAACACCGGCTCGACGCGACGCGCATCGCGGTTGCGCTGTTCACCAACTTCACGCGCGACCATCTCGACTACCACTGCGATATGGATGCCTACTGGGCAGCCAAGCGCCGCCTGTTCGCGTGGCCCGGGCTGCGCGCGGCAGTGATCAACACCGACGACGCCCACGGCGCGGCGCTGGCCGATGAACTGCGCGGCAGCGGGATCGAGCTGTGGACCGTGTCGCTGCTGGCGCCGGCGCGTCTGCAGGCGCGCGGCCTCGGCTGCGCCGATGGCGGCCTGGTCTTCGAGGTTGCCGAAGGCGATGCGGTGGCTGCGGTGCGCAGCAGCCTCGTCGGCGACTACAACGCCAGCAACCTGCTGGTCGTGATCGGCGGCTTGCGCGCGCTGGGCGTGTCGCTGGCCGACGCGGCGGCGGCGGTGGGCCAGGTGACACCGGTGCCCGGCCGCATGCAGCGCGTCGCCGGCGGTGAGGTCGACGTCGTCGTCGATTACGCCCACAGCCCCGACGCGCTGGAAAAGGTGCTGCAGGCGCTGCGCCCGCTGGCCGCTGCGCGCGGCGCGCGGCTGTGGTGCGTGTTCGGCTGCGGCGGCGACCGCGACGCCACCAAACGGCCGCTGATGGGCGCCATCGCCGCGCGCGGCGCCGACCGTGTCGTGGTCACCAGCGACAACCCGCGCCACGAGCCGCCGGCGGCGATCCTGGCGCAGATCCTGGCCGGCGTGCCCGGCCACGACGAAGTGGCGGTCATCGAGGACCGCCGCGAAGCGATCGCCCATGCGGTGCGTGAGGCGGCGCGCGGCGACGTGGTGCTGATCGCCGGCAAGGGCCATGAGGACTACCAGGAGGTGGCCGGCGTCAGGCATCCGTTCTCCGACGTCGAAGAGGCGCGCGCTGCGCTGCGCTTGCGCGGGGGGTCGCCGTCATGATGACGCTGGCCCAGGCCCATGCGCTGCTGCCCGGCAGCGTGCTCGTCGGCGACGGCGCGACGCGGATCCAGCGTGTGCACAGCGACACCCGAACGCTGCGCCCCGGCGACCTGTTCGTGGCCTTGCGCGGCGAACGTTTCGATGGCCACGACTTCCTGGTGCAGGCCAGCGCCGCCGGTGCCGTGGCCGCGCTGGCCGAGACGGGTCTGGGTGCCGCGATGCCCGGCCTGCGCGTCGGCGACACGCTGCAGGCCCTGCAACGACTCGCCGCCGGTTGGCGCGCACGCTTTCAGCTGCCGTTGATCGCGGTCACCGGCAGCAACGGCAAGACGACGGTGACGCAGATGATCGCGGCCATGCTGCGCGCCTGGCACGGCAGCGGCATGCTGGCCACCGCCGGTAACCTGAACAATCACATCGGCGTGCCGCTGACGCTGCTGCGGCTGCGCCAGGACGACGAGACCTGGCACCGCGCCGCGGTGCTGGAACTGGGCATGAACCACCTGGGCGAGATCGCCCTGCTGGCGCGGCTGGCGGCACCGACGGTGGCGCTGATCAACAACGCGCAGCGCGAGCACCAGGAATTCATGGCCAGCGTGGCCGCGGTGGCGCGCGAGAACGGCAGCGTGATCGCCGCGCTGGGTGCCGACGGGGTGGTGGTGATCCCGGCCGACGACGCCCACGCGCCGCTGTGGCGTGGCCTCGCCGGGTCGCGCCGGGTGCTCACCTTCGCCACCAGCGGCGCCGCCGATATCACGGCCAACGCGTCATGGCAGGCCGCCGACGCCTGCTGGGCGATCACCTTGCACACGCCGGCCGGCGACGCCCGCACGACGCTGTACCAGGCCGGCCGCCACAACCTGCACAACGCACTGGCCGCCACTGCCGGCGCGCTGGCCGCCGGCGCACCATTGGCGGCGGTGGCGCAGGGCCTGGCCAGCTTCCTGCCGGTGGCCGGGCGCTCGCAGACGCTGGCGCTGCGGCTGGGCGCTCGCGCAGTGACGCTCGTCGACGACAGCTACAACGCCAACCCCGATTCGGTGCTCGCCGCCATTGACGTGCTGGCCACGTTGCCGGCGCCGCGCTGGCTGGTGCTGGGCGACATGGGCGAGGTCGGCACGCAGGGGCCGGCCTGCCATGCCGAGGTCGGTGCCTACGCGCAGCAGCGGGGCATCGAACACGTGTGGGCCGCCGGTGCGCTGTGTGCGCACGTGGCGGCCGAGCGGCATTTCGACACCGTGGCGGCACTGCTGCGCTCACTCGGCGACGCGCCGCCGGCGGCGTCGGTTCTCGTCAAGGGGTCGCGTTTCATGCAGATGGAGCAGGTGGTGCAGGCGCTGAAGGCGGCGCACGAGCGGGAAGCGGGTGATGCTGCTTAGTCTCTCGCAGTGGTTGCTGGCGATGTTCCCGGAAGACCTGGGCTTCCTGCGCGTCTTCCAGTACCTCACCTTCCGCGCCGTGCTGGCGGCCATGACCGCGCTGCTCATCGGTCTGGCTTTCGGGCCGTGGGTGATCCGGCGCCTGGCCGCAATGAAGATCGGCCAGCCGATCCGCGAGTACGGCGTGCAGGCGCACCTGGGCAAACACGGCACGCCCACCATGGGCGGCGTGCTGATCCTCATCGGCATCGGTGTCAGCACCCTGCTGTGGTTCGACTGGACCAACCGCTTCGTCTGGGTGGTGATGCTGGTGACCTTCGGATTCGGTGCCATCGGCTGGATCGACGACTGGCGCAAGGTCGTCAACAAGGACCCCGAAGGCATGCGCTCGCGCGAGAAGTTCTTCTGGCAGAGCCTGATCGGCGTGGTCGCCGCGCTGTACCTGACCTTCAGCGTCGCCGAGACCTCGAACCTGCGTGTGCTCGAGCTCTTCGTGCGCTGGGTGACGAGCGGCTTTTCCACCGACCTGCCGCCGCGCGCCGACCTCATGGTGCCCTTCTTCAAGAGCATCAGCTACCCGCTGGGCGTCTACGGCTTCATCATCCTGACCTGGTTCGTGATCGTCGGCGCCAGCAACGCCGTCAACTTCACCGACGGCCTGGACGGCCTGGCCATCATGCCCGTGGTGCTGGTGGGCTCGGCGCTCGGCATCTTCGCCTACGTCACCGGCAACGCGGTGTTCTCGCGCTACCTGCTGTTCCCGCACATCCCGGGTGCCGGCGAGCTGCTCGTGTTCTGCTCCGCGATGGCCGGCGCGGGCCTGGCCTTCCTGTGGTTCAACGCCAACCCGGCGCAGGTCTTCATGGGCGACGTCGGCGCGCTCTCGCTCGGCGGCGCGCTGGGCACCATCGCGGTCATCACGCGGCAGGAGATCGTGCTCGGCATCATGGGCGGCGTCTTCGTCGCCGAGGCGCTGAGCGTGATGATCCAGGTAATCTGGTTCAAGTACACCAGGCGCCGCTACGGCGTGGGCAAGCGCATCTTCCTGATGGCGCCGCTGCACCACCACTTCGAGAAGAAGGGCTGGACCGAAACGCAGGTCGTGGTGCGCTTCTGGATCATCACCATGCTGCTGTGCCTGGTCGGGCTGGCGAGCCTGAAGCTGCGGTAGACATGGCGCCCCCACGCTCACTTCGTTCGCTGCCCCCCGAGGGGGCGCGCAGGGCCCTTCGGGCGGCCGGGCGGGCCCTGCGATGATGGACTTCCTGCGCGACCTCCCCGTGCTCATCCTCGGCCTCGGCGACAGCGGCCTGGCGATGGCGCGCTGGTGCGCGCGCCACGGCGCCGACGTGACGGTGTGGGACTCACGCGAGAACCCACCACAGGCCGCCGCGCTGCAGGCCGAAGTGCCCGGCGCCCGACGCATTGCGTTACTCCCTCTCCCGCCTGCGGGAGAGGGTTGGGGGCGAAGCGCGGGTTTCGAGCCGCATGCGGCGAGCGCGCTGAGCGGTCCCGGCCTGCAAGCCGGGACGCGCACTGCAAGTGAGGGTTCGGGCGTGCCACCACCCTCACCCCAACCCTCTCCCGCAAGCGGGAGAGGGGGCGAAGACGGCCGTCCCCTGGGCGGCGCCAAACTGGTGTTGAAGAGCCCCGGCCTGTCGCCACACGACCCGCTCATCGCGCCGCTGCTGCAGCAAGCCCGCGCCACCGGCATCCCGGCATGGGGCGAGCTCGATCTCTACCTGCGCGCCCTGGCCGACCTGAAAACCGAGCGCGGCTACACGCCGCAGATCCTGGCCATCACCGGCACCAACGGCAAGACCACCACCACCGCGATGACGGCGCTGCTGGTGGCACGCACCGGCCGCAAGGTGGCCAGCGCCGGCAACATCGGGCCGACGCTACTGGACACGCTGGCCGCGCGGCTGGACGACCTGCCCGAGGTCTGGGTGCTGGAACTGTCGAGCTTCCAGCTCGAAGGCGGCGGTGACGGTGTGCGCGACTTCGAGCCCGACGCCGCCACGGTGCTGAACGTGACGCAGGACCACCTCGACTGGCACGGCTCGATGGCCGCCTACGCCGCGGCCAAGGCGCGCATCTTCGGCACCCGGGCGGTGATGGTGATCAATGCCGACGACCCCCTGGTGACGGCCATGGTGCCGGCGCCGGTGGCCGCAGCGGTCAAGGGCAAAGGCAAAGGCAAGCCCGCCGAGCGCAGCGTGCTGCGCTTCGGCCTGGAGGCACCGCGGCGGCCCGGCGACTTCGGCCTCGTGGTCGAGAACGGCATGGCCTGGCTGGTGCGTGCGCTGCCGGCGGACGAAACGGTGAAACGCCCGCGCGGCGGCGGGGCCGCGCTGGAAGGGGAAATCCACCTGCAGCGCCTGATGCCTGCCGATGCGCTGCGCGTGCGCGGCCGCCACAACGCGGCCAACGCGTTGGCCGCGCTGGCGCTGGCCACCGCCATCGGCTGCCCGCTGGCACCTATGCTGCATGGCCTGCGCGAATACAGCGGCGAGCCGCACCGCGTGCAATTCGTGGCCACGGTGGGCGAGGTCGAGGCCTACGACGACAGCAAGGGCACCAACGTCGGCGCCACGGTGGCTGCGCTCGACGGCCTGGGCGCCGACAAGGTGCCGGCCAAGCTCGTCGTCATCCTGGGCGGCGACGGCAAGGGGCAGGACTTCGCACCACTGGCGGCGCCGCTGGCGCGCCATGCCCGCGCCGTGGCCACCATCGGCCTCGATGCGGCGGTCATCGAGGCCGCCATCGAGTCGGCGCCCGGCTCGATCCCGCTCCAGCGCCACGCCACGCTGGAAGCGGCCGTGGCCTGGTGCTTCGAACAGGCGCGGCCCGGCGACGCCGTGCTGCTGAGCCCGGCCTGCGCCAGCCTGGACATGTTCCGCAACTACGGCCATCGCGCCGAGGTGTTCGTGAACGCGGTGCAGGCGCTGGCGCACGAGCGGGGGCAGGCATGAAGGTCGACGTCGCGGCCGTGAAGCAATGGTGGCCCTGGCGCCGCGAGGCGCGTGAAGGTGGCGGCGCGCTGCCCGTGCGCGACCGCGTCGACATCGGCGGCAGCCGCCCGGTGCGCCTGTCGGCCTTCGACCAGCCGCTGGTCGCGGTGGTCGGCGTACTCGTGATGCTGGGCGTGGTGATGGTCTATTCGGCGTCGGTGGCGCTGCCCGACAACCCCAAGTTCGCCGCCTACACGCAGACCTTCTTCCTGCAGCGCCACCTGCTGGCGCTGGCCATCGCCTTCGTCGCGGCGCTGGTGGCGGTGCAGGTGCCGATGTCGGTGTGGGAGAAACATTCGCCGTGGATCTTCGTCATCGCGCTGATCCTGCTCGTGCTGGTGCTGATGCCCTTCATCGGCAAGGTGGTCAACTTCTCGCGGCGCTGGATCCCGCTGGGCTTCATGAACTTCCAGCCCTCGGAGCTGGCCAAACTGGCGATCGCGCTCTATGCCGCCAATTACATGGTGCGCCGCATGGACGCACGCGAGAACTTCTTCCGCGCCGTGACGCCGATGGTGGTGGCGGTGGCCTTCGTCGGCGTGCTGCTGCTGCGCCAGCCCGACATGGGCGCCTTCATCGTCATCGCCACCATCGCGATGGGCATCCTGTTCCTGGGCGGTGTCAACGCGCGCATGTTCTTCCTCATCGCGCTGGTGCTCATCGGCACCTTCGCGCTCATCATCGCCTTCGACGACCTGCGCCGCGAACGCATCCTGGCCTACCTGGACCCCTGGAACCCGAAGTACGCGCAGGGCAAGGGCTACCAGCTCACGCATTCGCTGATCGCGCTGGGCCGCGGCGAGATCTTCGGCCAGGGCCTGGGCGCCAGCGTCGAGAAGCTGCACTACCTGCCCGAAGCGCACACCGACTTCCTGCTCGCGGTGATCGGCGAGGAACTCGGCTTCATCGGCGTGGCCAGCGTGATCGTGCTTTTCTTCTGGCTCACGCGGCGCCTGTTCGCCATCGGCCGCCAGGCCATCGCGCTGGACCGCGTCTTCGCCGGCCTGCTGTGCCAGGGCATCGGCATCTGGGTCGGCTTCCAGGCCTTCATCAACATGGGGGTGAACCTGGGCGTGCTGCCGACCAAGGGGCTGACGCTGCCGCTGATGAGCTACGGCGGCTCGGCGATCCTGATGAACCTGGTGGCGCTGGCGCTGGTACTCAGGGTCGACATGGAGAACCGAACCCTCATGCGCGGAGGGCGAGGATGAGCCACCTCGAACGTCCGGCCAAGGCCTTGCACGGATCCGGCTTTGCCGGTCCGTCGCAAGAGCCCCCGCGGGGGGCAGCGACCGAAGGGAGCGTGGGGGCACCATGACTCACCTCGTCATCATGGCCGCCGGCACCGGCGGCCACATCATCCCGGGCCTGGCGGTGGCGCGCGAGATGCAGACGCGCGGCTGGAGCGTGAGCTGGCTCGGCACCACGCACGGCATGGAAAACAGGCTCGTGCCGCCAGCCGGCATTCCGCTGGACACCATCACCTTCTCCGGCCTGCGCGGCAAGGGCGTGCTGCACGCGCTCACCGGCAGCGTGCGCCTGCTCAAGGCCTTCTGGGACTGCCTGCAGCACCTGCGCCGGCGCGGTGCCGATGCGGTGCTGGGCATGGGCGGCTACGTGTGCTTCCCGGGCGGGCTGATGGCCTCGCTGCTGAACAAGCCGCTGCTGCTGGTGAATGCCGATGCGGCGCTGCTGATGAGCAACAAGGCGCTGCTGCCGGTGGCCGACTGCGTGGCTTTCGGCTTTGCCGGCGCGGCCGCAGCCAGGACGAAGCACGGCGTCGTCACCGGCAACCCGGTGCGCGCCGAGATCGAGGCCCTGCCCGAACCGGCCGCACGCTACGCCGGCCGCAGCGGTCCGCTGCGCCTGCTGGTGGTCGGCGGCAGCCTGGGCGCGCAGGTGCTTAACCAGACGCTGCCGCAGGCGCTGGCGCTGCTGGCGCCGGGCGAACGGCCGCAGGTCACGCACCAGGCGGGCGCGGCGCAGGCCGACGCGGTGCGCGCGGCCTATGCGAGCGCCGGGGTCCAGGCCGAGGTGCTGCCCTTCATCGACGACATGCCGCAGCGCCTGGCCGCGTGCGACGTGATGGTCTGCCGCGCCGGCGCCATCACCGTGAGCGAACTCTGCGCCGCCGGCGTGCCGGCGATCCTGGTGCCGCTGGTCGTCAGCACCACGGCCCACCAGCGCGACAACGCCGTGTGGATGGCGAAACAGGGCGCCGCCGTCCATCTGCCGCAGGCCGAGCTGACACCGGCCAGGCTGGCCGAATTGCTGCGCAGCCTGGACCGCCCGGCCTTGCTGGCGATGGCCAGCCAGGCGCGGCGCCTTGCCCGGCCGCACGCCGCCGAGCGTGTTGCCGACGAAATCGAGAAGCTGGTGAGCTGGTGAAGCACGCCCTCCAGCACATCCACTTCGTCGGCATCGGCGGTGCCGGCATGAGCGGCATCGCCGAGATCCTGCACCGGCAGGGCTTCCGCGTCTCGGGCTCGGACCAGGCCGCCAGCGCCGTCACGCGGCGGCTGGCCGAACTCGGGGTCGATGTCCACATCGGCCACGATGCTGCCCACATCGAGGGCGCGCAGGCCGTCGTCACCTCGACCGCCGTCGCGGCCGACAACCCCGAGGTGCAGGCCGCGCGTGCACAACGCATCCCGGTCGTCGCGCGCGCCGTGCTGCTGGCCGAGCTGATGCGCTTCAAGCAGGGCATTGCCATCGCCGGCACGCATGGCAAGACCACCACCACCTCGCTGGTGGCCAGCGTGCTGTCCGAAGCGGGCCTGGACCCGACCTTCCTGATCGGCGGCAGCATGTTGGCCCCAAGGCCGCCGCAAGCGGCGACCGCCCCCCACGGGGAGCCGGGCATCTTGGGACGGCCCGGCGAAGCCCGGGCAAGCGCGGGCGCCAACGCCCGCCTGGGCCGCGGCGAGCACATCGTCGTCGAGGCCGACGAAAGCGACGCCTCCTTCCTGCACCTGAACCCGGTGCTCGGCGTCGTCACCAACATCGACGCCGACCACATGGCCACCTACGGCCACGACCTGTCGCGGCTGCACGGCGCCTTCGTCGACTTCATCCACCGCCTGCCCTTCTACGGCCGCGTCGCGCTGTGCAGCGACGACGCCGGCGTGCAGGCCATCCTGCCGCGCATCGAGCGCCCCGTCACGACTTACGGCCTGAACGAAGGCGCCGACCTGCGCGCGGTGCAGGTGCAGGCGCTGGAAGGCGGGCGCATGCAG
Organism: Rubrivivax sp.; assembly: GCA_030680415.1. Taxonomy (GTDB): domain Bacteria; phylum Pseudomonadota; class Gammaproteobacteria; order Burkholderiales; family Burkholderiaceae_C; genus Rubrivivax. Next base: position 73,656 of record JAUXVE010000009.1, read on the forward strand.
TTCGTCGTGCAGCGCCGCGGCGCGAGCGACTTGCCGGTGACGCTGAACCTGGCCGGCGTCCACAACGTGTGCAACGCGCTGGCCGCGATCGCGGTGGCGATGGCGCTGCAACTGCCGGACGCGCCGATGCTGCGTGCGCTGGCCCAGTTCGCCGGGGTCGGCCGCCGCTTCGAGCGCCACGGTGAAATGCCGGCGCGCGACGGCGGCACGTTCACGCTCATCGACGATTACGGCCACCACCCGGTCGAGCTGGCCGCGGTGCTGGCCGCCGCACGCGGCGCCTTCCCGGGCCGGCGCCTGGTGCTGGTCTTCCAGCCGCACCGCTACTCGCGCACCGCCGACTGCTTCGGCGATTTCGTGGCCGTGATGCAGGGCTTCGACGCCGTGCTGCTGACCGAGGTCTACGCCGCGGGCGAAGCGCCGATCGCCGGCGCCGACGGCCGTGCCCTGGCACAGGCGCTGCGCCAGGCGGGCCGGGCCGACGTGGTGTTCGTTGCAGACGTGACGGCGCTGCCCGCGGCGATCCAGGGCCAGGCGCGTGGTGGCGACGTGGTGATCACGATGGGCGCCGGCTCCATCGGCGGCGTGCCCAGGCAACTGCTGGATCTGGCGGAGGTGGCGCGATGAGCCAGGATGTCACGGGGCTGAGCAAGGTGGCGGTCCTGATGGGCGGCAGCAGCGCCGAACGCGCGGTGTCGCTGATGTCCGGCAGCGGCGTGCTGGCGGCGCTGCGCGCGCTGGGCGTGGACGCGCACGCCTTCGACCCCGCCGAGCGCGAGCTCACCGAGCTCAAGCGCGAAGGCTATGCGCGTGCCTTCATCGCGCTGCACGGCCGCCACGGCGAAGACGGCACCGTGCAGGGGGCGCTGGAGCTGCTGGGCATCCCCTACACCGGCTCGGGCGTGATGGCCTCGGCGATCGCGATGGACAAGGTGATGACCAAGCGCGTGTGGCTGGCCGAGGGCCTGCCGACGCCGGCCTGGGTGTGGCTGGCGCCCGAGCACCAGGCGCGCGAAGACGTGGTCGCCGTGCCCGATACGCTGGGCCTGCCCTTGATCGTGAAGCCGCCGCGCGAGGGTTCGTCGATCGGCATCACCAAGGTCCTGGGCTACTCGCAGATGCAGGACGCGGTGGCGCTGTCGGCGCAGTACGACGCCGACGTCCTGTGCGAGGCCTACATCGAGGGCATCGAGCTCACCTGCCCGGTGCTGGGGCAGGGGGCCACGGCGCAGGCGCTGCCGGTGATCCGCATCGACGCCCCCGGCGGCAACTACGACTTCGAGCACAAGTACTACTCCAACGACACCGGCTACCGCTGCCCGAGCGGACTGTCGAGCGCCGACGAGGCCGAGGTGCAGCGCCTGACCCTGGCCGCCTACCGCACCCTGGGCTGCCGCGGCTGGGGCCGCGCCGACCTCATGCAGCGCGCCAGCGACGGCCGCCTCTTCCTGCTCGAAATGAACACCAGCCCCGGCATGACCAGCCATTCGCTGGTGCCGATGTCGGCGCGTGCCGCGGGCATGAGCTACGAGCAGCTGTGCCTGCACCTGCTGCGCAGCGCGAGCCTGGACTCGCACCGTCAGTGAGCCCCCGCATGGTCGGTAACGCCACCCTCTCGATGCCGCAGCGCCGTCCCCGGCCCGCGCGGCAGGGTGCGGCTGCGCGTGTCGTCCTGCCGCTGGACGTGCGCCTGATGAACGCCGCGGCCAGCATGGTGTTCGCTCTTGCCGGCGTGGGTGTGCTCGCCGCCGGCCTGCTGTGGCTGGTGCGCTCGCCGATGTTCCCGATCCGCAGCATCCAGCTCGACGGCGACCTGGCGCGCAACAGCGTGCCGACGATCCGCGCCAACGCGGCGCCGCGTCTGGCCGGCAACTTCTTCAGCGTCGACTTGCAGCAGGGCCGCGCCGCCTTCGAGTCGGTGCCCTGGGTGCGGCGCGCCGTGGTGCGCCGCGTCTGGCCCGACCGGCTGGCGGTGCGACTGGAGGAACACCGCGCGGCCGCGCTGTGGCAAGGCGGCGACGCCGGCGCCGAGCGCCTGGTCAACGGCTACGGCGAAGTCTTCGAGGCCAACGTCGGCGACGTGGAAGACGAGGACCTGCCCAGCCTCGGTGGCCCCGAAGGCAGCGCGACCCTGATGCTGACGCTGTACCAGCGCGTGCAGCCGGCCTTTGCACGGCTGGGCCTGAACGTCGAGCGGCTGCAGCTGTCCGGCCGCGGCTCGTGGCGCGCCGAACTGGACAGCGGTGCCAGCGTCGAGATCGGCCGCGGCAGCGAGGACGAGCTCGTCGCCCGCACCGAGCGCTTCGTGCGCACGATCACGCAGGTCACCGCGCGCTGGCAGCAGCCGCTGGAATACGCCGACCTGCGCCACACCGACGGCTACGCCGTGCGCCTGCGCGGCGTCAGCACCACCCCGCCACCCGCATCCGGCGCGGCGCCGCGCGCGGCAAAGACCCACTGAGGAGGCTCATGGCCAAGGAATACAAGGACATGGTCTTCGGCCTCGACATCGGCACCGCCAAGGTCATGGTGGTGGCGGCCGAGGTCATGGACAACGGCCAGCTGCGCGTGGCCGGACTCGGCGTGGCGCCCACGCACGGCCTCAAGCGCGGCGTCGTCGTCAACATCGACGCCACCGTGCAGAGCATCCAGCAGGCGCTGAAGGAGGCCGAGATGATGGCCGCCTGCAAGATAGACCGCGTCTACACCGGCATCACCGGCAGCCACATCCGCGGCCAGAACAGCACCGGCATGGTCATCGTGCGCGATAACCGCGAAGTGACGCCGGTGGATGTGGCGCGCGTCGTGGAAACGGCCAAGGCCATCAACATCCCCAACGACCAGCGGCTGCTGCTGGTCGAGCCGCAGGAGTTCGTGATCGACGGCCACGAGGTGAAAGAGCCGATCGGCATGAGCGGCAGCCGACTGGAGGTGAAGGTGCACATCGTCACCGGCGCGCAGAGCGCGGCCGAGAACATCCTCAAGTGCGTGCGCCGCTGCGGGCTGGAGGTCGATCGCCTGGTGCTCAACCCCAGCGCCAGCGCGGCCGCGGTGCTGACCGACGACGAGAAGAGCCTGGGCGTGGCGGTGGTCGACATCGGCGCCGGCACCACCGACGTGCAGATCTACACCGACGGCAGCGTGCGCCACACCGCGGTGATCCCGATCGCCGGCGACCTCATCACCAGCGACATCGCGATGGCGCTGCGCACGCCGACCAAGGACGCCGAGGAGATCAAGGTCGAACACGGTGTGGCCAAGCAGCTGTTGGCCGACCCGAACGAGCAGGTCGAGGTGCCGGGGCTGGGCGACCGCCCGCCGCGTTTGCTGAGCCGCCAGGCGCTGGCCGGCGTCATCGAGCCGCGTGTCGAAGAGATCTTCTCGCTCGTGCATCAGGTCATCCGCGAGAGCGGCTACGAGGAGCTGCTGTCCAGCGGCATCGTGCTCACCGGCGGCTCAGCGGTGATGCCGGGCATGGTGGAGCTGGGCGAGGACATCTTTCTCAAGCCGGTGCGCAAGGGCCTGCCGCTGTACAGCGGCGCGCTCTACGACATGGTGGCCAACCCGCGCTCGGCCACCGTGATGGGTCTGCTCGAGGAAGCGCGGCTGGCGCGCGCGCGCGGGCAGCGGGCGGCGGCGCAGGCAGGTTCGGTGAAGAACCTCGTCGGCCGCGCCAAGGACTGGTTCTTAGGCAACTTCTGAAGCCATGAAGACATTCATCTTTCAAGCAAGGGGCTCGCCGCGAAGCCCCGTTTCAACGGCAACTTGTTTGGCAACTGCAATTTCTTACTGGAGGCTCCCATGCCCATCGAAATGATCGAAGAGTTCGACCAAGGCACGCAGATCAAGGTCATCGGCGTCGGCGGCGGCGGCGGCAACGCCGTCGAGCACATGATTTCGCAAGGCGTGCAAGGCGTCGAGTTCATCTGTGCCAACACCGACGCGCAGGCGCTGCACCGCAGCAGCGCCGGCACGCTGGTGCAACTGGGCACCACCGGCCTGGGCGCCGGCAGCAAGCCCGACATGGGCCGCCAGGCGGCGCAGGAGGCTGTGGACCGCATCAAGGAGTCGATCGCCGGCGCGCACATGCTGTTCATCACCGCCGGCATGGGCGGCGGCACCGGCACCGGCGCCGCGCCGGTGATCGCACGCGCGGCCAAGGAGCTGGGCATCCTGACCGTCGGCGTGGTGACCAAACCCTTCGAGTTCGAGGGCCGGCGCCGCGGCAAGCAGGCCGACGAAGGCGTGTCCGAGCTCGAGTCCAACGTCGACAGCCTGATCGTCGTCCTGAATGAGAAGCTGCTCGAGGTGATGGGCGACGACGTGACGCAGGAGCAGGCCTTCGCGCACGCCAACGACGTGCTGAAGAACGCCGTCGGCGGCATCAGCGACATCATCCACATCCC
>JAUXVE010000010.1 GCA_030680415.1 Rubrivivax sp.
GCAGAACGGCGTCAGGGTCAACGGCGTGATCAACGCCAGCGGCACCGGCGTCTTCACGGCCATTTCCAGTACCGCCAACTTCCTCGACGGCGTCAACTTCACCGGCACGCTCGACCTCGGCTCGATCATCAATGCGCGCGAACGCATCATCAACGGCGCGACGATCAATGGCGCGGTCAACATCTCCAACGGCGCCATCCTGGGCCTGGACAGCTCGGCCACTGCGGGTGGCAATCAGACCCTGGCCGGCGCGGTCGTCATCAACCTCAATGACGCGGGCGCGCGGCTGTCCATCGATGGCAACGGCACGACCACGCTGGCCTCGGGCGTCACCGTGCGTGGGCAGGGCAATATCGGTACTGCTGGCTTTGCGGGCGGCACAAACACGCTCTTCAACAACGGCACCATCCTGGCCGACGGCGGCACGCTGAGCATCACCAACCCTGCCGGGAGCGGCTCGTTGGCCGGCACTGGCACGCTGCGGACCAGCGGCGGCACGCTCAACCTGGCCACCACCAGCGGCAGCTCGCAGGGCCGGCTGGTGCTGGGTGGCGTAGGCTCGGCGCTGAACCTCAACACCCAGAACCTGACGATCACCAACGACTACACCAACGCGCAGTCGGGTTCCGGCAATTCGTTCGTTGCCAGGGCCGGTGTCTCCGGCACGGGAAAGATCCTGGCCGGCGGCGACGCGGCACAGGCCATCACCGGCGCCAACATCAGCAATGGCAGCACCGCCAACGCTACGTTGACGATCGGCAACCTGCGCGTCGGCGCCAACACGTTCAACTACCAGATCGCCAACACCGGCACCACCGGCCCGTCGCTGCGCGGCGCGATCCAGACCAGCGTGAACGGCGGCAACCTCACCGACGCGCGCCTGTCCGGCACCGGCGTCACCGCCAGCAACTACAACACCGGCGCGCCGGGCGGTGACACCGGCAATCTGGGCGTCACCTTCACCGCCGCCAACGCCGGCGCGCTGGCGCCCTTGTCCGGCCAGGTGCTGAACCTGCGCAGCAATTTCGAAAACATCGCCGACCAGAAGCTCAATATCGTGCTGGCTGGCGGCGCGGCGGCTTACAACGCGGCAGTGGGCAATGTCGCACCGTCGCCGGTGGTCAACCTGGGCAACGTGCGCGTCGGCTCCGCGCTGTTCTTCCAACAATTGAACGTGAGGAACACGGCGGCCCCCGGCGCCTTCAGCGAGGACCTCAACGCCAGCTTCTCCGGCAACACCGGCGCTGCCGGCCACAATGGCGGCAGCATCAACGGCCTGCTCGCAGGCAGCAACAGCCTGGCCATGACCGTCTTCCTCGACGCCGCCAGTGCCGGTGCCAAGGCCGGCACCGTGACGCTGAACTACGAGACGGCCGGCAAAGTGAACGGCGTGGCCAACGGCCTGGGCACGGCCAGCGTGGGCAGCCAGGTGCTCACCCTCAACGGCAACGTGTACCAGGCCGCCAGCGGCGCGATCCAGAGCGCGCCACTGAACTTCGGCACCGTGCAGGTAGGGCAGGCGGTGAGCCAGAACCTGGTGATCCGCAACACCGCCACCGGCGCAGCCGGCTTCGTGGAAGACTTGAACGCCAGCTTCGGCGCGGCCAGCGGCACTGGCGCCGGGCTGATCAGCGGCTTGGGCTCGCTCACCGGCATCCTGGCCGGCAACAACAGCTCCGGCGCCAACGGCAGCATGACGGTGAGTGTGAACACCGGCGCCGCGGGTCTGGTCAACGGCAACATCGCGGTCAACTACTTCACCGGCGGTGCCGTGGGTGGCAGCAGCAACGGCCTGGGCACGGCAGCGGCCGGGAGCGAGAACCACGGCGTGGCCGGCACCATCCAGGCGCAAGCCAACGTCATCAACCAGGCCAGCCCGCTCGTCAACAACCTCAGCATCAACCTGGGCGCGGTGCGCGTGGGTGCGGCATCGCCGACGGCCCATGTGAGCGTCACCAACGTGGCCACAGTGGCCCCGCAAGCAGCGCTGAGCGCCAGCATCGCCAGCAACGGTGCGCCCATTACGGCCGGAGGCAGCTTCAACCTGCTAAACCCCGGCGCCACCAGCGCCAACCAGTTGCAGGTGGGTCTGAACACCGCCACGGCGGGCAACTTCACTGGTGCCAACGCCGGCAGCGCCACCATCGCCTTCGTCTCCGACGCCGGCAACGTGGGCGGCTGCGCGCCCAACTGCCAGCTCAACCTGGCCTCGCAGACCGTGAGCGTCAGCGGCAAGGTCTACACCCAGGCCAACGGCCAACTCGCCACGCCGGTGGTGGACTTCGGCATCGTGCGCGTCGGCGATGCGGTCGCCAGCAGGAACATCAGCGTGCTGAACACCGCCGCGGTGACCGGGCTCAACGACACGCTGCGCGCCAGCCTCGGCGGCATCAACGGCGCCTTCAGCAGCGGCGGCAGCGTGGGCGGCGTGGGCGCGCAGTCGGCAGGCGACATCAGCGTCGCGCTGAACACCGCCAGCGCGGGCAGCTTCAACCAGACCGGCTCGGTGAGCTTCGTGAGCCAGAACCCGGACATGGCCGATGTCGCGGCCGGCAACGCGGCCAACCTGTCGGTGTTCGCGCAGATCAACAACCTGGCCAATGCCGATTTCGACTTCTTCAGCGGGCTGGGGCTGCTGACCCAGACGGGAACGAGCTACCTGCTCAATCTGGGCAATATCGTTCTCGGCAACAGCATCCTGACCTCGCTGCGGCTGGACAACGATGTCGCGGGACCAGCCGACGATCTGAGCGGGCTGTTCGACCTGCTGACCAATGCCGACGACTTCACCTACGCGGGCTGGGACCCAGTGATTTCGCTCGCCGCGGGTCAGGCCACGGGCAACCTGGGTATCGGTTTCTTCGCCGCGGCCTTGGGCCTGTCCGAGGACGTGATCACTTTCAACGGCTTCGGCACCAACGCCTCCGACACGACCGGGCTGGCGCAGAGCCGGCAACTGGTGATCCGCGCCAACGTCGTCAACCCGGGCGGTGGCGGCACGGTGCCCGAGCCGGGCACGCTGGCCCTGCTGGTCATGGCCGCGTCGGCTGCGTTCGTGACCCGCCGCCGGCGCAGCGGCGCGCATTGAGCCGAAGACGGGAGACGCTTCATGACACGACTTCAGTACTGGATCGCCACCGTCCTTGCTGCCGCCTGCCTGGCATTGGCGGCGGCCAATGTCGGGCTGGGCTCCGTCAACGGCGCAGCGCGATCGGACGTCAACCAGCGCCAGCAGTATGTGCAGCAGTCGGTGCAGCTCGAGGGCCTGTACCGCGAGATCATCCGTGCGCTGGCCGAGCTGAGTGCGCGCAATGACGACGGCGAGGTCACAGCAATGCTGGAGCGCCATGGCATCACCTTCAGCGTCAACCCGGCCGCGGCGCCGGCAGCACCCACCGCACCCACGGCGTCGAAGCGCAAGTGACCGCACAGGATCGACCATGAGAACCGTCATCAACATGCCCGGCAGTCCTGGCCAGGACGACAGCGCGTACGGCGTCCAGACCGAGTCCGAGGGTGCGGCAGAGGCCGTGTCGGCGCCGGCACCGGTCATCGAGCGCGGCCGCAGTTCACGTTCGCACCCCCACATGCAGTCGCAACCACAGCCGGCGGCGGCGGGGCGGCACAGCCCCTTCGTGCCGCTGCTGCTCGGCGCCCTGGCGCTGCTGGGCTGGCTGGGCTTCCAGACCCATCAGCTCGCCAACGAGCGCGCGGTCCTGCTGGCGGCTCATGCGTCTCAGCAGCAGACCGTGGACAGCGCAGGCAAGCTGCGCGCCTCGCTCGACGCCCTAGCCGCCGACACGCAGCGCATGGCCGAGGCCGGCAACCCGAGCGCCAAGCTGCTGGTCGACGAGTTGCGCAAGCGCGGCATCACGATCAACGCCGCAGCGCCCGGCGCCCAGCGGCCGGCAGCGACCAAGTGACGTGGCGGGCCGCTGGTGCGTGGCGCTGATACGCGACTGGCGAACAGTGCCTTGGTGCCCGGAGATCGGGCCAGACCCCCCTGGATGAGGGGTACTTTGTCGCGCCGCACCATCCGAGCAGGGCAGTTGGACCCGGCGCCGCTTGTATGCTCGCGCTTCGGCCAGCGCAAATATGCTCGCGAGCACGGACTTCATCCCATCGGCTTCCCTGTCGGCGGCAGCGGCGACCGGTGCCACCGTGGTCGACGATCCACGTTGGCAGGTTCGGCTCCTCGGTGCCGTGGAGGCGGCGGGTCTCGGGCAGACCCTGTCACGTTGGCCGTCGCGCGCCGTCGCTGCGTTGTTGGCCCGTCTGGCGCTGGCGCCCGATCGGGCCCACCCGCGCGAAGAGCTGGTTGAGCTGCTGTGGCCTGGCGTGGGCCTGGATGTCGGCCGCAACCGGCTGCGGCAGGCGCTGTCCACGCTGAAGAGCCTGCTCGAGCCTACCGGCTCGCGTGCGGCGCCGGTGTTGCTCGCCGATCGGATGTCGGTTCGCGTCCTGCCCGGACGCATCGGCTGCGACGTGCGGCAGTTCGAACAACACGTGCGTGCTGGCCATCGGGTCCGCGCGCACGAGCTGTATCGCGGCGAACTGATGCCGGGGTTCTATGACGACTGGGTGATCGAGGAACGAAACCGCCTTGCCCTGCACTTCGAGCGCCTGGAGTTCGTGCTGGCCGAGGATGCCGGGAAGACGACCTCCATGTTGCCACCGTTGGCCCCCCACTCGCCGCCGAAGTCAGACAGTGCCGAGATGCCACCGACGGGCCTGCCCCACTATTGGACACGGCCCTTCGGCATCGAACGGAGCGCATCGCGGCTGCGCGCCAGGGTGTGCGCGCAGCGGCTGGTGACGGTGCACGGGCCGGGGGGCAGCGGCAAGACACGCCTGGCGGTTGAGATGGCACAAGCCATGTGCGACCCGCAGGAACAGTCGAACAACGGTGGCAACGACGTGGTGCGTTTCGACCGCATCGTCTTCGTGCCGCTGGCCCACTGCACCCGGCCTGGGCAGGTTCTGGAAGCGATAGGCACCGCTCTGCGGGAAGATCGCGGAGGTGACATCCGCGCACGCATCGTTGCCACGCTGGCGGGCCGTCGTTGGCTGCTGGTACTCGACAACCTCGAGCAACTGGTTGACAGCGCTGGCGGCGAGATCGCGCAGTTGCTGTCCGATGTGCCCACGCTGCATGTGCTGGCGACGTCGCGGCGCCTGCTGGACGTGGACGGCGAGCATGCCTTCGAGCTTAACGGGCTGACGCTGCCCGCGCCGGACGCCGGGTTCGATGACGCCGCGGACAACGCCGCGGTCGCGCTGTTCGTCGATCGGGCACGCGCGTCGCGCTCGGATTTCAGCCTCGGCATGGACAACGCCGCGACCCTGTCCAGCTTGGTGCAGATGCTCGGCGGCATGCCGTTGGCGATCGAACTCGCGGCCAGCCGAATGCGCAACCTGACGGCCAGCGAACTGCGTTCGCGATTGCTCGATGCATCCGGTACGCCGATGCTCGACCTGCTCGCGCGCGGCACGCGGCACGCCTCGGTCGATGCTCGACATGCCTCAATGCGACACGTGATGGCTTGGAGTTGGCAACAACTCACGTCGGCACAAGTGACACTGTTGCAGGTGATGTCGGTCTTTTCCGCGCCAGCCTGCCTGGACGCCGTGGCGGCTGCCGCGGCCTGCGATCGCGGGCAGACCCAATCGCTGCTCGACGACCTGGGCGATGCGTCACTGGTGCCGGCAAGCGACGCAGCCAACGACAGCACGCGCTACGCGCTGCTGCAACCGGTGCGCGAGTTCGCCGCCGAGAATCTGCCTGTGGCCGACGCACGCACAGCGCGGCAACGGCTGAGGCGGTGGTTGATCGCCTTCGCCCGCGAAGCCGTTGTGCGCGGACCAGCCGCGGTGGTACCGGAGCTGGTCCAGGTGCATGCGGCCATCGTCAGCGCCCCCGCCGACGGTGAGCCGCGCCAGGCACTCGAACTGGCGTTGGCACTGCGACCGCTGTGGGACACCGACCACCTGCCGCTGTCGGATCTGCAGGCATTGGAGAAATCCTTGGCTAGCGTCGACGATAGGGATCTGCGCTGCGACGCGCTCGAACTGCTCGCCTTTGGTCGCGGCACGGCGGGCTTCGTGGCCGACGCGGTGGCGCACGCCGAGGCCGCGCTGGAACTGGCCCAGGACGACCGGCGCCGCAGCCTGGCCCTGGTGCGCTGGGTCTGGGTGATGTACTACGCCGGCCGTTACGCGGCGGGGCTGGAGCCTGCGCTGACCGAAGCGTTGGCGCTGGCGCAACGCTGCGGCGACCTGGCCGCCCAGGCCACAGTCCTGCGCATGCATGGTCTGGTGGCCTGCAACTTCCATCTCGACTTCGCCCGGGCCGAGGTCATTTCGGCGCAGGCGCAGCAGCTGTGGGAGCGCCTGGGCAACCGACGCATGGCCTATGCGCGGCTTCTCGACCGTGCAACGATGTGGGCCTGGCTGGGTCGCAATGCCGAGGCCATCACGATATTCGGCGAGTGCGAGCAGGCGGCCCGGCAAGATGGCGATTGGGTCGGCCTGATGCAGATCGCCTGGCAGCTGGGCCGCGTCTTCATCCGCATGCGGCGCTGGACCGACGCCGCGGTCGCGCTCCGGCGCAGTGTGCGCATCGGCTGGCAGCGCCACTACGCGCAGGGCCTGGCCAATGCCCTGCTGCACCTGCCCGAGGCGCTGGTCATGAGCGGGCAGGCCCAGACCGCGGCGCGGCTGCAGGGCTTCGCGGTCACGCACTGGTCGCGCCTGTACAACGCCATCAACCGCATCGAGGCGCGCGAACTGCGCCGCACCCGGCTGTTGCTGCGGCTGGCCCTGGGGGCCGCGCGCGCTGAGACGCTGCGCGCCGAAGGCAGCGGCATGGCACTGGCCGATGCGGTGGCGCTGGCCTTGGGCGAGTCCAGGGCCTGACCAGGCCGCACGGCAGCCTCAATGCATGAATTTGACGGCCATACGCAGGATGTCGTCCAGCGCATTGCCGTCGCCGATCATGTCCAGCATCGACGCCAACCCCGGCGTGGCCGCTTGCGCCGGCGCACCGCCGGCGGGCGTGCCGCCGAGCAGGCCCCCCAGCAAGCCGCCGAGGCCGCCGGCCTGCGCGGACGAGGGCTGCGCCGCGTCGGCGCCACCGGGCTGCGTGGTCATGTAGCCCGCCACCAGCATCGGCAGCATCTTCTTCAGCAGGCTCGGGTCCAGGCCCGAGGACGAAGCTGCGTTTTGCGCGACGGCTCGGCTCACATCCTTGGAGCCGAAGATCTGCTCAAGGACATCGTTGCCTCGGTTCACGTCGGTCGGCTGCGGCGCCAGCGTCGAACAGCGGCGCGCCGAGTTGCAGCAAGCGAAAGCCGCCGCCACGCCACTGCGCTCGCCATCGATCACGTTGGCGGTGGCGTCGTTCCAGCCGCCGCCGCCGCCGGCGCCCCAAGCGCCACCCTTGCGGTCGCCGTTGTTGGCGCCGACTGGAGCGTACCCCGCGCTGTGGGTGCTGGACGCACTCATCACGGCCCCGCTGGAGGGCAGCGCCAAGTTCACGCGGCCGATGACCGGCGGGATGGGTGGCACCGCTATTGCCAGCGCGGCAGCGGCGTCGACGATGCCCGCACCGCACCGCACCGCACCGCGCGGCCGTGCAGTCGGCGCCGGTGCCGGTGGGAAAGGCGCGGGCGCTGGACCTCAGCGCCGTCAGCACTTGAGCGTCAAGCTGGCGTTGAGTGAGAGCATCAGCGACACCTCGCCGGCCACATGCGGCGTGGCCATGCTGGTGCTCGAATACGAAGCGTAGCCGGGCGCTCCGGGGGTCGTGGTGCCGGTGTTCAGCGTCGACAAAATCGAGCCTCCCGGTGCGGTCAGTGCCACCTTCGCTTTCGGCCCGAAATTGCTGTAACTGGCTCCGGGTGCCGGTGCGCGTGGATGCGGCCACCGTGATCACGTCGAGCAGTCCCATGCGCATGCCGCCAATCGCATAGAAGCTGCGCAGGGCTTCCCGGGTCAGCGGTGAGCTCAGGACTTCCTTGTGGGCGTCATAGACCTTCGACCCGGATGGCTTCGCTACCGGCAAGAACTACATCGGTTTCAGCCCGTCAACGACGACGCCTCCGGCAGCGGGACGGGCTTCCTGTTCTTCGAGCCCGGCAGCTTCCTCGCCAACGGTGTCTCCAACCTGGCAACGGGAACGATCACGGACGGCACCAACTTCTATGGCAGTTTCGCCACGAGCGCGACGCTCACCGTTCGCGGCATCGCTGCCGCCGACAACGGCGTGCCCGAGCCGGCGACACTAGCGCTGTCGGCGCTCGGGCTTGCCGCGCTGCTGCTGCGCCGCCGCCGCTGAAGAGGCAGTGGTGGCGCCCACAGGCCGCCACATCAACTTGGTAAGGCGTTACTCCACCGCCTTCACCATCGCCTCGACCACCTTCTTCGCGTCGCCGAAGACCATCATTGTCTTGTCCATGTAGAACAGCTCGTTGTCCAGCCCGGCGTAGCCGCTGGCCACCGGGTGGGTTCATACCAGCACCGCCTCGATCTGCTGCGCCATCGTCATGCCGCGCTCGTGCTTGTAGACCATGGCGAAGACCGCACGGCCGCCGCTGCGTTCGGCCCACACCGCGCCGACCTGGCTCTTCTCGATTTCCTTGGGTACGGCGCGCAGATGCTCGCCCTTGTACTCGGCCACGAACACGCGTCCGTCCGTCAGCTGGCAGACGAAATCGGGAAAGAAGCGGCCGAACGAGGTCGGCAGCCAGAACCCGGCCACCGGGTCCGAGTCGAGGTTCCGCACCCAGTGCAGCACCTTCGGCTGCTCGTCCAAGGCCATGGCGCAGCGCCATTCCTCGCTGCCGTCTTCAAGATCGGCCAGTACTGGGTAGTAGTGCTTGCTGAAGCGGAACTTGCCCTGGTAGCGCTTGTTGCCAGGCACCGGGTACACGGCCGGGTCGAACTTGAATTCGTGGCTGGGGCTCGCGGCGATCTCCCAGCCGCCGTCCAGCATCAACTGCCTGAACGCGGACTGGGCCGCCTTGTCGCGCAGCTCGGCGATGTGCGTCGCCAGGCGCTGCGCCAAGGGGTACTGGTGCCGCGCCAGTTGCTCCAGCGGAATGTGTTTGTCATGGACCAGGTGGTGCACCGCGGCCAGCGCAAAGGCGCGTACAGGGGTCGGCAAGATGTCCACGGCCACGTTGCGTGAGGGGTGCTGCAGCTCTGCCGCCAGCCAGCGCGCCAGGTCGTCGGCAGTGACGGTGCCGGCCACGTGGTCCAGCGGCAGCTGTGCGGCATCGCCCCGGCCGACGCGCAGTTTGTGCCCGTCGAGATACACCTCCCACAGCGTGCCCTGCTCGGCCATCGTGAAGCCTTCCAGCGCCACCGGCTGGGCCAGCAGGTTCAAGTCCACCGTCTCCAGCACCGCCTCCCGCTCCAGCAGCACCAGATCGCCCTGGCCGCCCTGGCCGGCACGATAACAGAGCCGGGGCACCGGAACGAAAGTCGCGCCGCGGTGCGCCGGAGCTTGCGCGCCGGCCACCAGCGCGTTGTGGCGCTCGATCTGCTGCGCCACCTGCTCGCGTTGCTTGCCCTTCTGTGCGGCCACCAGGGCCTCGCCCAAGGCGGCCGGCACCGCGCCGCGCAACTGAATGCGCTGGCGGCTGCCGTCGCTGCTGATGGTCGCCACGCCTTGCGTCACGGCGTCTTGCACGGCCTGAGGCAGAACCTTGTCCGCCGGCAGGTCCACGGCCAGCGAGGGCAGGTCGGGCGGGGTTCTGGCGAACAGGGGCCCGTCATCGCGGAATTCCAGCGGCAACTGCGGCGCGATCATCGACGCCATGTCCAGCGGGTCGAAGCCCATGCCGTCGATCAGGCGGTCGGCCAGCGCGTTGGCGGCCATGCCGGTTTCGGCCTCGGTCACGTGCGCATAGGCCTTGTTCAGCGCCGGCTGCGTGCGCCGCGTGGCGTAGGGCATGCGCAGCACGCGGCCCAGCAACTGCTCCACCGCGGTGGCCGAACGGATGCTCTGCACCGAACACAGGATGTAGGCAAACGGGCAGTCCCAGCCCTCGCGCAAGGCCTGCACGGTGATGATGTAGCGCACCGGGCAGGCGCGGCTGGCCAGGTCCAGCCCTTCCAGCCCGCGCTCGCTGCCCGTGGCCACCTTCACCTGGTCGGCCGGGATGTGCAGCTCGTCCACCAGGTGCGTGCGCAGGACGTCCACGTTCACGGGTTCGGTGCTGTTCTGCGCCTGCAGCAGCACGATGGGGCGGATATGGGCGCCCTTGTTGGGCCCGTCCCCCGCCTCCTCCTGCTGGGCCAACGCCTCCAGCAGGCGCTGGTTCTGCACCGCGTCGAATACCGCCGCTTGCCAGCCGCGCGTGTGCTCGATCAGCGTGATCGGCATCTTGATCATGTGCTCGGCCTGCAACTGCTGCGCCGAGACATGGAACAGCACGTTGGTGCACTTCGGGATCGGTGTGGCAGTCAGCTCCAGGATCAGCGCCGGGTTCAACCGTTTCAGCGCCTCGAAGCTGCGCTCGGTCTTGGTGTTGTGCGCCTCGTCGACGATGACGTAGGGTTGCCGCAACGCCAGCCAGTTGGCCAGGCTCCAGCGCGGCTGGCCGACGAAGCGCACCAGCATCTCGCGGCCGGCCTTGGCCGAGTGCGCGTCGTCGACGCTTACCAGGGCGTCGGGCAGGTCGCGCAGCGCGCATTCAGCGCCGCCGCAGGCAGGCCGCGGAAATGCGGCTCGAAGGCCCCCGAGAAGGCATAGACATTGCGCTGGTCGGCGTCTTCGACGCGAAAGCTCTGGATCGTGGCCACCACCACCACGGCGTGGGCGTCGAAGTCCTGCGGCGTCAGTGTCGCCACGGACTCCAGGTCGCACACCCGAACGCCGTCACCGCAGGCCTGGGCCAGCGCTTCGCGGAACGGGTGCCCGGGCGTCGACAGCGCCGCCAGCGTCTGTGTGCGGATGGTGTCGCTGGGCACCAGCCACAGCGCCAGCGGCTGCGCGCTGGCCACCGGCCATGCACGCGCCATGCGCCGACGGCATGCGCGGCCAGCAGCGTCTTGCCGCCGCCGGTGGGGATGCGCAGGCACACGCAAGGTGTGTCGCCGAAGGGCTCGGGGTTGTAGCCGTAGCCGGTTTCGCTTTCGAAGGCCGAACGTGCGCCGTGCAGAGGGGCCACCCGCAGGTACTTCTCCAATGCCAGCAGGGCCTGGTCCTGGTAGCGCCTGAGGGCGAAGGTGGCCACGCGCTAGACCCGTCCGCGCCAGTAGCCGGGGCGCTGGCGCTGGTGCGTCACGGCCAGGATGCGGATGAGGTCTGCCTCGACGCGGTAGATCACCGCATACGGAAACCGATTCAACAAGCGCCTTCGCGCGCGCCGCCCGATCGGCGCCCAGGCCAGCGGCTGCTCGACGATCCACTCGATCGACCGCTGCAACTCGCTGGCAAAGGCATCGCCCAACTCGCCGTTGATGGTCGCGTAGTAGCGGCGCGCGGAGTCGGCCTCGTCCAGCGCCGGCTCGACGATCTCCAGCCGCATCAAAGGCCCAGACGCGTTTTCGCCTCGGCCCAGGGGATCGAGCGCATCTCGCCGCGGTCGACGGCATCCAGCCGCCGTTCCGCTTCCTCGATCCACGCAGCCTCGATTTCAGCGTCCATCGCCTGGGGCAGCGTCTGCCGCAAGCGATCGACCAGCAGTTCGCGCTCGGCCAGTGGCATGCGTTCGGCTTGTGCGACGAGTTCATCGACCGTGGGAACAAGGACGTCGGCTGCAGTGCTGGCCATGGTGCTGCTTCCAGGGAGAGTTCAGTGCAACTGCAAGCTTACCGCGGCACCGCGTGCGGCAATTGCTTGAACGAGATGCCCTCGGCGGCAAGCCGCGCCTGCCCCAGCCGGCACGCTTCACCGTAGACGACCTTGGGGCCGCCGTGCCGGCAGCTGCTGCGCAGTGCGGGCAGCACCTCGGTGGTCAGCAGGTTGCCGCTGCTCGGCCGGCGGTCGCCCAGGATGCCGTTGAAGAGCAAGACGTAGGCGGTGCCGTCGTGCGTGCCGAGCAGTGGCGTGTCGGGTGTCAGCGCCGGCAGCGCGGTGCCGGTTTCGCGCATCCAGATGAAGGCGGCCAGATCGGCGAAGCGCACGTCGGCGTGGATCTCGCCGTTGGCGTCGAACAGCGGCGCGCCGAGTTGCATGAAACGGAACCCGCCACCGCCTTGCCAGTTGACGGCAGCGCTGATGCCGCCGGGTTCACCGGCCAGCACTTTCTGCAGTTCGCTCTTTGCTTGGCCAGTGGTACCCACTTCGGTGTGCGGCCATAGCGTCGACGGCACGAGCCCAGCCTGAACTTCAGAGAGAAACTTCTTTACTCGCGGCGCATTGCTTCCCTCTGCGCCGAACCAGATCCGGTTGTCAGCGACCATCTCGCCGAATCGCGGCTCGGTGTAGAGCCAGCAGCGGCCTGGAGGCGGATCGACGCGCCTGCCGGACGGCGTTGTGACGGTGAAGAACTGCGAAGCGCGCCTTTCGATTCTCGCGAGTGTGAGTTTTCTGCCAGAAGACGTCCGCAAGGAAATTGCCCCGCCCAAACACCTCGTCCATCAGGACCTTGAGGTAGTGCCCCTCGTTGTCGTCGATGGTCACCCAGATCGACCCGTCCTCGGCCAACAACTCGCGCAGCAACTGCAGCCGTGGCAGCATCATGCTCAACCACTGGCTGTGTTCCAGGTTGTCGTCGTAGTGCTCGAAGGCGCTCTTGGTGTTGTACGGCGGGTCGATGAAGATGCACTTCACGCGTCCGCGGGAGAAGGGCAGCAGCGCCTTCAAAGCTTCCAGGTTGTCGCCCTGGATCAGCAGGTTGCCGCTGCCGGCTGCGGCGGCGCCGAATTCGTGGCCGGCGGCGTGCGGGCGCAGCACGCGCGTGGGCACACGCTCGGCCACGCGGAAGGCGTCGTCGCGGTTCAGCCAGTCGAGGGTGGGCATGGGTCAGCGTCTTCTTGTCGCGCGGCGCCGCTCGGGCGTGGGCGGCTCGGGGTCCAGTTCGGCATTCAGCAGCGCCACATAGTCGCGGTAGGCGAAGACTCGGCCGCGCTGGCGCTCGGTGAGCTCCTCCACCAGGCCCAGCCGCTGCAGGTGCGCCAGCGTCTTGTTCACGGTGGCCGGCGTCAGCCTCGTCGCGGCGCCGAGCGCGGCCGCCGTGGCCACGGGTTGGCGCTGCAGCGCGTCGTGCAGGGTCCAGGCCGAAGGCGCGGCGCGGCCCAGCGCGGCCAGCCGCTCGCGGTCGGTGGCCACCAGCGCCAGCAGCGCCTGCGCGGTCATCACCGCCTGGGTGGCGCTCACCTGCACGGCCTCGGCGAAGAAGTCGAGCCAGCGCTCCCAGTCGCCATGCGTGCGCACCTCGTTCAGCAGCTCGTAGTACAGCGGCCGGTGGGCCTTGAAGAACAGGCTCGGGTAGAGCAGCGGCTCGTGCAGCAGCCCGTCGGCCACCAACTGCAGCACGATCAGCAGCCGGCCGATGCGGCCGTTGCCGTCCAGAAAGGGGTGGATGGTCTCGAACTGCACGTGGGCCAACGCAGCCCGCAGCAGCGGCGACGTCGGCTCCGGGTCGTCGTGCAGGAAGCGCTCGAAGGCATCGAGGCAGTCGCCCAGCCGGCCGGCCGGCGGCGGCACGAAGACCGCGTTGCCGGGACGGGTGCCGCCCAGCCACACCTGCGAGCGGCGGAACTCGCCGGGCGTCTTGCCGCGGCCGCGCGGGTGGTCGAGCAGCACGCCGTGCATGTCGCGCAGCAGGCGCAGGCTCAAGGGGAAGCCGCCGCGCAGGCGCTCGATGCCAAATGCCATGGCGGCGACACAGCGGCTGACCTCGCGGGCATCGTCCAGCGGCACGCCGGACTGTTCATCGATCTCGAACAGCAGCAGGTCGGCCAGCGACGATTGCGTGCCCTCGATCTGCGACGACAGCACCGCCTCCTTGCGCACGAAGCTGTAGAGCACCAGCTGCGCATTGGGCAACATCGAAGAGACGGCGTCGAGCCGGCCGAGCGCCACCAGCGCGTCGTCGAAGCGCCGCCGCAGGCCCGGCGTCCACTGGATCGGCGGCGTCGGCGGCAACGGCGCCGGAACGAAGGCGCGGAAAGGCTCGCCTTGCGTGCTGACGCTGACGGTACGGCCGGGCGGCGCGCGGTGCATGGGTTCAGGAGCCTCAAACAAGCCGGAGCGCTATTTTACGTTCGAATGTCAACGTAAAACAAAAGGGCCGGCAGCGCCGGCCCTTGCTGCGTGAGCGGCGCGCGTCACTCGATGGCCTTCACCATCTCCTCGACCACCTTCTTCGCGTCGCCGAAGACCATCATCGTCTTGTCCATGTAGAAGAGTTCGTTGTCGAGCCCGGCGTAGCCGCTGGCCATTGAGCGCTTGTTGACGATCACGGTCTTGGCCTTGTAGGCCTCGAGGATGGGCATGCCGTAGATGGCGCTGCCCTTGGTGTGCGCAGCAGGGTTCACGACGTCGTTGGCGCCCAGGATGATGGCCACGTCGGCCTGGCCGAACTCGCCGTTGATGTCTTCCATCTCGAAGACCTGGTCGTAGGGCACCTCGGCCTCGGCCAGCAGCACGTTCATGTGGCCGGGCATGCGGCCGGCCACCGGGTGGATGGCGTACTTGACCGTCACGCCCTTCTCGGTGAGCTTGGCCGCCAGTTCCTTCACCGCGTGCTGCGCGCGCGCCACCGCCAGGCCGTAGCCGGGAACGATGATCACGGTTTCGGCGTTGCCCAGCACGAAGGCGGCATCGTCGGCGCTGCCGCTCCTGACCGGACGTTGCGCACCCGCGCCGGCGGCCGGCCCGGCGACCTCGCCGCCGAAGCCGCCCAGGATGACGTTGAAGAACGAGCGGTTCATGGCCCTGCACATGATGTAGCTCAGGATCGCGCCCGAGCTGCCCACCAGCGAGCCGGCGATGATCAGCATGCTGTTGTTGAGGCTGAAGCCGATGCCCGCCGCGGCCCAGCCCGAGTAGCTGTTGAGCATGCTCACCACCACCGGCATGTCGGCGCCGCCGATCGGGATGATGATCAGCACGCCGATCACGAAACTCAGGGCCAGCATGGCGAAAAACGCCGGCCAGTTCTCGGTGAAGGCGAAGACCAGGCCCAGCGCGACGGTGGCGATGCCGAGCACCAGGTTCAACATGTGCTGGCCGCCGAAGGTGACCGGCGCGCCCTGGAAGAGGCGGAACTTGTAGGTGCCCGAGAGCTTGCCCCAGGCGATGACCGAGCCGCTGAAGGTGATGGCACCGATGGCCGCGCCCAGGAACAGCTCGAAGCGGTTGCCCGTGGGGATCGGCTCGCCCCTGGCGACGATGCCGAAGGCCCAGGGTTCGGCCACCGCGGCCACGGCAATGAACACCGCCGCCAGGCCGATCATGCTGTGGAAGAAGGCCACCAGTTCGGGCATCTTGGTCATCTCGACCGTCTTGGCCCGCCAGGCGCCGTAAATGGCGCCTGGCAGCAGCCCGACCAGCACCCAGACCATGCCCTGGGCCCGTGCCTGGCCCATGCTGCCGGCCAACTCCACGATCAGCGCCGCCGTGGTGAACATGGCGATGGCCATGCCGACCATGCCGAACAGGCTGCCGCGGATCGACGTCGTGGGGTGGCTCAGCCCCTTGAGCGCCTGGATGAAACAGACGCTGGCCACCAGGTACAGCAGCGTGACGAGGCTCATGCTCATTTCTTTTCCCCCGCCGCCGGAGCGCTCTTCGGCGCTTTCTTCTTGAACATCTCGAGCATGCGCCGCGTGACGAGGAAGCCGCCGAAGACGTTGACCGCCGCCAGCGCCATCGCCAGCACGCCCATGGTGCGGCCGAGGGTGGTCTCGGTCAGCGCCGCGGCCAGCATGGCGCCGACGATGACGATGGCCGAGATCGCGTTGGTCACCGCCATCAGCGGCGTGTGCAGCGCGGGTGTCACCGTCCACACCACGTGGTAGCCCACGTAGATGGCGAGCACGAAGATGATGAGGTTGGTGATGGTGGGGCTGACGATGTCCATGTTCTTGTTCCTTGATTGCGCTCGACTTCGCCGCGGACTCAGGACTTGCGACGGACTTCGCCGTCGCGTGTCATCAGGCAGGCGACCACGATGTCGTCGTCCATCGGCACGTCGAAGCCACCTTCCTTGGTGACCACGAGCTTGAGGAAGTCGAGCACGTTGCGCGCATACAGCGACGAAGAGTCGGCCGCCACCAGCGCCGGGATGTTGGTCTCGCCGACGATCGTCACGCCGTGCTTGACGACGGTCCTGCCGGCCTCGGTGAGCGGGCAGTTGCCGCCGGCCGGTGCGGCCATGTCGACGATCACGCTGCCGGGCTTCATGGACCTGACCATGTCCTCGGTGATGAGCACCGGCGCCGCGCGGCCCGGGATCAGCGCCGTGCTGACGACGATGTCGGCCGCCGCGACCTTCTTCGCCACCTCGACCTTCTGGCGGTCCATCCAGCTCTGCGGCATCGGCCTGGCGTAGCCGCCCACGCCTTCGGCGGCTTCCTTTTCCTCGGCCGTCTCGTAGGGCACGTCGATGAACTTGGCGCCCAGGCTTTCGACCTGCTCCTTCACCGACGGCCGCACGTCGCTGGCCTCGATGACGGCACCCAGCCGCTTGGCGGTGGCGATGGCCTGCAGCCCCGCCACGCCGACGCCCAGGATCACCACGCGCGCGGCCTTGATGGTGCCGGCGGCCGTCATCAGCATCGGGAACAGGCGCTGGTACTTGTCGGCGGCCATCATCACGGCCTTGTAGCCGGCGATGTTGGCCTGGCTCGACAGCACGTCCATGCTCTGCGCCCGCGTCGTGCGCGGCGCGGCCTCGAGCGCGAAGCTGGTGATGCCGGCGGCGGCCAGGCGTGCCAGGTTGTCCATGTCGAAGGGGTTGAGCATGCCGACCAGGTTGGTGCCTGGCTTCATCAGGCTCAGCTCGTCGGCGTCGGGGCTCCTCACCTTGAGCACCAGGTCGGCGGCGAAGGCGCCGGCGCGGTCGGTGATCTCGGCGCCGGCGGCGACATAGGCCTCGTCGGTGGCGCTGGCGGCCACGCCGGCACCCGACTGCACCTTGATCTGGTGACCCTGTGCCTTGAGCTTTTTGGCCGTCTCGGGCGTGACCGCGACACGAGTCTCCCCCGCCGCGGCTTCGAGCGGTACGCCTATGAGCATGCAGGCCTCCTCGCGTTTTGTGTTGGATGGTGGTCGGCGAAGCTACCACAAACTTCCGGCCGCGCCGCTGATGCAAAGCAGGGTCTAGCATGTACGCCATGAGCCCCGTTTCGCGCTGGAGCCCGAGCGTCACCGTCGCCGCGATCGTCGAGTGCGAGGGCCGTTACCTGCTGGTCGAAGAGCACACACCCGAAGGCCTGAAGCTGAACAACCCGGCCGGCCACCTGGACCCGGGCGAGTCGCCGCTGCAGGGGTGGTGCGGGAAACGCTGGAGGAAACGGCTCGTGCCTTCACGCCCGAGTCGCTGGTTGGTGTCTATCTGTCGCGCTTCACGCGCCCGGCCACCGGTGAAGACGTGACTTACCTGCGCTTCGCGTACTGCGGCCGCGTTGGCGAACCGCTGCCCGGCCGCCCGCTGGACACCGGCATCGTGCGCACCCTGTGGCTAACGCCCGATGAAGTGCGCGCCAGTGCCGCCCGCCACCGCAGCCCGCTGGTGCTGCGCTGCATCGAGGATCACCAGGCCGGGTGCCGCTACCCGCTGGACCTGCTGACCGCGGACGCGAGCATCTACGCGCCCGAAGTCAAGCGCTGACCGCGGCCAGCCAGTCCGGCAGCAGCGCGTTCACGCGCGACGGCGACAATGGGGGTCCCGGTGCCACGTCACCGCTTCCCAACCACCCGACGACGCCGAACATGCACGACCTCGCCCCGTTTCACCTCGCCTTTCCGGTCGATGACCTGGCCGCCGCACGCCGCTTCTACGGCGGCGTGCTGGGCTGCGCCGAAGGCCGTTCCAGCAACGAATGGATCGACTTCGACCTCTTCGGCCACCAGATCGTGGCCCACCTCGCGCCGCCGCGCGCGCGAGCGCATCACAACGAGGTCGACGGCCACGACGTGCCGGTGCCGCACTTCGGCGTCGTGCTGGACTGGGACGCGTTCCACACGCTGGCCGCGCAGTTGCGCGAGCATGGCGTGACCTTCGTCATCGAGCCCTACATCCGCTTCGCCGGCCAGGTCGGCGAACAGGCCACGATGTTCTTCCACGACCCAGCCGGCAACGCGCTGGAGTTCAAGTCTTTCCGCGACCGCTCGCAGCTCTTCGCCAAGTGACCGAACTGCTCTTCATCCGCCACGGCGAAACCGACTGGAACCGCCAGCAGCGCTTCCAGGGCCAGATCGACGTGCCGCTGAACGCCACCGGCCATGCGCAGGCGGCGCGCGTGGCCGCGCGGCTGGCGACCGACCGCCACGACGCGCTGTTCAGCAGCGACCTGCAGCGCGCCCGCGAGACGGCGGCGCCGCTGGCTGCAGCGTGGGATCTGGCGCCGTTGGCGCTGGCCGGCTTTCGCGAGCAGAACTTCGGCGTCCTGGAAGGTCTGGACGTGCCCACCATCAAGGCCCGGTACCCCGAGTTGTGGCTACGCTGGCTGGAGCACCGTGCCGACTTCGCCTTGCCCGGCGGCGAAAGCCTGCGCCAGTTTCACGACCGCGTGATGGCCGCGGTGCGCGAGCTGGCGGCGGCGCGATCCGGCATGCGCCTGGCCGTGGTCACGCATGGCGGTGTGCTGGACATGCTTTGGCGCAGCGCCCACGGCCTGCCGCTGGACGGCCTGCGCGCCTGCGAGATCCCCAACACCGGCCTCAACCGCCTGCGCTGGGCCGGCGGTGCGCTGCAGGTCGAGCATTGGGGCGACGCCGAACACCTGGCCGGGCTGCCCGAGCAGCCGAGCACGGCGGCCGGCGAACGCTGACACGACGTCGCTTCTGGTCTTGCTCCCTCTCCCGCCCGGGCGGGAGAGGGAGCTATACCGCCGCAGTCACGCCGGTGCTCACTGCCAGCTCAGCGCCGCCAGGTCGTTGACGAACAGCGGCATGTCCTTCCACAGTCCCCTGAGCCGGGCGTTGGCGACCGTGATCCAGGTCGGCTGGTAGAGGTAGGCGGCTACGGCGTCGTGCGCCACCAGCGTTTGCGCCTCGGCCATCAGCTCGTTGCGTTCGGCGGCGTCGATCGTCGCCTGCACCCTGGCCCACAGCGCGTTGAACTCGGCGGAGTCGTAGTTCCAGTAGTAGTTGGGCCGCGCGAAGTTGCCGAAGTCCAGCGGCTCGACGTGCGAGATGATGGTCAGGTCGTAGGCCTTCTGGCCGTACACGCCGCTGAGCCACTGCGCCCACTCGATGTTTTCGATCTTGGCGTTGATGCCTACCTTGGCCAGCATCGCCGCGACGACCTCGCCGCCCTGGCGCGCGTAGGGCGTGGGCGGCAGCTTCATCGTCAGTTCCAGCGGCGGCGTGATGCCGGCCTGGTGCAGCAGCGCTCGCGCCTTGGCGGGGTCGTACGGGTTGATGCCGGTGGTGTCGACGTAACCCGGTGCTCCCGGCACGTAGAAGCTGCCGATGGGCACGCCGAAGCCGTCGGCGGCGCCTTCGATCACCGCCTGGCGGTCGATGGCCGCGGCGATGGCGCGGCGCACGCGAACGTCGTCCAGCGGCTTGCGCTTGTTGTTGATGGCGACGATGGTCTTGGCGCGCGAGCCGCCGACCAGCACCTGGAACTTCCTGTTGGCCTCGAAGGCCTTCAGGCTGCGTGCCGCCGCCACGCGCGGGAAGATGTCCACGTCGCCGGACAGCAAGGCCGCCACCTGCGCCGCCGGATCGCTGATGAAGCGCATCGTCACGCGCCGCAGCTTCACGTCCCTGGCATCGCGGTGGCCGTCCCAGCGCACCAGGGTGACCGAGGCGCCCTTGTTCCAGGCCTCCAGCCGGTAGGGCCCGGTGCCGACGGGCTGCGTCTGGTTGCCGGCCACGCTCTTGGGCTCGACGATGATGGCCGTGGCCTGGCCCAGCTGGAACAGCAGGTCGGGGTTGCCGTTCTTCAGCTTCAGCACCACCGTGTTCGCGTCGGGCGTGTCGATGCCGGCGATGTTGGCGTAGACGGCCTTGTCCTTGTTCGTGCTGGTCTTGTCGGCGGCGCGTTCGAAGGAGTACTTCACCGCTGCCGCATCGAACGCTTCGCCGTTGTGGAAGATGACGCCGCGCTTCAGCTTGAAGGTCCAGGTCCTGAGGTCGGGCGACACCGTCCAGCCCTCGGCCAGCAGCGGCGCGGTGCGGCCGTCGCTGGTGATCTTGATCAGCGTCTCGTAGATGTTGTACAGCGTGATCTCGGCGATGGCCGAAGCCGCGCCGGCCGTCGGGTCCAGCCCCGGCGGCTCGAGCGTCATCGCCAGCACGGCGGTGTCCTTGCCAGGCTGTGCCCGCGCCGGCACGACGGCGACGAGCAGCGCTACGGCCAGCGCAGCCGCGATCCAGACGAGCGGGCGTGGGCGGGTCATGGCGCCTCCTGGTGAGAGGGCCCGATGGTAGCCGCGCGCTGGCGACTCGGGTCTTGCCAAACTCAGGCTTCGAGGTCGCTCTGGCCGGTCAGTCGAACAGCGCCCGGGCATGCAGCCCCAGCCCCTGCGCGACGCTGGCATAGCGGTCACCGCGCACACGCTGCGCGGCCGGAAAACACGCCGCGATGCGGTCCACCAGCGGCGTCAGTCCGGTCGAGCCGCCGGTGAAATAAAGCACCTCCACCGCCGCCGGCGCGACATTAGCCAGCAGCGCGGTCTCGCGCGCGGCCTGCACGATGCGCGCGAGGTCGGTCTCGATCGCCGCCGCGGCGTCGGCCTCGTGCAGCGTTGCCGACAGGCCGCGCTCCAGCGCCGAGAGGTCGATCTGCGCCTGCCCGTGCTGCGCGACGTCGATCTTGGCCTGCTCGGACGCGGCGGCCAGGGCGCGTCGGCCGCAGCGACCTGTAGCCGAGCAGCGGCAGGATGCTGGCCAGTTCGACATGGCGGTCGAAGTCGGTGCCGGCGCGGTGCACGCCGTGGTTGGCCAGGATGTCGTCGCGGCGCTCGGCGCGGCCGCGGCGCGCCGGACCGATGCGCACGAGCGAGAAGTCGGAGGTGCCGCCGCCGATGTCGGCCACGGCGGCGCGGCCATACAGGCGCTCGGCTTCCAGCTGCTGCGGCGGGGTGTCGGCGCGGTAGAACACCGCCGTGGGCATGGTCTGGAAGCCGGGCTCCAGCTCGACCAGGCGCACGCCGCCGTCGGGGCGCGGCACGGCGACGGCGGAATTGGAGGTGCCGAAGTCGATGGCCGCAAAGCCCTGCGGCGCCGGCGGCCGCGCTGCGGTTCGGGTGGGGGTCATGGTGCAGGCCGGTGCGGTTGCGGGCAGTGCGGCCGTTGCAAGGGGGCGCGATTGTATCGGCGGCCGTCGCTACGGCGCCACGGTACCCAGGCGCGGGCCCGACCCAAATTCCGGCAGGCTGCGCGGCCGTGAATTGCCGCACGGCGACCCCTTTGTTCGATGTTTCGCCGCGCGGGCTTGCAGTGACACTGGTTACAGCTCATTGCAAAAGGTTGCCGCCATGCACAAGTCCGATACCTCGCGCCGCTGGTTCGGACTCAGGCCGGCCGCCGAACGGCCGCCGCAGGACGACCCGGCCGACCTCGGCACCGCCTTTGGCCTGGACCTCAGCCTGGGTGAGCTGCCCGACGACTCATCGCCGGCCACGGCCTCGCCGATGGATGGGCCCGACGGTTGGATGAACAGGCTGTGGACCCGGCGCAAGCCGGCGTTCTGAGGCACCCCGGGCCGCCCGTGGCGGCCTGCACCAGCCGCAGCCTCGGGCGCGACTGATCAGTTCATCTGGTGACGGTCGCGGCTGGAATTGGCTCATGGCCCGTCTTTCCTTTCGCGAACAAGTGCTGCGTGTCCGTGAGGACGCCATCGTCGAGTCGGTCAACCGCTTGCTCGCCGACAAGGGCTTCGACCTCATGACCGTGGACGAAGTGGCGGCCGACGTCGGTATCGCCAAGGCCAGCCTGTACAAGCACTTCCCGTCCAAGGAAGCGCTGGCCGCGGCAGCCATGGTGCGCTTGCTGCAGCGTACGCTGGCGGTGATCGACCAGCAGGCTGCGCGGCCCGAGGCCACCGCCATGCAGCGGCTGGAGGCGCTTACGCGCTGGGCGCTGGAACTGCAGGTGGCCGGCGAGATGCCGACGCTGCCTTCGCAGAACTCCTCGCTGCGCGCCGAACTGATGGCGCACAGGGCTTATCTGGAGTTGCTGCTGCAGGTGAGTGAGCGCCTCGGTGAATGGATCGTCCAGGCGCAGGCCGCCGACGACATCGACGCCACGCTGCCGCCCGAGGTGGTGCTGTACACGATCTTTGCCCGTGCCTGCGATCCGGTGCCGGCCTTTCTGAAGGCCGCCGGCCAGCACAGCAACGCGCAGATCGTCGAGTGGGTGCTCTCGACCTGCCTGCATGGGCTGCGCGGCCCGGCTGCGCGCTGACCCCGGCCAGCGCGCGGACTGCGATTCAGCGGATCAGCAGCGCCGGTGTGTCGCAGTTGGCCAGCACCTTGGTGGTCACCGATCCCATGACCAGGTTGGTCAGCGTGCCGTGGCCGTGCGAGCCGAGCATGATCAGGTCGTAGCGCCCCTTCTTGGCCGCGTCGGTGATCATTTCGGCGGCCGGTCCGACCTTGGTCACGTAGCTGGCGTTCAGGCCATGGCGAGTGAAGAAGGTGCGGATGGGCTTGAACACCTTTTCGGCGCAATCGTCGTAGTAACCCTTGAGGACTTCCTTCTCCAGCACCATCGCAGCCCGCGGGGGTACGGCCGGCACGGCGTGGATCAGCGTGTATTCATGATGCGGGCCCAGCCAGTCGTCATGCGCGGCGATGTAAGCCAGCATGCGCTTCGTGTAAGGGCTGCCATCGACGGCGGCAAGGATCTTCATGTGTGCTCCGGCTCGGTGACGGGCCGCCTTGGCCCGGGCCTGCAGTGTGGCACTGCCGGCGCCGGTGGTTCTTGATCGCGCTCAGCAAACGTGCGCCGGCCTGGGGGAAACCGGGTTCAGATGTCCAGCACCAGCAGCGGCAGGTGCCCCTGGTCCTCGCCCTTGGTGGCCAGGCCGCGGGCATTGCAGACGACGCGGCCGGGCGCACGACCGGGGCGCGGCACCCGGTAGTCGTGGCGGCAGTGCAGATGCCCGTGCAGCCAGAGGTCGGCGCGCGGGATCAGGTCGTCGTCGGCGCTGCAGAAGCTGGCGGTGCCGGGCTGGGCGCCGTAGCGCGGGTCGGCGCACTTCAGGCTGGGCGCGAAATGCGTCACCACCAGCGTCCTGTCCCAGCGTCCGTGCGGCGCGTGCGCGAGTTCGGCCTCCAGCCAGGCGCGGCAGGCCAGTCCTTCCTCGCGCACGCCGGCGGCGTCGAAGGGCTGGCCGCCGCGCGTGGCGGCCATCAGGCGCATGAAGTATTCGGCGGCGCGCAGCGCGCGCTCGCGCTGGGCGGTGCCGAAGAGGTCGAAGTCGCTCCAGCGCGTGGCCCCGAGGATGCGCACGCGGCAGCCGTCGGCGGCGGTGAACAGCAGCGCCTCGCGCTGCAACAGCGTCAATCCGTAGCGGCCGCAGTGCGCGCGCAGCGCCGGCCAGGCATGGCCCAGCTCGCGGCCGTCGAACTCGTGGTTGCCGGCGACGACGACCACCGGCACCGGCCAGCCGGCGAAACGCTCGTAGCCGGCCCAGCTGCTGTCGATGTCGCCGGCCAGCACCAGCAGTTCGGCCCCGGGCGCCGGCTCGGGGTCGAAGACCTCGGTCTCGAGGTGCAGGTCGGACAGCAGCTGCAGCTTCAAGCCGCGAGCTTGGTTTCGATGCGCACCCGGGTGGCGTCCAGTTCGGCCGGCAGGTGGTAGGCGAGCTGGTGAAACAGCTCGTCGTGCAGCTTCATCTCCTGCTGCCAGGCCGGCTGGTCGATGGAGATCACGTTGTCGAACTGGGCGCGACTGAAGTCCAGGCCCTGCCAGTGCAGGTCGTCGTAACGAGGGCTGACGCCGAACACATGCTCGGCGCCCGCCGCCGTGCCATCGACCCGCCCCAGGATCCAGTGCAGCACGCGCATGTTCTCGCCGTAGCCGGGCCAGACGAACTTGCCGTCGGCGCCCTTGCGGAACCAGTTGACGCAGAAGATCTTCGGCAGCCGCGTGCCCTCGGCGGCCAGCCTGGCCCCCAGGTCCAGCCAGTGCTGGAAGTAGTCGGACATGTTGTAGCCGGTGAACGGCAGCATCGCGAACGGGTCGCGCCGCACCACCCCCTGCTGGCCGGCGGCGGCGGCGGTGGTCTCGCTGCCCATCGTGGCCGCCATGTACACGCCCTCGACCCAGTCGCGTGCCTCGGTCACCAGCGGCACCGTGGTCGAGCGGCGGCCGCCGAAGATGAAGGCGTCGATGGCGACGCCGTTCGGGTTGTCCCACTCGGTGTCGAGCACCGGGTTGTGGATGGCGGCGACGGTGAAGCGCGAGTTTGGGTGCGCCGCCGGTCGCGGCTTGCCGTTCACCGGGTCGGCCATGGCGATTTCGGGCGTCCAGTCGCGGCCCTGCCAGTCGATCAGGTGCGCCGGCGGCGTGGGCGTCAGCTCCTCCCACCAGACGTCGCCGTCGTCGGTCAGCGCGACGTTGGTGAAGATGACGTCGCGCTTGAGCGTGTCCATGCAGTTCGGATTCGTCTTGTGGTTGGTGCCCGGAGCAACGCCGAAATAGCCGGCCTCGGGGTTGATCGCGTACAGGCGGCCGTCGGCGTGCGGCTTGATCCAGGCGATGTCGTCGCCGATGGTCGTGACCGACCAGCCCTCGAAACCCTGTGGCGGCACCAGCATCGAGAAGTTGGTCTTGCCGCAGGCGCTGGGGAAGGCGGCGGCGACGTGGTACTTCTTGCCGGCGGGTGAGCTCACGCCCAGCACCAGCATGTGCTCGGCGAGCCAGCCGTGATCGCGGCCCATGGTGGAGGCGATACGCAGCGCGAAGCACTTCTTGCCCAGCAGTGCGTTGCCGCCGTAGCCCGAGCCGTAGCTCCAGATCTCGCGCGTTTCGGGGTACTGCACGATGTACTTGGTGGCATTGCAGGGCCAGGGCACGTCGACCTGCCCCTCGGCCAGCGGTGCGCCGACGCTGTGCACGCAGGGCACGAATTCACCGTGCCCGCCCAGCACATCGAACACCGTCGCGCCCATGCGCGTCATCGTGCGCATGCTCACCGCCACGTAGGGGCTGTCCGTCAGCTCGACGCCGATGTGGGCGATGTGCGAGCCCAGCGGCCCCATCGAGAACGGCACCACGTACATCGTGCGGCCGCGCATGCAGCCCTTGAACAGCGCCGGGGTTCCGTCCGCAAGGCCCGTCTGCAGCACCTCGCGCATCTCGGCCGGCGCCATCCAGTTGTTGGTCGGGCCGGCGTCTTCGGGTTTCTCGCTGCAGATGAAGGTGCGGTCTTCGACCCGCGCGACGTCGCTCGGGTCGCTGCGGGCCAGGAAGCTGTTCGGGCGCAGTGCGGGGTTCAGCCGCTGCATGGTGCCCGCGGCCACCAGTTGCTCGGTCAGGCGCTGGACCTCGGCCTCGGAGCCGTCGCACCAGTGGACAGCGGCGGCCTCGGTGAGCGCGGCGATCTCGGCCACCCAGGCCACGAGCCGCGGATGGTTGACGTGGGTCGGAACGTTCAGGCGCAGTTGCTCGACAGCGGGACGGGTCATGGAGTCTCCGATCAGGATGTGCAATGCAGGAAACGGGATCGGGCCAAGCCCGTCAGCCGCCGCTCGAGGCGGCAAGACTGGGCGGGACTCGCCGAATCCCGCCTGTGGATGTGCGCATGCAGGTGCACCACGGTTGCGGGCCATCATTGTGGGATCAATGTCATCGCCCCGTCACTACCCGGGTGGAGGGTAGTATGCAGAATACTCATGACGCGATGCGCAAACGCCGGGGCGCCGTGCCGGGGTGGCGGCCTTGAGGTTGCTCAAGCGCCGGCCCCGGGGGGCCCGCAGAATGCCGCGATGGTTACCGACCCCGCCTCCCGCGGCCGGCCGCACCCGCTGGGCGCCTGCCCGCAGCCCGGCGGCATGAACTTCAGCGTCTTCTCGCGCCACGCCGAGCGGCTGGATCTGCTGCTGTACGACGCCGCCGACGACGCCGAACCGGCGCGCGTGATCACGCTCGACAACCACGGCCAGCGCAGCGGCGACTACTGGCACGCCTTCGTGCCCGGCGTGGCGCCGGGTCAGCTCTACGCCTACCGCGCGTTCGGGCCCTTCGACCCCGAGCGCGGCCTGCGCTTCGACGCCGACAAGGTGCTGCTCGATCCCTACGGCCGCGCCGTCGCGCTGCCCGCCGGCTACCGCCGTGCCGCTGCCTGCGTGCCGGGGCGCAACGACGCGCAGGCGGCCAAGAGCGTGGCCACCGACGACCACGCCTACGACTGGGAGGACGACGTGCCGCTGCAGCGCCCGTTCGCCGCCACCGTGATCTATGAGCTGCACCTGCGCGGCTTCACGCAGCATCCGAGTTCGGGCGTGGCGCCAAAGAAGCGCGGCACCTTCGCGGCGCTGGTGGAGAAGATCCCTTACCTGGTCGGCCTCGGCGTCACCGCGGTCGAGCTGATGCCGGTGTTCGCGTTCGACGCCCAGGACGCGCCGCCCGGGCTCGTCAACTACTGGGGCTACTCGCCGTTCTCGTTCTTCGCGCCGCACCCGGGCTACAGCAGCGCCAGCGCGCCGCTGGCGGTGCTCGACGAGTTCCGCGACATGGTCAAGGCGCTGCATCGCGCCGGGCTGGAGGTGATCCTCGACGTCGTCTTCAACCACACCACCGAAGGTGACGAGCGCGGTCCCACCTGCAGCCTGCGCGGGCTGGACAACACCGGCTACTACCTGATGGAGCCGGGCGGCCGCTATGCCAATCACTCGGGCTGTGGCAACACGCTGAACGCCGGCCTGTCGGCGGTGCGCCGGCTGATCCTGGACAGCCTGCACTACTGGGTGCAGGTGATGCACGTCGACGGCTTCCGCTTCGACCTTGCCGCCGCGTTCACGCGCGACAAGCACGGCGTGCCGCAGACCGACACGCCGATGCTGTGGGACATCGCCACCGAGCCGGTGCTGGCCGGCACCAAGCTCATCGCCGAGGCCTGGGACGCCGGCGGGCTGTACCGGGTGGGGCGTTTCCCCGGCTACCACTGGAAGGAATGGAACGGCCAGTTCCGCGACGACGTGCGCGCCTTCGTGCGCGGCGACGCCGGCACCGTGCCGCGGTTGGCCGACCGGCTGCTCGGCAGCCCCGACCTGTACGGCAAGCGGCCGCGCGAACCGGCGCAGAGCATCAACTTCGTCACCAGCCACGACGGCTTCACGCTCGAGGACCTGGTCTCCTACAACGTCAAGCACAACCATGCCAACGGCGAAGGCAACCGCGACGGCGACGACCACAACCTGAGCTGGAACTGCGGCGTCGAAGGGCCGACCGACGACCCCGAGGTGCTGGCGCTGCGCACGCGGCAGGTGAAGAACCTGCTGGCCATCACCGTGCTGTCGCTGGGCACGCCGATGCTGCGCATGGGCGACGAGATGCGCCGCACGCAGCACGGCAACAACAACGCCTGGTGCCAGGACAACGATACGTACTGGCTCGACTGGCGGCTGCTCGATCGCCATGCCGACATCCACCGCTTCGTGCGCGCGCTGATCGGGCTGCGCGCGCTGCGCGACTCGGTGCGCGAGGACCACCACCTGACGCTGGCGCAGCTGACGAGCCAGGCCCAGGTGCGCCTGCACGGCGTGAACGCCGGGGCGCCGGACCTGGCGCCGTGGTCGCACAGCCTGGCGCTGAGCGCCGCCACGCTGTCCGGGCAGTGGCTGATGTACTTCGCGCTCAACGCCTGGCGGCAGCCGCTGGATTTCGAGCCGCTGCCTCGTCCTGCAGGCACCGGGCCCTGGCGGCGCGTGCTCGACAGCGCCCGGCAGTCGCCCGACGACCTGATCGAGCTGGCCGACCTGGCCGCGGCGCCGCCGCTGACGGCCGCGCACGTGCGCGTCGCGGCGCATGCGGTGGTGGTGCTGTTCGCGACGGCCACGCCGCCGCCAGCCGCCGCTCAGCCGCCGCGAGCGGCCGCGCGGCCGCGCTCCCAGCGGTAGAGCGGCGCCGTGAGCGTGAGCACCGCCACGTAGCGCGTGACGTGGAAGGCAGTGACCACCGGCACCCCGAGCTGCAGCACCTTGGCGGTGATGCTCATCTCGGCAATGCCGCCGGGCGAGGTGCCCAGCAGCACCGTCGCCGGGTGCAGCCCGGCCAGCTGTGCCAGCAGCCAGGCAAATCCGGCCGAGGCGACGATCATCGCCAGCGTGCCTGCGGCCACCGCGGCCAGCCAGCGCGGCGCCTGGCGCGCGAAGCCGGCGGTGAAGCGGCTGCCCAGGGCGACGCCGATGAACAGCTGCCCGGCGTTGCTGGCCGCCTTGGGCAGCGCTGAGAGCTCTACCCCGGCGGCGGTGAGCGCCATCGTCGCTGCCAGCGCGCCCAGCACCCAGGGGTTGGGCGCACGCAGCAGCGCCAGCAGCGCCACGCCGCCGGCGCTGGCCGTCAGCAGCAGCGCCAGGCCCAGCGGCCGCACTTCCTGCAGCGCCGGCACGGCCGGGTCGATGCCGTGGATGCCGGCGGCCTGGTAGCCGAAGGGAATCAGCACCACCACCAGCAGCACACGCAGCGAATGCGCTGCCGCCACGCGGTCGACCCGGCCGCCGTGGCGCTCGGCCAGCAGCGCCATCTCGGAGGCGCCGCCGATGGCCGCGGCGAAGAAGGAGCTGGCGCGGTCGCCGCCGCTCACGCGCAGCAGGAAGCGGTAGAAGGCGTAGCCGATGACAAAGGCCCAGGCGATGCCGGCCAGCAGCGCCGGCGCCAGCGGCAGCAGCAGCGCCACCACCGCCGGCGTGAAGTACAGCCCCAGCGCGATGCCGATCATCCACAGCCCGGCGTTGCGCAGCGCGCCCGACGCCGCCAGCCGCAGCCCGGCCATGCCGCAGCCGGCGGTGACGAGCAGCGGGCCGATCATCCACGGCAGCGGCGCGTGCAGCCGCTCGAAGACGAGTGCCGCGGCCAGCGCCAGCAGCAGCGTCAGGCCGACCCGCCACGCACGCTCAAGCCGGGGCGGCATCCAGCGTCGGGTAGTCGGTGTAGCCGGCCGCGCCGCCGCCGTAGAAGGTGGCGGCGTCGGGTGTGTTCAGCGGCGCGTCCTCGCGCAGGCGGCGGCCGAGGTCGGGGTTGGCAATGAAGGGTTTGCCGAAGGCCACCAGGTCCGCCGCCCCCGAGGCCACCGCGTCCAGCGCCAGCGAGCGCGTGTAGCCGTTGTTGACCATCCACGCGCCCTTGAAGCGCCGGCGCAGCGCTGCGTAGTCGAAAGGCGCGTAGTTGCGCGCGCCGCCGGTCTGGCCTTCGACGACATGCAGATAGGCCAGCTGCAGCGGCGCCAGCGTCGCCACAGCGAATTCGTGCAGGGCCTGCGGGTCGCTGTCGAGCGCGGCGTCGTTGGACGGCGTCACCGGCGACAGCCGCAGCCCCGTGCGGCCGCCGCCGATGGCGCCGGCCACGGCCTGCATCACCTCGTGCAGGAAACGCACGCGGTTCTCGATCGGGCCGCCGTAGGCGTCGCTGCGGTCGTTGATGCTGTCGCGCAGGAACTGGTCGATGAGGTAGCCGTTGGCGCCGTGCACCTCGACGCCGTCGAAACCGGCGTCGATGGCGTTCAGCGCGGCGCGGCGGTAGTGCTCGACCACGCCCGCGATCTCCGCGGTGGCCAGCGCGCGCGGCGTCGAGCAGGGCGCAAAGCCGCCGGCGATGAGGGTCTTGCTGGCGGCCGGCCGCGCCGTGCTCGACACCGGCGCCCGGCCGCCGGGCTGCAGCGAGACGTGCGAGATGCGCCCGACGTGCCACAGCTGCACCACGATGCGCCCGCCTTGCGCATGCACGGCGTCGGTGACGCGCCGCCAGCCGGCCACCTGCTCGGCGTTGTGGATGCCGGGTGCATCGAGGTAGCCCTGGCCTTCGGGGCAGACCTGGGTCGCCTCGGTGACGATGAGCCCGGCGCCGCTGGCGGGGTCGGCGCGCTGGGCGTAGTAGGCCGCCATCAGTTCGTTGGGCACCTGGCCGGGGCTGGCGCGGTTGCGTGTCAACGGGGCCATGACGATGCGCGAGGCGAGGTCGATGTCGCCGACGCGGATGGGGTCGAAGAGGGTGGGCATGGTGCGAGGTTAGCGCATGGCAACGGCGCCGCTGGGTGCCTGGCGCCCGCCGGCCTGGCGACGTGGCACAGTCGCGGCATGCTCGCCTACCGCCACGCCTTCCACGCCGGCAACCACGCCGACGTTCTCAAGCACCTGGTGCTGATGCTGGTGCTGCAGCACATGAACCTCAAGGACAAGGGCTGGCGTTACGTGGACACCCACGCCGGCGCCGGCGGCTATTCGCTGGAAGGCGACTACGCGAAGAAGCGCGGCGAGTTCGAGCACGGCGTCGCCCGCCTGTGGGACCGCGACGACCTGCCCGCGCCGCTGGCCGACTACGTGGCGCTGGTGCGCGCCTTCAACGGCGGCAAGAAGCTGCGCCAGTACCCCGGCTCGCCGGCGGTGGCGCAGCTGCTGATGCGGCCGCAGGACCAGCTGCGACTGTTCGAGCTGCACCCCACCGACCACAAGATCCTGGCCTCGTACCTGGGCGACGTGCCCGGCGTCGAGGTGCACCTGGCCGATGGCTTCGCGCGCCTGAAGTCGCAACTGCCGCCGCCGACCAGGCGCGGTGTCGTGCTCATCGACCCCAGCTACGAACTCAAGGCCGACTACACGCGCACGCTGGGCGCGCTGCGCGAGGCGCTGGAGCAGTTTGCCGACGCGGTGGTGATCGTCTGGTTGCCGCAGCTGCAGCTGCTCGAGGCCACGCAACTGCCGCAGCGCCTGAAGGCCGCCGCGGTGGCCGGCGCCAGGAAGGGCTGGCTGCAGGCGCGGCTCACCGTGGTGCGCGCCGGCGAGCGCGGTTTCGGCCTCATGGGCAGCAGTGTCTTCGTGGCCAACCCGCCGCACACGCTGCACGGCGCGCTGCAGCCGCTGTTGCCGTGGCTGGCCGAGGCGCTGGAGCAGGAACCGGGGGCGCAGGGGCACGCGTTGGCCCAGGGCGCGGGCGGCGCCTGAAACCGACCCGGGGCTGGGCGCCACTGTGCACTGCGGCCTGGCGCAGGGCTACGGGCAGGGCCCTGCGTCGACCATCGCTGCAAGGTAGATGTCGCAGAACTCGGGCGGCATGCGGCGCGCCCGGCCGCTGCTCAGTTCGATGCAGACCAGATCCCAGCGGCCGCGCATGATGGTCGCCTGGTCGCGATTGCGGATCAACTGAAAGCGACGCTCTAGCGTCAACTTGCCGTCGCTGGCAAGCAGCCAGGTGGCCAGGGTGAGCTCGTCATCCAGAACCGTGGGCAGCAGGTAGTCGTATTCGCCGCGGCGTATCGCCATCGCGCGATCGAGGCGCTGGTAGTCGGCCAGACTCAGGCCGAGTGCTTCCGAATGGGCCCAGCCTATCCTTTCGCACCACTGCACATAGACCGCATTGTTGGTGTGGTTCAAGCCATCGATGTCATCGCGCTGCGGCATGGCAGGCAAGGTGTAAGGCCGCGGATAGTCCCAGTCCATACGGTGCGCTCGGAGGTCGAGCCGGGATCTTAGCCACCCCAGGCTGGCCCAAGCGCGAGCGAAAGCCTGCACGTGCAGGCTCGAGGCGTTGCAGTCAGGCGGCGTGGACGATGCCGTGCAGCGCGGCCTCGTCCAGCACGTGGACGCAACGCTTGCTGACCACCAGCACGCCGTCGCTCTGCAACCTGGAGAAAGTCCGGCTGACCGTCTCCAACTGCAGGCCGAGGCAGCTGCCGATTTCGTCGCGCGACATGCGCAACACCAAGGCCGATGAGGAAAAGCCGCGCGCCCGCAAACGTCCGATCAGGTCGAGCAGGAAGGCCGCGACACGCCCTTCGGCGGCCACCGAACCCAGCAGCAGCATGAAGGCGTGGGCGCGCACGATCTCGCGGCTCATGGCCCTGTGGAATTCGTGCTGCAAGGC
This sequence comes from Rubrivivax sp., assembly GCA_030680415.1. Lineage (GTDB taxonomy): Bacteria > Pseudomonadota > Gammaproteobacteria > Burkholderiales > Burkholderiaceae_C > Rubrivivax. The sequence continues at coordinate 32,159 of JAUXVE010000010.1, forward strand.
GGCGGATTCCTGCAACAGGCAGTTCAACGCGTCATAGGGAACGACGCACACCAGTGCGTCTTCCAGCGCCACCGCAGCGACGCTGTGGCGGCCGGCACCGATGCCGTCCAGGCCGAGCAGCTCGCCGGTCATGTGGAACCCGGTGACCTGGCAGTGACCGTCCTTGTCGCTCAGGCAGGTCTTGAACACTCCCGCGTGTATCTCGTACAGTGCCGCCAGGCGGTCGCCTTGACAAAACAACTCGGCGCCGCGCGCAACGCGGCGCCGCTCGGCCGCCAACGTTTGCAGGCGCAGGCGGATTGCTGGGCCGGGCCGGCTCGCGCCCACCGGTTCGTGCCGGATGAAGCTCGAGCGGACGGCCATTGCAGCCGGTGCATGGATGTTGTCGACCGCGGACGGGGTGGCTGACATCGTGCTTGTTCCGGTTCTCTGGGATGGAAGGAACCACGATGCAGCGGCAGCGCACCTCGCGTCTGTGCTCTGCCGAACATAGCCTCCACCTGCTCACCCGAGGCTCCCGAGAAGCCTGCCGCGTGTTCACCTGCGCCGCCATGCCCTGCAAACAGCCGGCCTCGCCCCATCGACCCCCGAGATTTTGTCAATGCCTGCGCCGCCGGCTCCAGCACTGATACGTGCCCAGGAAGAACTTCACGCGCACCGCCGATGACGCCCCTGTTTCGCCGCCCCGCCTTCGTCCGCGCCGCACCCTTCGTCGCCTTCATGGCCTTCCTGGGTTGGCGCTCCCTCGCGCCGGCCGACGTCACATGGGTCGGCCTGGACCCGCGCTGGCTCTACGCACTGCAGGTCGTGGTGGTCGGTGCGATGTTGGCCTGGTGGTGGCGCGAATACGGTGAACTGGCGCGGCAGACCCTGCCCACCGCGCGCGAGGCGCTGCTTGCCGCGGCGGTGGGCGTGGTCGTGTTCCTGCTGTGGGTGCGGCTCGACGCGCCGTGGATGACCATCACCACCGGTGCCGTGTCGCCGTTCGTACCCCTCGGCGCCGAGGGCCGGCTCGACTGGGCCCTGGTCGTCCCGCGCCTCGTCGGCGCCGCGCTGCTGGTGCCGGTGATGGAAGAGTTGTTCTGGCGCTCGTTCCTGATGCGCTGGATCCAGCACCCGGTATTCGAGTCCGTGGCACCGGCGCGGGTGGGGCTGAAGGCCATCGTGCTGTCGACCTTTCTGTTCGTGCTGGCGTACACGCTGTGGCTGGCCGCCGTCGTCGCCGGCTTGGCGTATGCCTGGCTGTACATCCGCACCGGCAAGCTTTGGGTGGCGGTGATTGCGCATGGCGTCACCAACGGCATGCTCGGTGCCTGGGTGCTGGCCACCGGGAACTGGCAGTTCTGGTAGCCCACCGACTGGCGTGGGTTGGCCCTAGACGCCGCGCATGCGGTCGGCCTTGAAGCGGGCGCGCAAGGCCTCGAAGCGGCCTTCGTCGAGCGCCGTGCGCACCTCGCGCATCAGGTTCACGTAGTAGTGCAGGTTGTGGATGCTGGCCAGCATCGGGCCCAGCATCTCGCCGCAGCGGTCCAGGTGGTGCAGGTAGGCGCGGCTGAAGCCGCCGCCGCCGGCCGCACCCGTGCAGGCGTGGCAGCCACAGGTCTCGTCGATGGGGCGCGCGTCGGTCTTGAAGCGTGCGTTGCGGATCTTGAGGTCGCCGTAACGGGTGAAGAGGTGGCCGTTGCGCGCATTGCGCGTCGGCATCACGCAGTCGAACATGTCCACGCCCATCGCCACGCCGTCCACCAGGTCCTCGGGCGTGCCCACGCCCATCAGGTAACGCGGCTTGTGCGTGGGCAGCCGGTGCGGCGTGTGCGCCATGATGCGCAGCATCTCTTCCTTGGGTTCGCCGACGCTGACGCCGCCGACGGCGTAGCCGGGCAGGTCGAGCTCGACCAGGGCCTGCAGCGACTCTTCGCGCAGACCCTCGAACATGCCGCCCTGCACGATGCCGAACAGCGCGTTGGGGTTGGCCAGGCGTTCGAACTCGTCGCGGCTGCGGCGCGCCCAGCGTTGACTGAGTTCCATCGACGTGCGCGCCTCGGCTTCGGTGGTGACGTGGCCTTGCGTCTGGTACGGCGTGCACTCGTCGAACTGCATCACGATGTCGCTGTTGAGCACGGTCTGGATCTGCATGCTGACCTCGGGCGTGAGGAACAGCTTGTCGCCGTTGACGGGCGACGCGAACTTCACGCCTTCCTCGTCGATCTTGCGCCCCTTGCCGTCATCGCCGCCCAGGCTCCAGACCTGGAAACCGCCGCTGTCGGTGAGCATGGGCCGGCTCCAGCCCTCGAAGCGGTGCAGGCCGCCGAAGGCGCGCAGCACGTCCAGCCCCGGCCGCAGCCAGAGGTGGAAGGTGTTGCCCAGGATGATCTGCGCGCCCATCTCTTCCAGCGAACGCGGCAGCACGCCTTTGACCGTGCCGTAGGTGCCCACCGGCATGAAGACCGGCGTGTCGACGACGCCGTGCTCGAGCGTGAGGCGGCCGCGGCGGGCCTGGCCTGCGGTGGCGAGCAACTCGAAATGCAGCATGACGTCGATTGTCTGCGCAGGACCCGGCCAAGGCCCGGCGCGGATCCGGCTACGCCGGTCCGCTGCCGACGCCCCCTCGGGGGGCATCGACCGGAGGGAGCGTGGGGGCCTGCGTCAACAGCATGGCGTCGCCGTAGCTGAAGAAGCGGTAACGCGACTCGACCGCGTGGCGGTACAGCGCCATCACGTGGGCGTGGCCGGAGAAGGCGCTGACCAGCATCAGCAGCGTGCTCCTGGGCAGGTGGAAGTTGGTCAGCAGCACGTCGACGACGCGGAAGCGGAAGCCCGGCGTGATGAAGATGTCGGTTTCGCCGCGGCACGGCTGCAGCGCGGCGCCGCTTTCCGATCGCAGGGCCGCCGATTCCAGCGCCCGCAGCGTCGTCGTGCCCACGGCCACGACACGGCCGCCGGCGGCGCGTGTGGCGGCGATGGCCGCCACCGTGTCGGCGCCGATCTCGAACCATTCGCTGTGCATGCGGTGTTCGGCGATGTTGTCCACGCGCACCGGCTGGAAGGTGCCGGCGCCGACGTGCAGCGTCAGCGCGGCGCGCCGCACGCCACGGGCGGCCAGCGCATCCAGCATCGCAGCGTCGAAATGCAGCGCCGCCGTCGGCGCCGCCACCGCGCCGGGGCGGGCGGCGAAGACGGTCTGGTAGCGCTCGGCGTCGTCGACGGTGTCGGCGTGTTCGATGTACGGCGGCAGCGGCACATGGCCGTGGCGCTCGAGCAGCCGCAGCGGGTCGTCGGGCAGGCGCAGGTGGAACAGCGCGCCTTCGGGCCCGGCACGGCCCAGCACCTCGGCGTCGAAGGCATCGGCAAAACGCACCCGGCTGCCGGGCCGCGGCGACTTGCTGGCGCGCAGGTGCGCCAGCACCTCGTGGCCGGGCAGCACGCGCTCGACCAGCGCCTCCACCGCGCCGCCGGTGGGCTTCTCGCCCAGCAGCCGCGCCTTGATGACACGCGTGTCGTTGAAGACCAGCAAGTCGCCGGGCTGCAGCAGCGCCGGCAGGTCACGGAAGCGGCGGTCGACGGGCAGGCTGCCGCTGCCGTCGAGCAGCCGCGAGCCGCTGCGCTCGGCCGCCGGGTGCTGTGCGATCAGCTCCGGTGGCAGCGCGTAGTCGAAGTCGGCAAGCGTGTAGGGGCGGTGGCGAATGTTCATGGGGCAGGCCCGAAGGCCCGATGTCACGGCAAGGATAGACCGGTCAAAATTGTTCCATGCCCAGCCCGCCGCCAGCGACCGCGGCCCCCAAGCCCCCACAGGACAAGCTCTCGGCGCCCGCGCGGGCGCTGCGCAAGCTCGGCCTGGCGCGTGACATCGACCTCGCGCTGCACCTGCCGATGCGTTACGTCGACGAGACGCGCATCGTGCCCATCGCCACGCTGCGCGACGGTGACACCGCGCAAGTGCAGGGCACGGTGCGCGAATGCCGCGTCGAGACACGCACGCGACGCCAGCTCGTCGTGCGCCTGGCCGACGACAGCGGCGAGCTCGTGCTGCGCCTCGTCCACTTCTACCCCTCGCACCAGAAGACGCTCGCCGTGGGCCACCTCGTTCGCGCCCGCGGCGAGGTGCGCGGCGGCTTCTTCGGCCGCGAGATGGTGCACCCCGAGTTCCGCGCCGTCGCCGCCGACACCGCCTTGCCGCAGGCGCTGACGCCGGTCTACCCGAGCAGCGCACAGCTGCCGCAGGCCTACCTGCGCAAGGCCGTGGCCTCGGCGCTGGCGCGCGCGCCGCTGGCCGAGCTGTTGCCGGCCGAGGTGCTGCCGTGCGGCCTGCCGACGCTGCGCGAGGCGCTGCTGTTCCTGCACCACCCCAGCCCCGCGGTGCCGCTGGAAACGCTCGAAGACCACAGCCACCCGGCCTGGCAGCGGCTGAAGTTCGAGGAGTTGCTGGCGCAGCAGCTGTCGCAGGCCCAGGCGCAGGCGGCGCGCGCCCTGCTGGCGGCGCCGGTGCTGCCGCCGCGCAGCGGCGGCCTGGCGGCGCGGCTGCTGGCCACGCTGCCCTTTGCGCTGACCGCCGCGCAGCAGCGCGTGGTGGCCGAGATCGGCGCCGACCTCGGGCGCCCGCAACCCATGCACCGGCTGCTGCAGGGCGATGTCGGCTCGGGCAAGACCGTGGTCGCGGCGCTGGCCGCGGCCGTGGCCATCGACGCCGGCTGGCAATGCGCGCTGATGGCGCCCACCGAGATCCTGGCCGAGCAGCACTTCCGCAAGCTCGTCGGCTGGCTGCAGCCGCTGGGCGTGCAGGTGGCCTGGCTCACCGGCAGCCGCAAGGGCCGCGGCCGCAAGGCGATGGTCGAGAGCGTGGCCTCGGGCCAGGCCATGCTGGTGGTGGGCACGCACGCCGTGATCCAGGACGACGTTGCCTTCGCGCGGCTGGGGCTGGCCATCGTCGACGAGCAGCACCGCTTTGGCGTCGCGCAGCGCCTCGCGCTGCGTCAGAAGCTCGTCGATCAAGCTGGGCCCTCCCCCGCGAGCGGGAGCGACGGGGAGGGGGCGGGCCACAGTAAAGATCATGAGGATGGGGTTCGAGCACAGCTCGAACCCCACCTCCTCATGATGAGCGCGACGCCGATCCCGCGCACGCTGGCGATGAGCTACTTCGCCGACCTCGACGTCAGCACCATCGACGAACTGCCGCCCGGGCGCACGCCGGTGCTGACCAAGGTCTTCGCCGACAGCCGGCGCGAGCAGGTGGTGGCGCGCATCCGCGACGAAGTCGGGCGCGGCCGCCAGGTCTACTGGGTGTGCCCGCTGGTGGAGGAGAGCGAGCACCTCGACCTGCAGAACGCCACCGCCACCCACGCCGAGCTCGGCGCCGCGCTGCCCGGCGTGGTGGTCGGCCTGCTGCACGGGCGCATGCCGCAGGCCGAGAAGGCGGCGGTGATGGCGCTGTTCACCGCCGGCGCGATGAAGCTGCTGGTGGCCACCACCGTCATCGAGGTCGGCGTCGACGTGCCCAACGCCAGCCTGATGGTGATCGAACACGCCGAGCGTTTCGGACTGGCGCAGCTGCACCAGCTGCGCGGCCGTGTCGGCCGCGGTGAGGTGGCCAGCGTGTGCGTGCTGCTGTACACGGCGCCGCTGTCGGCCACCGGAAAGGCGCGCCTGCAGGCCATGGCCGAAACCAGCGACGGTTTCGAGATCGCGCGCCGCGACCTCGACATCCGCGGCCCCGGCGAGTTCATGGGTGCGCGCCAGAGCGGCGACGCGCTGCTGCGCTTCGCCGACCTGCAGCAGGACAGTGCGTTGCTGCAGCACGCGCGAGCGGTGGCGCCGCGGCTGCTGCGCCACCATCCGGCGGCGGCCGAGGCGCACGTGACACGCTGGCTGGCCGGGCGCGCCGAGTTCCTGAAGGCCTGATGGACGCGGCGCGCGCGACAATCTCACAATGACCCTGACCGAGCTCAAGTACATCGTCGCTGTCGCGCGCGAGAAGCACTTCGGCCGTGCCGCCGAGGCCTGCTTCGTCGCGCAGCCGACGCTCAGCGTGGCCATCAAGAAGCTGGAGGCGGAGCTCGACGTCAAGATCTTCGAACGCGGCACCAGCGAGGTCAGCGTGACGCCGCTGGGCGAGCAGATCGTGCGCCAGGCGCAGCAGGTCATCGAGCAGGCGGCGGCGATCAAGGAGATCGCCAAGCGCGGCAAGGACCCGGTGGCCGGGCCGCTGCGGCTGGGCATCATCTACACCATCGGCCCCTACCTGCTGCCCGACCTGGTGCGCCAGGCCATCGAGCGCGTGCCGCAGATGCCGCTGATGCTGCAGGAGAACTTCACCGCCAGGCTGCTGGAGATGCTGCGCACCGGTGAACTGGACTGCGCGATCATGGCCGAGCCGTTTCCCGACAGCGGGCTGGCCACGGCAAAGCTGTACGACGAGCCCTTCGTCGCCGCCGTGCCCACCGGACACGCGCTGGCCAGGCGCAAGTCGATCACGGCCGAGGAGCTGAAGCAGGAGACGATGCTGCTGCTGGGCACCGGCCACTGCTTCCGCGACCATGTGCTCGAGGTCTGCCCCGAGTACGCGCGCTTCGCCAGCGACGCCGAGGGCATCCGCAAGAGCTTCGAGGGCAGCTCGCTGGAGACCATCAAGTACATGGTGGCCTCGGGCATGGGTGTCACGGTGGTGCCGCAACTCAGTGTGCCCAAGGAGGTGCAGCCGCACATCCGCTACGTCAAGTTCACCGCCCCGGTGCCGACGCGCCGCGTCGTGCTGGCCTGGCGTCGCACCTTCCCGCGCTACGAGGCGATCGCGGCGCTGCGCAACTGCATCTATGCCTGCCCGCTGCCGGGCGTCAAGCGGCTGACGAACTGAGCGGCGCGAGCGTCGAACCGGGTCCGGCGCGATAATTGCGGTTTCCCTGATACGCGGCCCGCTTCGCGCGGGCCGCTTGCATTTCATGTCTGCCGACCTCCCTGCCAGCGCCCTGGCCGAGGAAGTGCGCCGCCGCCGCACCTTCGCCATCATTTCCCACCCCGACGCCGGCAAGACCACGCTGACGGAGAAGCTGCTGCTGTTCAGCGGCGCGATCCAGATCGCCGGCAGCGTGAAGGCGCGCAAGGCCACGCGCCATGCCACCAGCGACTGGATGGAGATCGAGAAGCAGCGCGGCATCTCGGTGGCCTCCTCCGTGATGCAGATGGAATACCGCGGCTGCGTCATCAACCTGCTCGACACCCCCGGCCACCAGGACTTCAGCGAGGACACCTACCGCGTGTTGACCGCGGTCGACGCGGCACTGATGGTCATCGACGCGGCCAACGGCGTCGAGCCGCAGACGCGGCGGCTGCTGCAGGTCTGCCGCGCGCGCCACACGCCGATCCTGACCTTTGTCAACAAGATGGACCGCGAGGTCAAGGAGCCGCTGGCGCTGATGGACGAGATCGAGCGCGAACTCGGCATGGAGGTCGTGCCCTTCACCTGGCCGGTGGGCATGGGCAAGGCCTTCCACGGCGTGATGGACCTGCGCGAGCAGCAGATGCGCGTCTTCAGCCCGGGAGCGGACCGCGACCACCGCAACGACGAAATCCTGGCCGGACTGGACAACCCGGCCTATGCGCAGCGCTTCGGCATGCAGTACGAGCAGGCCAAGGGGGAGATCGAGCTGCTCACCGACGCCGCACCGGTGTTCGAGCCGCACGCCTTCCTGGGCGGCCACCAGTCGCCGATGTTCTTCGGTTCGGCGGTCAACAACTTCGGCGTGCGCGAGGTGCTCGACGCCCTGGTCGACATGGCGCCGGCGCCCGGTTCGCGCCCCGCCATCCAGCGCGTCGTGCACCCCGAGGAGCCCAAGTTCACCGGCGTCGTGTTCAAGATTCAGGCCAACATGGACCCGGCGCACCGCGACCGCATCGCCTTCGTGCGGGTGGCCAGCGGCCACTTCGAGCGCGGCATGCGGCTGAAGGTGACGCGCTCGGGCAAGGAGCTGCGGCCGAACACGGTGGTGAGCTTCCTCAGCCAGCGCCGCGAGCTGCTCGACGAGGCCTTTGCCGGCGACATCATCGGCATCCCCAACCACGGCGTGCTGCAGCTCGGCGACACGCTGACCGAAGGCGAGGTGCTGCAGTTCACCGGCCTGCCCTTCTTCGCGCCCGAGATGTTCCGCAGCGTGGAGGTGGCCGACCCGCTGAAGACCAAGCAGCTCAAGGCCGGCCTCACGCAGCTCGGTGAAGAGGGCGCGATCCAGGTCTTCCGGCCGCTCGTCGGCAGCGTGCTGCTGCTGGGAGCGGTGGGGCAGCTGCAGTTCGAAGTCGTGGCGCACCGGCTGGAGCACGAGTACGGCTGCAAGGCGCGCATCATGCCCAGCCGCTACCAGGTGGCGCGCTGGGTGAGCTGCGACGAAGCCGACGGCGGCGAGCGCGAGCTCAAGCGCTTCATCGACGGCAATGCGCACCGCGTCGCCTACGACGCCGTGGACGCGCCCACGGTGCTGGTGGAGTACGCGCCCGAGCTGCGCGCCATCGAGAGCAACTGGCCCAAGATCAGGTTCCACGCCCTGCGTGAACACGCCGGGCTGGTATTTCAGAAGCGGCTGGAGGGGTGACACTGGACGCAGGGCCGTCCCTGCGGACGGACCTGCGCCTGCGGCATCGGCCGGCGCCTGCAAGCGCCGGCGCGCCCTGCAAGGGCGATCAGGCCAGACATGCCTGGCCGCGCTGTCGCGGCCCGGCCCGACGATCAGTCCGGCGGCGGACCCCAGCGGTCCAGAAAAGCCAGCAACTGACCCTTCAGATGGGGAACGCTCTCGGTGACGACGAGCCAGAGTGTTGCGTTGTCCAGTGTGAGGTAACTGTGCGCCACGCGGTTTCGAGTTCCAATGATCTCGCGCCAGGCGATTTCGGGTGCCAGTGCTCGCACCGAGTCCGGCAACTTCAGCGCCGCGACGCCGATCAGCTCGATGTTGCGCAGCGTCGCGTCGTAACGCATGCGGTCGACCAGCAGGCCAGCCAGGTCGACACCGGCGCTGTACTGAAGCACACGATCGCAGAACTCCAGCATGTCGCGGAGATATAGCGCGTCGTCGCGCTCAGGCAACGGCGATGGCGTCACGTTCGACATACGGCCTGAGTTCGGGCCGCAGGGCGGTCTCGGTGACCAGATCGACTGGAAGGCCCAGAAGGTCCTCGATATAGAACTGCACGCCGAAAAAGGCCGATGGAGTCGGCGGCTCGTCAAAGCCCACGAGGATGTCGACGTCGCTGTCCTCGCGCGCCGTACCACGCGCCAGGCTGCCGAACAGCGCCAGCCGCCGCACGCCGAAGCGTTCGGCGAGCACGGGCTTGTGCAGGCTCAGCAAGGCCAGGGTGCGTTCGCGGTCCATGGCCGGATCATGCCGTGCCTTGGGCCCCGGCGTCCATCAATCGGCAGCAAAGTCCAGGCCCTGCTGGCGGTCTCGATGTCGCCGTCCAGGCGCACGACGGGCTGCGCGAGCTCGCCCGATCGTCACAGCGAGAACGCAACGCCGTCGGTGTAGAGCAGGTTCGGCAAGGCCTGCAGGCGCTGCCACTGCTGCTTGTCGTGCGCGTCCCTGAAGCGGCGCGGGTCGGCGCCCTTGCCGGGCGCTTTCAGCTTCACGACGCCGACCAGGGCACCACCCACCGTGACGGCATGGTCGGGGCGCGTGCGCAGTTCGGAGACCGTCAATTCGCTCACCGTGACCACCCTGCCCGGTTTGTGGCCGCACAGCACAGCCAGATCGCTGACCAGTTGCTCGAACGGGGCGCGAATCTGATCCTCGGGCTCGCCTGCGAGCTCGGCATCAGGCACTTTGGCAACGAGGCCCAGCACATGCGACGAGCGAGCACGGGCGACTTCGTCCGCCAATTCGAACTGTCCCTTCGGCAGGGCCAGGTTCCGCAGCGTGGAAGTGGCCGACCCGCTGAAGACCAAGCAGCTCAAGGCCGGCCTCACGCAGCTCGTGAAGTGGGCGCGATCCCAGTCTTCCGGCCGCTCGTCGGCGGCGAGCGCTCAAGCGCTTCACCGACGGCAACGCACACCGCGTGGCCTTTGGTGCCGTCGACGCGCCGACGGTGCTGGTGGAGTACGCGCCCGAACTGCGCGCCATCGAAAGCAACGGGCCCAAGATCAAGTTCCACGCCCTGAGTGAACACGCCGGGCTGGTGTTCCAGAAGCGGCTGCGCCAGAGTGCCACGCGCACGGGGCGCAGCACCAGCGACGTTGTTCGCGCCGCGCTGCAGGCCTACCTTGACCAACCCGACGCGGGCCCCGCGCGCTCGGCCTTTGAACTGGGCGCCGACCTGTTCGGCCGCCACCGCGGCAGTGCCGATCTGGCGACGCAGCGCAAGCGTGTCCTGACCGCCGCCTGGGGCGATCGCCACGCCCGGCGCGGCGCGTGAGCATCCGACGCGCGACCGCCACGGCGCAGGAACCCGCCGCCCGCCACCTGGCCCATCACGGCCCCGTGCTGGTCGACAGCGGCCCGCTGATCGCCCTCTTCAACGCGGGCGACCACTGGCACGCACCGGTGCTCGCGTGGCTGCAGGCCAACCCCGGCGCCACGCTGATCAGCACCTGGTGCGTGGCCACCGAGGTCTGCGCCCTGCTCGCCCGGCGCATGGCCAACGACTGTGCGCTCGACTTCCTGCGCTGGGCGCAGCGCGGCGGGATCACGCTCGACCGCGCCGCGGAAGGCTCGCTGACCGACGTGCTGCGCATCAGCGAGCGCTTTGTCGACCTGCCCTTCGACCTGGCCGATGCGTTCGTCGCCGAGGCGGCCACGCGACTGAAGCTCAAGCACTTGCTGTCGATCGACGCCGACTTCGACGTTTACCGCGACCGTGCCGGCCGGGCGCTGGTCAACCTGCTGCGGCGCTGAACCGGCCCGGGCCGTCGCGCCGGCCGTGGACAAGCGGGTGCCGCGCGGGGCTTCCCCTGCCGTCCGGCACGTCGAGGCCGTTGCGCAGCCGTTGGCAAGGCTCGACTGCCGGGCGACGCTGCTGTTCCTTGGGGGTGGGATGGGCCGCAGCCCACGCCCAGGCGCCGGCAGCGGCCGCCGACTGCGGATAATCCGCGCGTGCCCACGCTGCCTCTGCCCCTGCCGCGCTCGCGCCTGGCGCTGTACCTCGACCTCATCCGCTGGGACCGCCCCGCCGGCTGGCTGCTGCTGCTGTGGCCGACGCTGAGCGCGCTGTGGATCGCCGCCGACGGCTGGCCGGGCTGGCATCTGGTGGCGGTGTTCGTGGTCGGCACCATCCTCATGCGCAGCGCCGGCTGCTGCGTCAACGACGTCGCCGACAAGGAATTCGACCGCTTCGTGAAGCGCACCGCGCAGCGCCCGGTGACCAGCGGCCTGGTTTCGGTGCCCGAGGCGCTGGCGGTGGGCGCGGTACTGGCGCTGGCGGCCTTCGTGCTGGTGCTGACGACGGCGCCGCCGGCCATCCTGCTGTCGTTCACGGCGCTGGTGGTGACGGTGGCCTACCCCTACGCCAAGCGTGGCTTCGGCATGCCGCAGGCGGTGCTGGGTGTGGCCTTCAGCTTCGGCATCCCGATGGCCTTTGCCGCCACCCTGGGCGGCACCGACTGGAGCCTGGCTGCCATCAACGCCGCCGTGCCGCCGCACGCCTGGGGGCTGCTGCTGGGCAACCTGTTCTGGGTGCTGGCCTACGACACCGAATACGCCATGGTCGACCGCGACGACGACCTCAAGGTGGGCATGAAGACCTCGGCCATCACGCTCGGCCGCTGGGACGTGGCCGCAGTGATGGCCTGCTATGCGGTCTACCTCGTGAGCTGGGCGGCGCTCGGGATGTCGCTGGGCCTGGGCCGCGTATTCCTGCTGGGCGTTGCCGTGGCGGCCGCGCAGGCGGCCTGGCACTACAGGCTGATCCACGGGCGCACGCGCGAAGGCTGCTTCAGGGCCTTCCGGCTCAACCACTGGCTGGGGTTCGCGGTGTTCTGCGGCGTGGCCGCCGACCTCGCCTTGCGCTGAGACCCTAGACCGAGCCGAACTCGTCGCCCAGCTCACGGGCCCGTGTGCACGCCGCGTGCAGGGCGCGCACGAAAGCGGCCTTCACGCCGCTGTCTTCCAGCGCCGAGATCGCGGCAAAGGTGGTGCCGCCCTTGGACGTGACCTGCGCGCGCAAGGTCTCGGGCGGCTCGCTGGACGCGGCAGCCAATGCGGTGGCGCCGTCGAAAGTGGCCAGCGCGAGCTGGCGGCCTTGCGCGGCCGTGAGGCCCATCTCGGTGGCGGCCTGCATCATGGCCTCGACGAAGTAGAAGACATAGGCCGGGCCCGACCCCGACAGCGCCGTCACCGCGTCGAGATCGCTTTCCTGCGCCACCCAGAGCACGGCACCGGTGGGTGCGAACAGCGCCTCGGTCTCGGCACGCTCGGCGGTGCTGACGGCGTCGCGCGCAAAGAGTCCGGCGATGCCGCGGCCGATGAGCGCCGGCGTGTTGGGCATGGCGCGCACCACGCGCTGGCTGCCGCTGGCCGCGGCCAGCGCGTCGCTGCGTATGCCGGCCATGACGCTGACCTGCAGTGCACCCGCGATGTGCGGCGCGCACGGTGCCGCCGCGGCGCCGAACGACTGCGGCTTGACGGCCCACACCACTGTGGCGGCGCCTGCCAGTCGCTCGTCGGCCGCCGCCAGCGGCGTCACACCGAACTGCTGCGCCAGCCGCTCGCGCTGCGCCGGCACCGGCTCCACGACCAGGATCGATGAAGGTGGCCTCCCGGCGCGCAGCAGGCCGCCGATCAGCGCCCCGGCCATGTTGCCGCCGCCGATGAAAACCATGGTCGATGCAGTCATGGCGGGCAGTGTAGCCACGCTGTCGATGAGGCCTGGTCACGGGCGAGCGCCACCACCTCACGGTTCGCGACGAGCGCGGCTAACATTCGCAATGGATCGCCGTGCCGCCGGAACACTCCGGCGCGCGTGCCGACCCGGCGCCACAGGGGACGGAACAGACCATGTTTTCCAAGACCAGCTTCGACACCGGCGGCTACGCCTTCAACACGCCGGCCGCGACACCGGCCCCGGCGCCGGTGCTGACGTTCGACGTCACCGAGGTCGAATTCGAGAAAGCGGTGCTCGAGCGCTCGCTCGACGTGCCGGTGCTGCTGGACTGCTGGGCGCCGTGGTGCGGGCCCTGCCGTTCTCTCGGCCCGGTGCTGGAGAAGCTGGCCCAGGCCTACGGCGGCCGCTTCGTGCTGGCGAAGCTCAACACCGACGAGGCGCCGCAGATCGCCGCGGCGCTGCAGATGCGCAGCATCCCGCTGGTGGTGTTGTTCGTCGGCGGGCGCCCGGTGGACCAGTTCGTGGGCGCCTTGCCCGAGTCCAAGGTGCGCGAATTCCTCGACCGCCATCTGCAACCGCAGACCTCGCCGGCGGACCAGTTGCGCGCCGATGCCGCCGCGGCGCCGGACGCCGAAAGCGCCGAGACGCTGCTGAAGAACGCGCTGGCACTGGAGCCCGGCCACGTGGGCGCGACGCTCGACCTCGTCGAACGGCTGCTCGACCGGCGTGCGCTCGACGACGCGCAGGCGCTGTTGGCCGGCATGCCGGCGGAGGCGCGCGACGACCGCCATGCCGCGGCCTCGGCGCGGCTGCAGTTGGCGCTGCACCGGCCGGCGGGCGACCCCGCAGCGCTGGCCGCGCGCATCGCCGCCAACGCCAGGGACTTCGACGCCCGCTTCGACCTCGCGGCGCTGCTGGCCCACGACGGTGAGTTCCGTGCTGCGTTCGAGCAGCTGCTCGAGGTCGTGTTGCGCGACAAGGGCGAACAGCGCGAGCGCGCGCGCAAGCAGCTCATCGAGTGGTTCAACGCCTGCCCGGACGCCGACGCCGTGAGCTATGGCAGGCGCTATCTGGGCATGTACCTCAACTGAATTCGCACCCAAGGGGTGCCGGCTCCCGGTGCCCGTACCTTCCCAGGCCCTTTGATGACCAACGTCTTCCTGCCCGCGCGGCGCGCGGCATGCGCTGCCGTCGCGGCCTGCGCCCTGCTTGCGGCCACGCCCACGATCGCCGCCGAGCCCGACCCGCAAGCCACCCGGGCGCTGCACGCGATGTTCGAGCGCCAGTGGGAGGAAAGCGCGCGCCTGTTCCCCGAGTTCGCCACCTACCGCGGCGACCACCGCTACGGCGACCAGCTCTCCGACGCCAGCCCCGAAGCGCAGGCTGGGCGCGACGAATGGACGCGCCGCACACTGGCCCAGGCGCACGCCGTGCCGCGCGACAAGCTCGGCGCCACCGATCGCGTGTCGCTGGACCTGTTCATCGCCAACCAGCAGCGCTACGTCGACCAGCAGGCCTTCCCCGGCTGGCGCACGATGAGCGTGGGCGCCCTGGGCGGCGCGCAGAGCCACTTCGCCAGCCTGTTGTCGGTGAGCCCGGCAGCGCGGCGCGAACAGGTCGAGCAGATGCTGGCCCGCATGGCGGCGGCCGAACGCGCCGAACTGCAGGCTGCGGCACGGCAGGCCATCGGCAGCCACGTGAGGCCGGCGCTGCAGCGCCTGCGCAGTTTCGTCGCCGACGAGTACCTGCCCAAGGCGCCGGCCGACGGCGCACTGAAGAACTACCCCGACGGCGTTCGCGTATACGAGATGCTGGTGCGCCAGCAGACCACCACGGAGCTGAGCGCACAGCAGATCCACGACATCGGTCAACGCGAGCTGCAAGGCCTGCGCGCCGCGATGGAAGCGGCGATGGCGCAAACCTCGTTCACGGGGAGGTTCGACGCCTTCGTCGAGTTTCTCAACACCGACCCACGTTTCTTCCACACCAGCCCCGAGGCACTGCTGGCCGGCTACCGCGACATCGCGAAACGGCTCGACGCCGAACTGCCGCGTCTGTTTGCCGAGCTGCCGCGCGCACCCTACGGCGTGCAGCCGATGCCGGCGCACATGGGCAGCAACCGTGCCGAGTACTACAACGGCCCGGCGCTGGACGGCAGCCGCGCAGGCATCTTCTTTGCCAACACGGCGGGTTGGCGCACCAAGCCCGCCTGGGGCATGGAGACGCTCGTTGCGCATGAGGCCGTGCCCGGCCACCACCTGCAGATCGCGCGCGCCGCCGAACTCCGCGGGCTGCCGAACTTTCGCCGCAGCGGCTTCGGCTACACCGCCTTCACCGAAGGCTGGGCCTTGTACGCCGAGACGCTGGGTTTCGAGCTCGGCCTGTATACCGACCCCCACAGCCGCTTCGGCCACCTGCAGTGGCAGGCCTTCCGCGCCGCGCGGCTGGTGGTCGACACCGGCTACCACGCGCTGGGCTGGAGCCGCCAGCGCTGCATCGACTTCATGGTCGAACGCACCGGCGTGGACCGCGACTTCGTCAGCGCCGAGGTCGACCGCTACACCTCGCAACCGGCGCAGGCGCTGGCCTACATGATCGGCAAGCTCAAGTTCGACGAACTGCGCGACCGCGCCAAGGCCAGGCTGGGCGAGCGCTTCGACATCCGCGCCTTCCACAACGCCGTGCTCGACCAGGGCGCGCTGCCGCTGTCGACGCTGGATCGTGTCGTCGACGAGTGGATCGCGGCGCAGGCCGGCGGCTGAACGCCTGCCGTCCTGCCGCTTCGCGCCGGCCCCGTCGCTGGGCTTGACTCGACCCGGGAGCGGCCCGGCGTCGAACTGGTCGACCAGCCGCTGCACCTCGCCGGCGCCGCCGTGCAGGAAGAGGTCGGGCGCTGCCTGCGCCAGTTCGGCCGCGGCAGCTGTGCCGCCAGCGCCGAGGTCTTGCCGAACCCGGTAGCGGCCAGCAGCAGCACCACGCGCGAGCGCTGCAGCGCCGGCCGCGCGATGCGCGAGCTGCGCGCACGCGGCGGCTGGATCTTGGTGGCGGCAAAACGCAGCGTATGTTCCATCGCGGTGGCCGCGCATTGTGCTGCGCGACGGCCGGCTGTGGCAGAGTCTGCGCCACAAGGAGACCGACGATGAGCAAGGACCACCTGCTGGCGCTGGACCAGGGCACCTCCAGTTCACGCGCCATCGTATTCCACCGCAGTGGGCGCATCGTGTCGCAGGCGCAGCGCGAATTCCGGCAGATCTTCCCGCAGCCGGGCTGGGTGGAGCACGACGCCCAGGAGATCTGGGAGACCCAGTTTGCCGTCGCCAGGCAGGCGCTGGCCGAATCGGGCCTGACGGCGGCCGACGTTGCGGCCATCGGCATCACCAACCAGCGCGAGACCACCGTGCTGTGGGACCGCCGCAGCGGCCGGCCCATCCACCACGCCATCGTCTGGCAGGACCGCCGCACCGAAGCGCTGTGTGCGCAGTTGCGCGAGCGCGGGCTGGCCGAAGCCGTGCGCCAGTCGACCGGCCTCGTCATCGACCCCTATTTCAGTGCCACCAAGATCCGCTGGCTGCTCGACCACGTCAAAGGCGCCCACATCGCCGCCGCGCAGGGCGAACTGGCCTTCGGCACCGTCGACAGCTGGCTGCTGTGGCAGCTGACGCAGGGCCGCGTGCACGCCACCGACGTCAGCAACGCCTCGCGCACGATGCTGTTCGACATCCGCCACAACGCCTGGGACCACGAGCTGCTGAAAGCGCTGCACGTGCCCGACAGCCTGCTGCCGCAGGTCCATCCGTCCAGCCACGTCTACGGTGAGACGACGCTGTTCGGCACGCCGATCCCGATCACCGGCATCGCCGGCGACCAGCAGGCGGCGCTGTTCGGCCAGGCCTGCTTCAAGGCCGGGCTGGCGAAGAACACCTACGGCACCGGCTGCTTCATGCTCATGCACACCGGTGGCCGCTTCGAGACCTCCAAACACGGCCTCATCACCACTGCAGCGGCACAGCCGACGGCCGCGCCCGAATACGCGCTGGAGGGCAGCGTCTTCATCGGCGGCGCCGTCGTGCAGTGGTTGCGTGACGGCCTGCGCGCCATTTCCGCCAGCGGCGAGGTGCAGGCGCTGGCCGAGAGCGTTCCCGACAGCGGCGGTGTCATCGTCGTGCCGGCCTTCACCGGGCTGGGCGCGCCGTACTGGAACGTCGACGCGCGCGGCGCCATCGTCGGGCTCACGCGCGGCAGCACGGTGGCGCACATCGCGCGTGCGGCGCTGGAGAGCATCGCCTTCCAGAGTGCGGCACTGCTGCAGGCGATGAGCAAGGACGCCGCACCGGTGGTCGAACTGCGGGTGGACGGCGGCGCCTGTGTCAACGACCTGCTGATGCAGTTCCAGGCCGACCTGCTGGGCATCCCGGTGGTGCGGCCGCAAGTCACCGAAACCACGGCCCTGGGTGCGGCCTACCTGGCGGGTCTGGCGGCTGGGGTCTACCGCAGCCAGGACGAGCTGGTGGCCCTGTGGCGCGAACAGCGGCGCTTCGTGCCGACGCTGCCGCGCGAGCGCGCCGCCGAGCGCTTGGCGGCATGGGACCACGCCGTGCGCCAGACGGTGGCGCCATAGCGGCGTCGGCCGCCATGGCCAGCGGCCGCGCCCGCGCTGCGCCTGCTTACTGAACGGCGAAGTCCTGCAGCGTCTTGCCTGCGGCGAGCGCGTCGCGCAGCCATTGCGGGCGCTTGCCGATGCCGCCCCAGGTGCGGCCGGCCTCGTCGCGGAACTTCACCGCACGCGCCGGCTTGGCCTTGGCCTTGGCCGACTTGCGGCGCGTCTTGGCCGCCGGCTTGCCCGCCGCCTTGGCCTTGCGCGCGGCCGCAGGCGCCAGGCCCAGGTCGGCTGCGGTCAGGCCGTAATGCTGGACTGCTTCACGGATGCGCGAAACGACACCATCGATTTCCTGGCGCCGCAGCTTGTCGGCTTCCTGCTGCAGCGTTTCGATCTGTTTGACGACTTGAGCGTAGGTTTTTTTCATCGGTTCATTTACGAGTGAGGGACTCCCTGGCCGGCGCGATGCAGGCAACCGGCTTCGCGGCGTCTTTTCATGTGGCTAATGCGCGCGTTAGTGGCGAACATTAACACATCCAGGTTAATGGATTAGGTTCCGTGCCGAATCCAGGGCATCGATCCGACGCGCGCTCGAGCGCAACGAGGATGTTCGGCGCGGGCGCGCCGGCTGCGCGTCACCAACTCAGCGGATGGGCCTGGTAGTAACGCGACAACTCGCCGTAAAGCGCCGGGTGCGCTGCCGCCAGCGCTGCCGCCTGCTCGAAGAACAGTTCGCTCACCACGGCAAAGAACTCGGCCGGGTCGGTGGCGGCATAAGGCTCGATCAAACCCGGCTCGTCGCGGGCCAGGCGCTGCTGCAGTGCATTGAATTCGGCGCCCAGCACCGCCGACCAACGTGCGTAGCGTTCGCGCCGGCCCAGGAAGGGCGCGCCGTTGGCGCGGCCGCTCTCCTGGTCGAGCTGGTGCGCGAATTCGTGGATCACGACGTTGTGGCCATCGTCGGGGTCGGCAGCGCCGGCCAGCACGTCGTCCCACGACAGGATCACCTGGCCCTGCTGCCACGACTCGCCGGCCAAGGCCCGGCGTTCATCGCGCGCCAGACCGGCGGCGTCGGTGGCCGTGCGGTCAACGACGAAGGCGCCGGGATAGACCAGCACCTGACGCAGCTTGGGAAAGTAGCCGGCGCGGCGGTTCAGCAGCAGCAGCGCTGCTTGCGTGGCGACGAGCACGCGCATCTCGTCGCTGACCGTCAGTCCGCCGCAGCCGATGAAGGGCTTCTCGGCCAGCAGCACCTGGGCGTGTTTCTTCAGCTGCAATTGCACGTCGGCCGGCAGGCGGGCAAAGGCCGGCATGCGCTGGCGCAGAATCTCGCGCCAGGCGGCCGGGAAGGGCTGGCGGCGCACACGCTGCCGGCGCAGCGCGGCCAGCAACGGCGGGCCCCACAGCCAGGCCGCCACGGCGAGCGCGAGGGCGATGAAGAAGCTCAGTGCGGCGAACAGCGTCACCCGACCATCTGGGCGCGGTGTGCCGGGTCTTCAAGCCCCCGCCAACGGGTGCCGTGGCAGTACCCATACGCCCAGGACAAGCGGCATCTGCCGCCGCGCGCCGTCGTGAGCACCGGCGCCGTCACGGGCGCGGCTCGCAACGGACCTCGCTCGTCACCGAGTTGGCGATGAAGCAGGCCTCGTGCGCGGCGTCGTGCAGCGCCGCCAGCTCGGCGGCCGTGGGCTGGTCCTCGCCGAGGACATGCACGCGCGGCCGCAGCGTCACGCTCGTCATCGCCAGCCGGCCATCGGCACGGCGCTGCAGCGTGCCTGCGGCGTCGTCCTCGTAACAGTCGACGCGCAAACCCTGCTTCGCCGCCAGGGACAGGAACCACAGCATGTGGCAGCTGGCCAGCGAGGCGACGAACATCTCCTCGGGGTCGACCGCGCTGGCGTCCGACAGCGGCAGCGGCACCACGCTGGGCGAAGACGAGCCGGCGACCACGGCGCCGCCGTCGAAGCGCAGCAGGTGGCGACGGCTGTAGCGGTTGTCGGTGAAGGCCTCGAGCGGATCGCGCTGCCAGCTGACGTGGGCGGTGTATTCGGACATCGTGCTCCCCCCGATGACGAAGCCGCGATGCTGCCACGACGCCGCCCCATGCGATGATGGGGCCATGATCACACTGCACTACCACCCCGGCAACGCCAGCTTCACGCCGCACGTGCTGCTGCACGAGATCGGCGCGCCCTTCGAGTTGCATCTCGTGGACCGCGCGCAGCGCGAGCACAAGTCGCCCGCCTACCTGGCGCTGAACCCGAACGGCCTGATTCCCGTGCTGGTGGACGGCGAGCTCGTGCTCTACGAGACCGCGGCGATCTGCCTGCACCTGGCCGACACGCATCCGGCGGCGCAGCTGGCGCCGCCGCTGGCCAGCGCCGAGCGGGCGCACTTCTACAAGTGGCTGGTGTGGCTGACGAACACGCTGCAGGCCACGCTGCTGCACTACTTCTACCCCGAGCGCATGGTCGACGACGGCAACAGCGCCGGCGCAGCGCAGGTCAAGGCCCATGCGCAGGCCCGGGTGCATGGCTGCCTGGCGCAGATCGACGCCCAGCTCGCGGGCCACGGCGGGCCCTGGCTGCTGGGCGAACACTACAGCGCGGTCGACCCCTATGCCTTCATGCTGTGCCGCTGGACACGCGGCTTCGACGAGCGGCCGGCGCGCGAGTACGCGCACATCGGGCCCTTCCTGCAGCGTGTGCTGGCGCGGCCGGCCGTGCAGCGCGCGATCGCCACCGAGCAACTGCCCGCGCCGCTGGTCTAGCGTTCCTCGCGCTTTTCTGCTTCGGCAGTCACGCGCGCGCCTGCGCCGGCAGCGCCAGGCGTTCGATCCAGTGCCGCGTCAGCGGCGTCACCGGCTTGGCCATCGTGCGTTCGTTGACCAGTGCGCGGCCGATGTCCCGCCGGCCGCCCTGCGCGGCGGCGGCGAGCAGCGTCTGGTCGATGAGGTCGCGCTGGGCGTGGCTGCCACCGAAGCGCGCCGCCAGCGCACGCACCGGATAAATCAGGTCGGCGGCGCCGTCGGCGTCGCCGTGCGCCAGCGCGATCAGACCGCGCATCAGCGGCAGTCCGACCTCGCGCGCCATCTGGTGGTTGCTGCGGCCGGCATCGGCGGGCTTGAGCGCACGCTCGGCGCAGCGCGCGAGCCACGATTCGGCGCGCGGCAGGTCGCCGGCGCCGAGCATCGCGATCACCGCGTGCACGTCGTTGAAGGCGTAGTGGCCGGCGCTTTCATCGGCCAGTTCCCAGCCGGACAACACTTCGGCGCAGCGCGTCGACACGTCCTCGCCCAGCAGGTGCAAGCGCCAGAGCATGGCTGCGGCGTCGACGCGTTGCAGCGTGATCTGCAAGGCGTCGCCGCTGAGGTGGGCGTCGACCAGCCGCAGCACGCCGGCCGCGTCCAGCGCTTCGAGCCTGAACAGCGCCTTGTGCCACCACAGGTGGCAGGCGAAGCCATTGCCGTCGGCCCACACCGGCTGGTGCAGGCGCAGCCAGGCCGAACCGTCCTCGAAGCGGCCCTGCATTTCCATCACGTGCGCCACCGCGTGCACGGCCCAGGGCACGCGCGGGTTGATGGCCAGCGCGCGGCGGCCGGCCTCTTCGGCCTGCGGGTAGAGGTTGCTCTCTTCCAGGCCGAAGGCATGCAGCGCCAGCACGTAGCCGTACAGCGGATCGGCTTCGTCCCACTCGGGCAGCGCGCGTGCGGGGCGCAGCCGCAGACCGGCGGCGTCGCCGCGGTAGAAGTCCCACAGCTGCGCCCATTGCAGCGCCAGCGCGTCGCGCGGATGTTGCAGCAGCAAGGCATCCCAGTCGCGGCAGGCGGCGTGCCAGCGACCTTCCAGCGCCAGTTGCACGGCGTCGAGGTGGGCGCGTTCGCGCGGCGGCGCGTCCTTGGCCAACGCGCGCGCGTGCGACAAGTGGACGTCCGCCTCGCGCAGCAGCGTCGGCTCGGTGAGGCTGAGCAGGAAGCCGGCCTTCATCACATGCGGCATCGCCCAGCCGGGGTCGGCGGTCATCGCCGCATCGAGGTCGGCCAGCGGCGTGTCGTAGAAGGACATCATGCGCCACAGGGCCTGCTCGGCCGCCGCGCGCGCCGCCGCACTGGCGCTGCCGGTGGGGTTGCCGCGGAGGTCTGCGTGAGACATGAAGCGGAATGTAGCGCGCTCGCCGCCGGGTCCGCGCCGGCCGCTGCTCAAGGCGGTGCGGGCCACGGCCGCAGCGGCGGCCGCAGCCCTTCCCAGGCGTGCGCCAGGCGCAGCACGCCGAGGTCGTCGTGGCGCTGGCCGATGATCTGCAGGCCGATCGGCAGGCCACCTGCGGTGTGGCCGCAGGGCACGCTGATCGCGGGCTGTTCGCTCATGTTGTACGGCAGCGTGTAGGCGATGTGCTCCATCGCGCGCAAGGGGTCGTTGGTGGGGCTCGCCCGTTCGGCAGCGAAGGCCGATACCGGCGCCACCGGCGAGATCACGAAGTCGTGCCGCCGGCAGGCGGCGACCGCGGCGTCGCGCAGCGCAGCGAACTGGCTGTAGCCGTGGAACAGCTCGGCAGCGCTGCAGGTCTGGCCGGCGGCCGCCCAGTCGCGGATGTACGGCAGCACCTTGGCCTGGCGCGCCGGCGGCAGCGCCGAGATGTCGAGCCACGAGCGCAGGCGCCAGAAGAGGTTGATGCCGTCGGCCATCTCGCGCGTCGTGAAAGGCGCCACGGTGTCGACGACGGCGCCGGCCTGTTCGAACGAACGCGCCGCGGCCTGCACCGCGGCAGCGATCTCGGCGTCCAGCGGCAGGCCCCAGCCGGCATCCATGAGCAGGCCGATCTTCAGGCCGCGCACGGCGGCGTGGGCTGCGGCGGCCGCCTCGCCCCAGGCGATGTCCTGCGGCGGCAGGCTGGTCGCGTCGCGCCAGTCGGGCCGGCTCAGCGTGGCCATCATCAACGCGGTGTCGGCGACGCTGCGCGTCAGCGGCCCGGCGACACGGCCGAGGTAGGGCGGCTTGATCGGCACGCGGCCGCCACTGGGCTTGAAGCCGACGACACCGCACCAGCCCGCGGGCAGGCGGATCGAGCCGCCGATGTCGGTGCCCAGGTGCAGCGGGCCGTAGCCGGCTGCGGCGGCCGCCGCAGCGCCGGCGCTGCTGCCTCCGGGGCCCTTGCTCAAGTCCCACGGGTTGCGCGACAGCGCATGGAAGCTTGACAGGCCCGACGACAGCATGCCGAAGTCGGGCATCGTCGTCTTCGCCAGCAGCAGCGCGCCGGCTTCGCGCAGTCTGGCTGCCGGCGGCGCGTCTTCGGCGGTGGGCGCGAGTTCGGTGGCGGCGCTGCCCAGGGGCACGGCAACGCCTCGCGTGGCGATGTTTTCCTTGATCGTCACCGGCACGCCGTCAAGGGCGCCGCACGGTTGGCCGCGTTGCCAGCGCGCTTCGGAGGCGCGTGCCTGGCTGAGCACCGCTTCAGCGTCGAAACCCCAGGTGGCATGGATGTGCGGCTCCCAGCGTTCGAGGTGCGCGACCACGGCATGCGCCACCTGCAGTGGCGACAGCCGGCGCTCGCGGTAGGCAGCGACGAGTTCGGTGGCGCCGAGGTCGTGCAGGTGCGTCATCGCAGCCGGTCGCGTCACGCGCGGTCGAAGGCGGCGTAGAAACGCTCGACGGCCGCCCGGCTCACGGCTTGGTGGCCGGGGGTGCCCAGCTCACCGCCGCCATGTCGTTGGCAAAGATCGGCGAGCTGTTCCACAAGCCGCGCAGCCCGCGCCTGAAGACCGCCACTTGCGCCGGGTTCCAGACGAAGGCGTTGACGGCGTCGTCGGCGAGCTGGCGCTGGATCTCGCGCCACAACCTGGTCTTCTCGCGCTGGTCGCTGGTGGCGGCCAGCGCCGCCACCAGGCCGCGGAACTTCGCGCTGTCGTAGCCGAAGTAGTAGTTGGGGTCGGCGTAGGCGGTGGCGTAGTCCAGCGGCTCGACGTGGTTGATGATCGTGAGGTCGAAGTTGCCCTTGAAGGGGCCGGCCAGCCACTGTGCCCACTCGACGCTCTCGATCTTCGCGTTGATGCCGACCTTGGCCAATTGCGCGGCGACGATCTCGCCGCCCTTGCGTGCGTACTGCGGCGGCGGCAGCGTCAGCGTCACGTTCAGCGGCGTGGTGATGCCGGCTTCGCGCAGCAGCGCGCGCGCCTTCTCGGGGTCGTGCGGGGTGACCTTGGTGAGGTCCAGATAGCCCAGGTCGGTGGGCGCGAAATGGCTGCCGATGGGCCGGCCCAGGCCTTCCTGGGCGCCGTCGATGAAGGCCTGGCGGTCGATGGCGTGGGTGATGGCGCGCCGCACGCGCACGTCGTCGAACGGTTTCCTGCGGTTGTTGATGGCGACAATGCCCTTGCCGGCGGTGCTGCCCACCTCGACCGTGAAACGCCGGTCGGCGCGGAACTGCTTCAGCGCCTGCAGGGCACCGAAGTGCGGTATGCCGTCGATGTCGCCGGCCAGCAGCGCCGCGACCTGCGCCGAGGGGTCGTTGATGAAGCGGAAGGTCACGCGCCGCAGGGGCACCTTGGCCGCGTCGCGGTGGCCGTCCCAACGCGTCAGCGTGATCGAGCTGCCCTTGTTCCAGCTCTCCAGTACGTAGGGCCCCGTGCCTACCGGCTTGGTGGCGGCCTGGGCCGCGGTGTTGGGGTGCAGGATGACGGCGGTGTTCTCGCCGAGGCGGAATGGCAGCATGGCCTCGGCGTTGTTCAGTACCAGGATCACCGTGTGTGGGTCGTGCACGACGACGCTGGAGATGTTGTCGAACACCGCTTTCTTGGCCTTGTTGGTGCTGCCCGGCGCCTTGGCGCGGTCGAAGCTGAACTTCACCGTGCTGGCGTCGAAGTCCGAGCCGTCGGAGAACTTGATGCCCTTCTTCAGGCGGAAGGTGTAGGTCTTGCCGTCCGGGGTGTGGCCCCAGGACTCGGCCAGCAGCGGCGTCACCGCGCCGTCCATCGCCACCTTGGTCAGGCCTTCGAGGATGTTGTAGTGCACGATCTCGCCGATCGTTGCCGCCGACGCGCTGGTCGGGTCCAGCCCCGGGGCCGGCTCCAGCACCATGCCGAGCACGACGCTGTCGCGGCGCGACTGTGCCCAGGCCGCCGGCATGGCGGCGGCCAGCGGCGTCCCGGCCAGCAAGGTGTTGATGGTGCGGCGAGTGAAGGTCATCGTGTTCTCCTGTCGGCTCGTGTATCTGGCATTCTGCGGCAACGGCGTTCAGACCGGCGCGCGCGGCTTCACGCCCGGCACCGCCGCCAGCAGGCGCTGCGTGTAGGGGTGCTGCGGATGGTGGAAGAGCTCGTCCGGGTGGCCCTGCTCGACGATGCGGCCGTGCTGCAGCACGATGACCTCGTCGCACACCAGGTCCACCACCGCGAGGTCGTGGCTGATGAAGAGGTAGGTCACGCCCCAGCGGTCCTGCAGGTCCTGCATCAGGTTGAGCACCTGCGCCTGCACCGAGACGTCGAGCGCGCTCACCGGCTCGTCGGCAACGATGAGCCGGGGCCGCGTGATCAGCGCGCGCGCGATGGCGATGCGCTGGCGCTGGCCGCCCGAGAATTCGTGCGGCACCTTCACGAGGTCGGCCTCGCGCAGGCCGACGGCGTCCAGCGCCTCGATCGCGCGCTCGCGCTGCTCGGCACGGCCCGCGCCGTGCAGCACGGCCAGCGGCTCGGCCACCGTCTGCAGCACCGTGCGGCGCGGGTCGAGCGAACCATAGGGGTCCTGGAACACCATCTGCAACTGGGCGCGTGCGCGGCGCAGCGCCGCGGCGTCCAGCGTCTGCAGGTCCTGGCCGTCGAGCAGCACGCGGCCGGCACTGGGCTTTTCCAGCGCCATCACCAGCCGCGCCAGCGTGCTCTTGCCCGAGCCCGATTCACCGACCAGCCCCAAGCTGCGGCCGGCCTGCAGCGTGAAGCTCACACCGTCCAGCGCCTGCACTTCGGGGGCGCGCGACAGCAGCCGTTCGCGCGGCAGGCGGTAACGCTTGGCCAGGTTTTCGACCGCCAGCAGCGCTGTGCTCATCGGGCGCCCTCGGCGCTGCGGGTCGTTCCCCTCATCGCTCGATCCTGATGCAGCGCGCCTCGTGGCCGGGCCCGACGGGCACCGCCGGCGGCAGCGCGGCGCGGCAGGCGTCGACGACGCGGTCGCAGCGGTCGGCAAAGGGGCAGCCGGCGGGCATGTCGAGCAGTTCCGGCACGCGCCCGGCGATGGTCGCCAGCCGCGTGCCGCGCGCCAGCCCCAGCCGCGGCCGCGCCGCGAACAGGCCGCGTGTGTAAGGGTGCGCCAGGCGCTCGAAGACGGCGGCCGTGGGCCCGCTTTCGACGACGATGCCGCCGTACATCACCAGCAGGCGCTGCACGGTGTCGGCCATCACGCCGAGGTCGTGGCTGATCAGCAGCAGGCCCATGCCGTCTTCGCGCACCAGTTCCAGGATCAGGTCGAGCACCTCGCGCTGGATCGTCACGTCCAGCGCCGTCGTCGGCTCGTCGGCGACCAGCAGGTCGGGGCCGCAGGCCAGCGCGATGGCGATCACGACGCGCTGGCGCTGGCCGCCGCTGAGCTGGTGCGGGTAGGCGTCGAGCCGCTCGCGGGCCTGCGGCAGTTGCACTCGCTCCAGCAGCCGCAGCGCCTCGGCGCGCGCCGCGCTCGCCGACAGGTCCTTGTGCAGGCGCAGCGATTCGGCGATCTGCCGGCCCACGGGGTGGAGCGGGTTGAGCGCCGTCATCGGCTCTTGGAACACCATGCCGATGCGGTTGCCGCGCAGCCGGCACAGTTGCGCTTCGCCGAGCGTGGTGAGTTCGGTGCCGTCGAAGCGGATCGAGCCGGTGACGCGTGCACCTTCGGGCAGCAGCCCCATCAGCGCCAGTGCGGTGATGCTCTTGCCGCAGCCCGACTCGCCGATCAGCCCGAGCGTTGCGCCGCGGTCGAGCGCAAACGAGACGCCCCGCAGTGCGTCGGCGCCGCCGCGGGACGTTTGCAGGGTGACGCGGAGGTGGTCGACTTCGAGCAGGGCCACCGGGCGACGATAGCGCCATTTCGTGGCCCTGTCGGGCGGGGCCCAGTCGCAGGCTGCAGAGGTCGGCCGCGATCGCCCGCGGCGGCAGCGCCGGCAGCGCCGGCAGCGCCGGCATCGCCGAAGTCGCCGAAGTCGCCGAACTCGCCGCCCGGGGGCTGTTCTGGCCCGGCGCCGAGATCGATTTGTGCCTGATCTTTGGAACGGTACGAATCAAGCCGCGGCGGGTCGGCCTGCGGCGGCGGGCTCGCCGACGCCGAGGTCGACGAGGGCGGCACGCACCGCTGCCGCTGGCGTCGTCCAGGGCAGCGGCCCGACGGCACGCTGTAGCGCGCGGCCGTCCAGCGCGTGCGGCACGCGCCACAGATAGCTCATGCGCGCCAGTTCACGCCACATCGGATAGACCGTGCCGACGGCGCGAATCAGGCCCCAGGGCATGCCGCCGTGGCGCCAGCCGCCGGCTGGCGCGAGGCCCAGGTCTTGTGCCGCGGACTCGACCAGCGCCAGCAGTTCACGACCCGTGAACGTGTGGCCCGCGAAGTGCAAGCGCTCGAGGGCCGGCGCTTCGGCGCGCGACGCCACCGCGACGAAGGCGCGCGCCAGATCGGGCAGGTAGGCCCAGGCGTGTGGCACGTCGAGCGGGCCGGGATAGACCAGCTTGCCGTGCGCGATCGACTTCACGACCGCCAGGTCCAGCCAGGATCCACTGCCACAGCCGTAGAAGTCGCCGGCGCGGATGACAACGCTCTTCAATCCCTGTCTGGCGCGGCCGGCGAGTTCAGCTTCCAACTCGCAACGCTGGCGACCCTTGCCCGTGCTCGGCTGCTCGGGGGTGTTCTCGCCCAGCAGCGCCGGCATGCCGGCGCCGAAGTTGTAGACGTTGCCCGGCAGCATGAAACTGGCTCCCAGCCGCTGCGCCACGTCCATGCCCAGGCCGGCCAGCGGCAAGGCCTCGGCGCCCCAGCGCGTGTAGATCGGATTCACCGCGTAAACCACGACGGCTGCGCCGGTGGCGATTGCGGCCAGCGCGTCGGTGGCCGCCAGCGGCGTGTCGATGGCGCTGGCGCCAGCCGGCAGCGGGTGGGCCGGGGCGCGGCGCACCTGCGCCAGCACGCGCCAGCCGGCAGCGGCGAAGGCCAGCACCGCGGCGGCGCCGAAGCGGCCGTTGGCGCCGAGGACGAGGACCGTGGGAGTGCTCATGGTGATCTCGCTGTCGAGGTGTCGATGGCGGCCAGTCTGCGCTCCACCGCACCACTCGACAATTGCCGAGGCACGCAAACGAGCTATACATTTCTGTATGGATACCGAAGCCTTCGACTGGGCACTCGTCAGGAGCTTTCTCGCCGTGCTCGACGCCGGCAGCCTGATGGGCGCCGCACGCAAGCTCGGCGCCCGGCAGCCCACGCTCAGTCGCCACATCGCCGAACTCGAAACCCAGCTCGGCGCGCCGCTGTTCGAGCGCACCGGCCGCGGCGTCGTGCCCACCGCCAACGCACTGGCCATCGCCGACGCGGCGCGGCAGATGGCAGACGGCGCCATTGCGCTGGGCCGCCTGCTCGCCGGTCGCCGTGACGCCACCACGGGCAGCGTGCGCATCACCACCAGCGAGGTCGCCGCGGTCTGGCTGATGCCGGCCGTGCTGGCGACGCTGGCGGCCGAGGAGCCGGGCATCCAGATCGAACTGGTGGCGTCGAACGCGCTGAGCAACCTGCTGCGCCGTGAGGCCGACATCGCGCTGCGCATGGTGCGCCCGGCGCAGGGTTCGCTGATCGCCAGGAAGCTGGCCGACATCCCCATCGTCGCCGCGGCGCACGACGACTACCTGGCACGCGCTGGCACACCCAGGCAGCCGGCCGACCTGCTGCAGCACCGGCTCGTCGGCTATGACCGCGACGAGACGGTGATCCGTGGCTTTGCTGCTCTGGGCCTACCGTTGACGCGCGAGCACTTCGCGCTACGCACCGACGACCAGGTGGCCTACGGCCGCCTCGTCGCCGCCGGCGCCGGCATCGGCTTCGTCGCGGCCTACAACCTCAGGCACTGGCCGGGTGTGCGGCCGCTGCTGCCGATGCTGAGGATTGCGCCGCTGCCGTGCTGGCTGGCCGTGCACCGCGAGATCCGCGGCAGCAAGGTGGTGCGGCGCGTCTACGACTTCCTGGCCGAGGCAATACCGCGCGGGCTCGCGGTCTGAGGCAGCCGGCAGGCCGCCTTCATTCAGGCTGCGCCGAGCGTCACGCGGCGTTCGCCGCGCAGTTGCGGCGAGCGGTCTTCGGCCGCCACGAAGCGCAACTCCAGGCTGACGCGGTGCTGGGTCATCGCGGGTGCGACATGCGTGCGGTGCAGCGTGTCGCCGCTGAACAGCAACAGGTCGCCCGGGCCCATCAGCGGCCGCCAGAATTCAGCGGATGCATGCTGTTCGAAGACCCGCTGGGCGTCGAGTTCAGGCGGCGGCAGCAAACCGGCCAAGGGGGTACGCAGCAGTTCGAGCCCTGGTGCATCGCCGCCGCAGGGCGTCAACGCGATCCAGCAGGTGAGCATGCGCAATGGCACGCGGTTGGCCCGCAGCGTGCCGAAGTCGAAGTGCAGCGCGCCGTCCTGGTGCCAGCCGTGCGCGGCGTGCCCGGGCGGGGCGCGGCCGGGCGCGTACTGGCAGCGCGCCCAGCATTGGTCGGCCAGCAGCGCGACGTGGCGGCCGAGAAAGGCGTCGATCGCGCCCCGCAGGGGACCGCGCCACAAGGGCAGGGCCACAGTGACCGGGTCCAGGCCCATGGCCGACAGTGCACGCAGGCGCAGCGACGAACTGTGCAGTGAGAAGTCCGGGTCGCCGCGGTCCGACCGGCAGCGTTCGACGCCGGCTTCGATGGTCAGCCGCCAGCCTTCGCACACCAGTGCCGGGCAGGCCAGGCGCAGCAGCCGGGGCGACTGCGCCTGGCCCGGCGCGGGCACGCAGTGCACGCGCTCGTTGTCGAGTGCTTCGTCGTGCAAGGCCGACGGCCGCCTTCAGCCTTCGGCGGCGATCTGCCGCAGCGCCTGCTCGAAGGCCTCGGGCGGCTGGCCGCCCTGGATCAGGTGGCGCTCGTTCACGATCACCGACGGCACCGACGAGATGCCGGCGCGCTGCCAGAAGCGTTCACGCTCGCGCACTTCGTCGGCGTAGGCGTCGCTGGCCAGGACCTCGCGCGCCGCTTCCACGTCCAGGCCGACTTCGGCCGCCAGGTCCAACAGCACGTCGTGCGCGCCCGGGTTGCGGCCTTCGGCGTGATAGGCCTTGAGCAGCGCGTGCTTGAGCTCGCGCTGGTGGCCGGCCGTCTCCGCCCAGCACAGCAGCCGGTGCGCGTCGAAGGTGTTCCAGACCCGCTCGCGGCTGCCGAAGGTGAAACCCACCGCCGCGCCGCGCTCGCGGATCGCGGCCTGGTTGACCGCGATCTGCGCGGCCGAGATGCCGTACTTGCGCGACAGGTAGGCCACCGTGTCCTCGCCCTCGGCAGCCAGCGTCGGGTTCAGTTCGAAGGGCTGGAAGTTCAGTTCGATGTCGATGTCGTCGCCGATGCGCTCGAGCGCGCGCTCCAGCGCGTTCAGTCCCACCGCACACCAGGGGCAGGCGACGTCGGAGACGAAATCGATCTTCATGGGGTCTCCTTCAGGGTCATCGTTGACGCGCCAGTTTAGGGTCCATCAGGTCGCGCAGCCCGTCGCCCATGAGATTGAGGCCGAGCACGCTGAGCACGATGGCCACGCCAGGGTACACCGCCAGCAGCGGCGCCTGGAACATCTGCGTCTGCGCCTCGTTGAGCATGCGGCCCCAGCTCGGCTGCGGCGGCTGCGTGCCCAGGCCCAGGTAACTCAGCGCCGCCTCGGCCAGGATGGCGGTGGCAAACGAGATCGTGGCCTGCACGATGAGCTGGCTGGCGATGTTGGGCAGCACGTGGTCGAGCGTGATCGCCAGCGGCCCCTTGCCGGCGGCGCGCGCCGCGGTCACGTAGTCGCGCGCCCACACCGCGTTGGCGGCGCCGCGCGTGATGCGCGCGAAGACCGGGATGTTGAAGATGCCGATGGCGACGATGCTCATCACCAACCCGGGCCCGTAGATCGCGGTGAGCATGATCGCCGACAGCAGTGCCGGAAAGGCGAAGGTGAAGTCGCTGGCGCGCATGATCAACTCTTCGACCCAGCCGCGCCGCGCCGACGCCACGCAGCCCAGCGCCACGCCCACACCCAGCCCGATGCCGACCGCGACGACGCCGACGACGATGCTGTTCTGCGCCCCCACCAGCAGCTGCGAGGCGATGTCGCGTCCCAGGCTGTCGGTGCCCAGCCAGTGCGCGGCGCCGGGGCCCTGCAGCTTGTTGGGGATGTCGATCTCGGCCGGCGGGTAGGGCGCCCAGAACAGCGACAGCAGCGCCGCCGCGGCGAGCAGCGCCGACAGCACGCCGCCGACGACGAAGCTGGGGTGGCGCCGCGCGCGCTGCCAGAAGCCCGTCACGACACGCGCAGGCGCGGGTCGACCAGCGCGTACAGCAGGTCGACGACGAAGTTCACCAGCACCACCACCGCGGCCAGCAGCATCACCACGTCGCGGACCACGACGAGGTCGCGGTTGCTGATGGCCTGGAAAACCAGCCGCCCCACGCCCGGCAGCACGAAGACGTTCTCGACCACGATGGTGCCGGTGACGAGGTTGGCGAACTGCAGCCCGGCCACCGTCAGCACCGGGATCATGGCGTTGCGCAGCACGTGCCGCCACAGCGCCTGGCGCCTTGTCAGGCCCTTGGCGCGCGCGGTGCGCACGAAGTCCTCGCGCATCACCTCGAGCACCGCCGAACGCGTCACGCGCGCCAGGATCGCCGCCTGCACCAGCGCCAGCGACACCGCCGGCAGCAGCAGCGCCTTCAGACCTTCGGCCACGCTCAGTGTGGTGAAGCTGCCGCTGTCGGCGTCGGCCCAGCCGGGAAAGCCGCCGGCGCTGACCCATTGCAGTTGCACGGCAAAGAGCAGGATGAGCAGGATCGCGAACCAGAAGTTGGGGATCGCGATGCCGATCTGGCTGGCCGCCATCACGCCGACGTCGCCGAGCCGGTTGTGGCGCGACGCGGCGTACAGGCCCAGCGACAGGGCCAGCACCACCGTCAGCCCCATCGCCAGCAGCGCCAGCGGCAGCGTCACCTGCAGCCGCTCGGCGATGAGCTCGGCGGTGGGGGTGTCGTAGCTGATGCTTTGCGCGGTCTGGCCGCTCAGCAGGCCGCCGACCCATGCCGTGTAACGCAGCCAGGGCGGCCGGTCCAGGCCCAGCTTGGCCTGCAGCGCGGCCAGCGATTCGGGTGTGGCGGTGTCGCCCAGGATGACCTCGGCGGCGTTGCCGGGCAGCAGTTCCAGCACCACGAACACCACCACCGAGGCCACCGCCAGCGTGGCGAGGAAGGTGGCGAGACGCTTGACGAGGAACGGGCCCATCGCCGGCGATGATGCCTCAAGGCCCGGCCGTGCCGGGCCGGGCGTTCAGCGGCAGGCGAAGAAGGTGACGTAGCGCGCGCTGGCGGCAATGCCCATGCGCGACACCGCCGGCTCCAGCAGGTTGACGTGATGCGAGGGTGAATGGCGCCAGCCGTCGAGCAGGGTCTCCGCGGTCGGGAAACCGCGGCCGACGTTCTCGACGCAGAGCTTGCTGCTGGCGCGGTTGAAGCGGGCCCTGAAGCCTTCGTGCGACAGCCGGCGCTGTTCGGACATGCTCTCGCTGTGTTCGCCGGCCAGTGCCGCGAGTTCGCCGGCGAAGGCCAGCGGCCCCAGGCCGTTGCGTTCCCGGTAGTCGTTGATCAGGCCGGCGAGATGACGCACGTAGCCGTCGGAGGTCGACGCCGTGGGCGCCGACTCGTAGGCCGCGCTCGGACCCGCGAGCACGGCGATCAGGATGGCAAACGATGCACCCAGCAGGGAAGGTAGTTTCACGGCGACTTCTCCGGCGACGTCCAGCCACCGGTATATCGGCCGTCGCGGTGCGGAGTTTAGGGTCAGCGCGGCCGCGTGTGAAGCCGGGGCGAACCATGGCGGCCGTTCCCACGCACCGGCGCTGGAGCGGGCGTCTCGCGTCGGGCGGCGGACTATGATGTCCCGCATCTGTGAGGAGCTGCCGTGAGCGCGCCGGGCCGCTCCCAAGCGCTCATCCCGGAGCGCGCAGCGCGGAGGTTAGTCCAGTGAGCGCCATTCCTTTCGACACCACGCAGGTCTTCATCGGCGGCCGCTGGCAGCGTGCCGCCGGCGGCCTGAGGCTGCCGCTGCTCGACCCGTCCAGCGGCGCGCCGCTGGCCGACATCGCCCGTGGCGGCGCCGACGACATCGACGCCGCGGTCGCCGCGGCGCAGTCTGCACTGGCCGGCCCCTGGGGCGCGCTGAGCGCTGCCGAACGCGGCCGCGTGCTGTCGAAGATGAGCGCGCTGGTGCTGGCGCAGGCCGACGAACTGGCGCGGCTGGAGGCGCTGGACGTCGGCAAGCCGCTGAAGCAGGGCCGCGCCGACGCCGTCGCGCTGGCGCGTTACCTCGAGTTCTACGGCGGTGCCGCCGACAAGGTGCACGGCGAGACGATCCCCTTCGCCAACGGCTACACCGCGTTCACGCTGCGCGAGCCGCATGGCGTCACGGCGCACATCGTGCCCTGGAACTACCCGATGCAGATCATCGGCCGCAGCGTCGGCGCCGCGCTCGCCATGGGCAATGCCTGCGTGCTCAAGCCGGCCGAGGAGGCCTGCCTCACGGCGCTGGCCTTCGCGCGCATCGCCGCAGCCGCCGGCCTGCCGGCGGGGGCCTTGAACGTGGTGCCGGGCCTGGGCGATGAGGCCGGTGCCGCGCTGGCGTCACAGCCGGGCGTGCGTCACATCTCGTTCACCGGCTCGGTCGCCGTGGGCGCGCTGATCCAGGCCGCGGCGGCCAGGAACGCGGTGCCGGTGACGCTGGAACTCGGCGGCAAGAGTCCGCAACTCGTCTTTGCCGACGCCGACCTCGACGCCGCGCTGCCCTTCCTCGTCAACGCCGGCATCCAGAACGCCGGGCAGACGTGTTCGGCGGCCTCGCGCATCCTGGTGCAACGTCCCGTGTTCGACGCCGTGGTGCAGCGCATGGCCGAGCGCTACCGTGCCCTGCGCGTCGGCCCGGCGATCGGCGACCCCGACGTGGGGCCGGTGATCTCGCGCCGCCAGCAGGACATCATCCAGGGCTACCTGGCGCTGGTGCGCGACAGCGGCCTGCACGTCGCGGCCCAGGCCAGCCTGCCGGCCGGCCTGCCGGCAGGCGGCTTCTGGGTGCCGCCGACGCTGGTCGCCGACGTGAACCCCGGCCACCGCATCGCGCAGGAAGAGATCTTCGGGCCGGTGCAGGCGCTGATCCCTTTCGACGACGAGGCCGATGCCCTGGCCATTGCCAACGGCACGCCCTACGGCCTAGTGGCCGGTGTCTGGACGCGCGACGGCAGCCGCGCGCTGCGCCTGGCGCGGCGGCTGCAATGCGGCCAGGTCTTCATCAACAACTACGGCGCCGGCGGCGGCATCGAACTGCCCTTCGGCGGCGTCAAGCACTCGGGCCACGGGCGCGAGAAGGGTTTCGAGGCGCTGTACGGGTTTTCGGTGCTGAAGACCGTGGCCATCAAGCACGACTGAGAGGTTGAGAGGCAATCCCATGCACCCGCGTAAGCCCCCAGAACAGCCGCAATCAAGGCGCAAAGCGCAGCCGGGGTGGGGCCCCGGCGAGCATTTGCAACGCGGAGTGCG